>PNLE01000109.1 GCA_013822855.1 Planctomyces sp.
AAACGTCAGGCCATCGAGGGAGACGCCCTCGGCGCCATCCAAGATCACCAGGGAATCGACAACAGGCACATCGACAGCGGGCACATCCGCCGCGGAGTTCGCCGCGTGCGTCGGCTTCCAGACGATCTCGCTCGATGAATGGAGATAGGCCCATTCCCCCGGAAGATCGATGTCTTCCTTTGTGTTCTCGAACCAGAAACGATTCATCTTCTCCTGACGATGAGCGATCGCCGGGAGGGGAAGGGTGATCCGATGCGTTTCGTGATCGACTCCGATCACTTGCTGCTCGAAGCCGGCCCATTTTTGCACGGCTCTAAGTTTCAATCCCGGTTCATTGTTCCACGAGGCCCGCCAATGTTCGGCGGGAATGGTCATGACTAGCGGCGCTGTGGTGGATAGCTTTTCTTCCGTCTCGATCCAGCCAGTGTTGGGAGTCCTGGCACGGGAAAGCCACTGGTCGTCGCAGAAGATCACGCGTGGCTGCAACGTGGAGATGAGGGGCGTGGGCAGCTTCGCCTTCCATAAACCCACGATGTTCGGCACTGGCTTCCAGAGGGAAAGACGCACCGAACCTCGAATGACAGCTCCCGATGACCCCAACAGGGTCATGCCCGAATGTTTGGCGGTGAACCGTAGTGGTTGGGCCAGTCGATAGTCACCGGGGAGGAGTTCAATCTTCGCTGCGGGATGCTTCTCGATGATCCGATCAATGGATTTCTGAAGCGAACCGTCCACGAGCGACTCGGTGGAGATCCTGAGCGGCTGCGGTAGCGGCACCCCCTTCTCCGATTCCCCTGCCCGCAGGATCGTTGACGATAGATGAACCAGCAGAACCAGAGCGCAGAGGCGTCCCGCCCCATGTGAACATGCTCTCATCAAGAAGGCAGGGCTTAGATTCATCGGATTTGCTCCTCGGCGAAATTCCGTCAGCACGGAATCCCGTCCTGAAATGCAGAATCCCGGCGTTGATCTCAAACACCGGGAATCCGTTGGGACCAACTCTTCGTCCGCACGAGGGAACAATCGACTATTCCTCGAACGACTTCCTCGACCGGTGGGGGTTGGCTTGGGTGGCGACGGCGAGGGGGAGTTTCGAGATGTAGGACTGGACGAACTGGATCGCTTCGTCGACCTGGTCGGCCTGGATCAGGATCAGGTCGCCGGGTTCCATGCGCTCGAGGCACATTTCAATCGCGATCATCTCGCCGCGGGTTTCGAGAATGCTGGATAGCCGTCCGCCGAGCGACAGACCTTGCCGCATGAGGCGGATCACTTCGCCATCGGCACGGCCGCGGGTGCATTGGTCTTCGTAGATCACAATCTCGTCGAAGCCTGAGGCGATCAGTTCGGCCTGGCGGACGATGTCTTCATCGCGGCGATCACCGGCGGCCGTGTAGACAATGCGGCGGCGGCCGTGCGGCAATTGGTTGATGGCCTCGATGAGGGCGACAATGGCCGAGGAGTTGTGGCCGTAATCGATGATCAGCGTGGCACCGGCGGCTTCCAGCACGTTGAAACGGGCGGGGGCCTTGCGGATGTCGCTGCTGAAGGTCTCTAGGGCCGCCCGGATCGATTCAAAGGGAATCCCCAGACCCCAGGCGGCGGCCAGCGTCGCGAGGGTGTTCTCGACCTGGAAACCGATCAGGCCGGAGAAGGTGAGGGGCACGTTTTCCAACGAGGCGACACGGGCACTCCAGGTGCCTTCCGCCGCCATGAGCCAGTTCTGATGGGTGTAGACCGCCTTGCCCCCCTTGGCCAGATGGGCGCGCAAGGCGGGATGGTCGCCCGACTTGGCGAACAGGATTACCTTGCCGGGGCAGTAATCGGCCATGGCGAGCGTGATGGGGTCCTCGGCGTTGAGGACGGCGTGGCCCTCGGGGGAGACGTTCTCGACGATGATCCGCTTCACGCGGCCGAGCTGTTCGGCGGTCTCGATCCCGGCCATGCCGAGATGATCCCCTTCGCCGATGTTGGTGACGATCGCGACGTCGCAACGGTCGAAGCCGAGGCCTTCGCGAAGCATGCCACCACGGGCCGTTTCCAGCACAGCCGCTTCGACAGTGGGGTTGGAGAGGACCGTGCGGGCACTGCGGGGGCCGCTGCAATCGCCGGTGTCGATGCGGCGGTCGTCGATGTAGACGCCGTCGGTGCAGGTCATGCCGACGCACTTGCCCAGATGCCGGAAGATGTGGGCCATGAGGCGGGTGGTGGTCGTTTTCCCGTTCGTCCCCGTGACGGCAACAATCGGCACGCGGCCATTGTCACCCGGCGGAAACATCGTGGCGACAATCGCCTCGCCCACGGCCCGCGGCTGCCCCGCGGAAGGCTGCAGGTGCATGCGCAGGCCGGGTGCGGCGTTGATCTCGACAATCACGCCCCCCTGTTGTTCCAGCGGGCGGCTGATATCGGTGGCGACCACATCGACCCCGGCGATATCGAGGCCGACCATGCGGACGGCGTCGATGACTCGGGCGGCGACTTCGGGATGGACGAGTTCCGTCACATCGGCCGCGCTGCCCCCCGTGCTGAGGTTCGCGTTGCGGCGGAGGAGCACCAGCTGACCGGCGGCCGGAACCGATTCGGGAATCAATCCCTGATCGGCCAGCACGGCGCAGGCGATGTCGTCGATGGGAATCTTGCTGAGCGGGGTGGCGTGATCCTCGCCGCGACGGGGATCGAGATTCACTTCGCGGACGAGTTCGCGGATGGAGTGCCGACCATCTCCCACGACTTGAGGCGGTTCACGACGGGCGGCGGCGACGAGTTTGTAGCCGATGATGAGGAGGCGGTAGTCGCCACCGGGGGCGAACTTCTCGACGAGGATTTCGCGGCCTTCCTCGCGGGCGGCGGCGAAGGCCGAGAGGACCTGCTCGTGCGTGGAGAGATTGACGGCCACACCCCGGCCTTGGTTGCCATCCTTGGGCTTGATGACGACCGGCAGACCGATCTCCAGGGCGGCGGCCCAGGCGTCTTCGGCATCGGTCACCTGGCGGCCCTTGGGAACCGGCACACCCACCGCTTCGAGCAGGTTCTTGGTGAGTTCCTTGTCCTGGACGATCGCTTCGGCGACGGCACTGGTGCGATCGGTTTCAGCGGCGAGAATGCGGTGCTGTTTGCTGCCGTAACCCAGTTGAACGAGGCTGCGGGTGTTGAGCCGGCGATAGGGAATTCCGCGGGCGACGGCCGCCTGGACGATCGAATTGGTGCTCGGCCCGAGACGGATCTGTTGGTCGAGCGAACGGAGTTCGTCGACCATCTGTGAGGAGGCGGGGATCTCGGCAACGGCGATGCCGGCGAGCATTCCTTCCGCCGCGAGGGCGCGCTGGGTGAGAGCGAGGGCGTCTTTCAAAGCCCGGCGGCCGACGTCTTCCTCGCGGTATTCAAAGGCGATGCGGAAGAGGCCGGATTCCTTCGATTCGACAACACGGCCCAGCGAGACCAGCGAGCCAGCCGCATTTTGCAGGCCGACCGCCGCCCGCACAACGGCTTCGGCCACACCCAGGAGCGCGGAGCGTTCCTGCTGGGTGTCCGCGAGGACTTCGGCGTCATCGTCGGTGGCGAGGGCGGGAAAGAGCTGCGTCAGGCGTCCCCGGAACTTGGCGAGTTCCAATGGAAACTGCATGGTGACAGGGCGCAGATCGAGGGTGGCTTCAATGACGGTCGCTTGCGACCAGACATTCGGCCCACGCAGAGCGCGGACATTCGCCAACTCCATACGTCATCCTTTTCAGTGTCGCGGCAAATCACGGTGTTCGGGAGGAGACGCGGCACAGGCCGCTCGCCGGTGCCAGCCGGTCTTAAACCGACTGGTCACCCTTTGACTGACAAAGCCCAATTCGTGATCAGGCGACTTCCTGCCGCCCCGCCCCAGTCCTGCTGCTGGTGGCTGAGAAATTTTCCGGTTGCAATCTCTAAGGTGCTCAAAGCAAAAACAAATTCGGTGAGCCAAGAAGTCGATCGAGCTCCTTCAGCCGTCTGATCGGATCTCAACCTTCGCAAAAAACCATCATCGTGTTGACGACAGTCTGTCCTCCGTTTGAACGATCTGGTTTTCTCGGGATCGATGATTTCGTGGCAGGGTCAGCCGCCAATTGCCAATGGATCAACAGTAATTGAAATGAACTCGGGGGAAGTTACGCAAGCGACCCAGGTTTCGTTATTGAAAGCTCCCACCTGAACCCCGAAGACGGTCCTTGTTTCCGCAATTTTCGTGATCTGGTGTTACTTTTGAACCAGTTCCAAACCCAGCAATTGTTGCAGCTTTCGAATCGTCACGCCGATGGGCCCGGCTTGGATCAGCAGGAGATCTCCTTGGCGAAAATCGTGCCACGCCGCATCGACGGCCTGGGCCCAACTCTCCTCCAAATCGACACAAACCCCTTCTTGGAATTCACTTTCGGCAATCCCCCTGTTCAACAAATCCCTTGGCGAGGCCCCTCGGCCTTGATCCGTCCGCGGCAGTTCATACAAGAAAACTTTCTGGAAACTCTTCGCCAACAGGCCTCCCTGCAACAGCGTTTCACCCTGCAAACGATCGTCTTCCGCCGCGTAGACCGCGAGTCGCCGAGTTGATGGAAATGCCGACAACGCTTCGATGGTGGCCTTCAATGCCGCCGTGTTGCGGGCATCGGAAACGACCATCGTCCGTCCCCCCAGATGGAACACGTTGAAGCGTCCCGGGTCGTCGGTCAGACTTCCCTGAAACTGCTGCAAGCCAGCACTGATCGCCGAGAACGGAATCTTCAGGCCCCACGCCGCTGCTGTGGCGGCCAGCACATTGTCGACCTGAAAACCGATCCGCCCGCCGTGCGTGCAGGTCACATCGGCCAACTTGACGACGATGGATTCCAAGCCGCCGTCACCCACGACGATGGAACCATCCCGCACAAAGACGACCTTCTTCCCCTCGCTGCGATGCTGAGCCAGCACGGGGTCGCGCTCGTCACGGCTGAAGAAAATCACACCACCGGCCGAAAGACTCGCCATTTTGGCGACCCACGGATCCGCCGCGTTGAGCACCGCGAAGCCGCTGGGCATCACGACATCCACGGGGGTCCGTTTGACCGAGTACATCTTCTCGACAGTCTGGATGTCGTATTCACCGAGATGATCGGGGTCGGAGAGGTTCGTCACCACGGCGACGTCGCATTTGTCGAAGCCCAATCCTTCCCGCAGGATTCCGCCGCGACCGGCTTCCAGCACGGCCGCCTCGACCGTGGGATTGAGGAGCACGGCCCGAGCACTTTTCGGCCCCGCGCAATCCCCCATTTCGATCACACGGTCATCGACCACAATGCCGTCGCTGGTAGCAGTTCCCACCTTCAAACCCGACTGCCGGAGGATCGTGGCGATGAGGCGGGTGGTCGTGGTCTTGCCGTTCACACCCGTCACACAGACCAGCGGAATGCGGCCGGGGCTGCCGATGGGGAACATCCGCTCCACGATCGCTTCACCAACCGGCCGGGGCTTGCCGACGGCGGGCCGCAGGTGCATGAGCAGACCGGGGCCGGCGTTAACCTCGACAATCGCCCCGCCCTGCTCTTCGAGCGGCCGCGAAATGTCTTCGGCCACGATGTCGACGCCGGCTATATCCAGACCGACGACCTTCGCCGCCAGCACCGCATGCTCGGCGTTCAATGGATGAACTTCATCCGTCGCGTCGATCGATAGGTTGTCGTTGCGGCGAACGATCACCGTCTGCCCCGCCGGGGGAATCGACTCGGGGACATAGCCCTGCTTTTTGAGTTCCAGCAGCACCACCTGATCGTCGAGATGCACCGTGCTGAGCGGAAAGATCTCGTCCTCGCCGCGGCGGGGATCGCTGTTGACCTGCGAAGCGATCAAATCGGCGACAGTATGGACACCGTCCCCCTCGATCTTCGCGGCATCCCCGCGCGAGGCGGCGACCAACCGATCCCCCACCACCAGCAGGCGATGTTCGGAGCCGGGAGCGAACCGCTCGACCAGAACGCCGCTCCCTTCGAGCGACGCCACGCCGAAGGCATGCCGGATCTCGTCCTCGGTTTCGAGGTTCATGCAGACGCCGCGACCATGATTGGCGTCGATCGGTTTGACAACGACCGGGCCGTCGATCTCCTGGGAAGCTTCCCAGGCGTCATCGGGATCCTTGACCTCGCGGCCCTCGGGGACCGGCACACCGGCGGCCCGCAGGATCGATTTCGTCAGGTCTTTGTCCTGGGCGATCGATTCGGCGATGGCACTGGTGCTGTCGGTTTCCGCCGTCCAGATCCGCCGCTGCCGGGCCCCCTGCCCCAGTTGAACCAGGCTGCCGGTGTTCAGCCTGCGGAAGGGAATGTTGCGGGCCAAAGCGGCGGAAACAATGGCCTGGGTGCTGGGCCCGAGGCAGACACGATCGGCCAGCTCTCGCAGTTTGGCGACCTCGGCGTTCAAGTCGAAGGGCAAATCGTAGACGGCGGCCAGACACAACCTGTGGGCCACTTCCAGAGCGGCTCGACCCACGGATTCCTCGGCATAGCGGATGGCGACCTTGTAGACCCCGTCTTCGGAGGTTTCGCGGGCCCGGCCGAAGCCGACCGCTGTCCCCGCGAGGGTCTGCAATTCGAGCGTCACATGTTCGAGGATATGGGCCAGATAAGTGCCGCGGCGGAGCCTCACGAAGAAGCCACCGCGTTCACCGACGCTGCAGCGGTGTTCGATCATTCCCGGAAGCCAGCCCATCAACCGGTCGTTGAAGTCGGGCAGCAGTTCCGACGAGAGATCCTTCAGCGGGCCCAGGTCAACGAGCGCTTCCAGACAAGGTTGGCGTGACCAGATATTCGGTCCACGAAGGGCGCGGACACTCCGAATCTGCATGGCGGGAGCTTTCCCCGAAGGGATCCTGGACGTCATTCAAATGAAGTTGGCAAACAGTGCCAAACCCCGCACTGGGAACTCGCTCACTGGCCAATGCGTTCGACATTATGACGGCAGGCTGGAGACTTCACCATGAAGTTTTCCCATCTTCACAGGAATGACTTTGCCGCCTGTAGGGACTACAAGGTCACCCGACGAGGTGGATCGCAGTTTCCGCCGTTTTCTTGAGATGGTGGACCGCGAGTTTCACGAAATCTTCCTCCTGTTCAACACACCCGACGCGATCGAGACCCCACAATGAGCCAACCGACCGTTCGCGACGTGATCCGCCTGCTCGAGCAGATCGCCAGTCCGGAATTGGCGGCGAGTTGGGACAATACGGGCTTGTTGCTGGGAGACGCCGCCTGGCCCGCCGGGAAGATTCTGACCTGCCTGACACTCACCCCGGATGTGGCCGGCGAGGCGATCTCCAGCGGTGTGCGGATGATCGTGACGCACCACCCGATCCTGTTCAAACCCGTGCAGCGGTTCACTTCGCAAACCGCCGAAGGAGCCATGCTGCTCGACCTGGCGCGAGCGGGGATCTCGGTCTATTCGCCCCACACCTCCTGGGACGACGCCCCCACGGGGATCAACCAGCAACTGGCGGAACTTCTGGGACTGGGTGCGATTGAACCCCTCCGCGTGAAGCCCCTCTCCGCCACCTGCAAGATCATCACGTTCGTCCCGGCGGCCTCGCTGACCGTCGTCCAGCATGCTCTTTGGAACGCGGGGGCGGGCACGATTGGCGAGTACAGCCGGTGCAGTTTTCATCATCCGGGAACCGGGACGTTCCAGGGCTCCGCTGCCACCAACCCCACAGTGGGCCAGGCGGGAGTCTTTGAAGCCGCCCCTGAGGAGCGTTTGGAGGTCCTCTGCCCAAAAAGTCGGCTGGAACCGGCGCTTCAGGCGTTGCGGCAGGCCCATCCGTACGAGGAACCAGCCATTGATGTCATCGCCCTCGAACCACTGAGCGGTTCCTGGGGAAGTGGCCGCCAAGGAGTGCTAGTCCAACCGGTGACGCTGCGGGAGTTCGCCGAAGTTTGCCGGGACGCACTTCACGCCGGGCACGTGATGGTGGCGGGGGATGCCGACCGGCCCGTGCAACGTGTCGCGATCGCCTGTGGTTCGGCTGGTGAATATCTCGCGGATGCACACCGCGCAGGTTGCGACGTTTTCGTCACTGGCGAAGCCCGCTTTCACTCCGCTCTCGACGCCCGCGGGAAGGCGATCGGCCTGATTCTCGCCGGGCACTATGCCACTGAGCAGTTCGCCATGGAGAGGCTGGCTGAACGACTTTCCGCCGAACTGACTGCGGTGGAAGCCTCTGCCAGCCGGGTGGAAACGGATCCGCTCTGGTTCTGCTGAAGATCAACTCCCTGGAAGAACCAGAGTCGTGACTTCAGATCAACTAGAGATTTTGCCGAATGGGAGGCGGGGAAGGAGTACGCGGGGGAGGAACACCAGGAGAGACTGGCACCTTGTACGAACTGATTTGCCAGCCTTTGGCATAGATGCCATCCATCTCGTTCCGGGCGCGGAGAGCCCACGGAGTGCCGGGATAGCTTTCGATCACGGCGGCGAGCATGTCCCGCGCCTGTTCCCGCAGTTGCGCCGCCACCGGGCCTCCCTCGTCCTCAATGCTATTCACCAGCAACCAGATGTTGTGACCTGGATCCTTGGGTCTGGCATTGGGTTGTGAGATTCGGTTCAGCACTCCCAGATAACTCTGGGAATAGGACCGCTGAGCCACGGTCAAAGCGACGCACAGATCGAAGTTGGCCAGCGACCGGCGATCACGAACCCGGGTTCTTTGCGGAGCCAGAGCCTGCAGTGCCTTCAGATTCCGGACCAGGGCGTTGTCAAAGGCGGCCACCTGACTCCGCGCTTCGGGAAGTGTCATCCCCTCAAGGATCAGATTGCTGTTGACCGAAAATCGAACCTGAACCACTCCCAGTTCGACTTTCCCATTACTTTCGGCGATGGAAACAAGACCCGATCGGAATGGATCGAACTGCAATGAACGACGAACTGTGGGACGATCGCCGTAGAGTGGCTGAAACTCCCGAATCGTGTTGGAGTCGACGGAGGGGTCGATGTCTGTGCTCGACATGAGAAACATGCCGCCCGTCTCCAGACAAAGCCGCTTCAAACCATAAGGGGCCTCGCCGGTCAGCACCGGAGCCAGTCCATAGGAAAACGAAGAGTGCGAGGCGGGATCCATGAACTCCAGAAACGCCGACTCCAGACCCGGTTCCACCACACTGATGTACTGCTGGCCCGACGGGCCGAACCGATGCGATTCAATCACCGGGCGACCCAGCACGGTCGATTTCCCGATCACAAAGCAGCGAATGTGATCCTGCTGCATCAGTTCAATACAGTGATCCAGACTCTTGAAAAGATCCGACCCCTCCTCATCGGTGACCACTACAAACATGGTGCGACGGGGAATCTTCTCTTTCGCCGGCCCGAACCGATTTCTGGCATTCATGACAGCCAGATACGTGTTCTCGATGCCACTTTCGGTCGAGGGGAGCCTGTGGATCAGATCGCGCAACGCGGAGGGTTTTTGCGAAACGGTCGGCGACAACGCATGTGGCCGCTCATCGAAGGCCATGACCGCGGTATCCAGCGAGCGATCCACCGGCAGGTTCATCGCCCGCAGTTGTGAATAGATCGTCTCCAACCGATCGGCAATGGCGCGGCGGTACTCCGACATCGACGGGGAGACATCGAGAATCCAGACCACGCGGGTCGGACCTTCCTGAACGGATTTGGCGATCTCCTCCGTCAACAGGTCGATGGCTCCTTCAATCCCGTTGGCCCGAGTCATCGTCCCCGCCACGCGAACCGGGCGCGACAGCTCCGACAAATCGAAAGCCATCACCTGTTCTGAAGATGAACTGCCCGGCCCCGAAAACTCCCGCGAGATTTGTTCCGTCAGGGTATTTGAAGATGATGTCGCCCCGGCCAAAGCACCGCTGACCTGTGTCACGGCGGCGGCCATGCTCTGTTCGGTCGTTGTCGTCTCCACTTTTTCCGATGGAGCCGAGATCGAATAGCTGACCAGTGCTTCGGGCTCGGACGAGATCCCCGACTCGATCACGAAAGGAAGACGGATCACCTCCGAAAAGGTGATGAGCGAGAGCACCACCACCAATGCGAGGTGCATCAACAGACTGAGAAACCAAGCACTGTAGCGACCGGATTTTCGGGCAAAAGTCTCGCCGGGCAACTCCAGGGGACCGAATCCCACCATCGCATCCGCCCGTAGACTCCCGGTGGAGCCGCCACCAAGACTCGAAGCACCGACCGGGAAGGTTCCACGGCTCGGCTGGGGCCGGGAAGGTTGGCGATCACCACGAGAGGGTGAGGATGCGCGTGCGTCGGTCATGACCAATTCTCGCCACGATGCCTGGGAAGTTCGGCATCAGGGAAGTTCAGTAGAATTTTCACTAGAGGCCACGAGCGCACGGGTATTAAATCATGCCCACCAAGGATTGCAATTGGGATCTCCACCATGCCACGGGATTCCAGCTTGGGAGAATTCGATTGAATCATCGGGTGGCGTTTTTACCAACCCGGCCTGCTTCACGGTCATCGCCGACAATGGCAAGGGAATCGCGGGAGTCTGCCAGCAGCAAGTTTCACTCGTCTTCCTGAAGAGAAGCCCACCTCACGGGACTGGCACAATCTTTCGACGGCAGGGAAGATGCCTTTCCGCCAGGAAAATCGGCAATTGCTGCCAGCCCGAGTTCCGCAGCCTTGTCGTAGCGGTTGGATCATCCTTGTGGGTGGCGGAAATTCCGGCAAAGCCCGCCGGTTTGCCTTGTCGATGAACGTCGTGAGAGGTGATCTCTGGAACTCACATCACTGGCGAAAGCTGGCTTGGTTCCTTCCAACTGATCCACTCTCGTCTATTCCGTCAGCAGGATGTCGCGAGTTCCTCGTGTTCCCGGAACTGGATTTGCATCGATGGCCTGCGTGCCACCGGAGCGGACATTTCCAGGGATCGGGGCGGACGAACGGGCGGCATCCCCTTCACCGAGTTTGACAATCGGCCTGAAAATGATCTTGACAGGAACTTGAGATCGAAATTCCGGCGGGTTAGTATTTGGGAAGCGAGCGATCGGCGGGCTCCGGGAAAACCGGCGGCCTTTGCCGACCTCTCCCCATCAGTTGAGGATTTCATGAGCGAACCATTGCACCTCGATCTCACCAGCCGCCAGTGCGAAATTCTGCTGCGGGGCCTGCGTTTCGTACGCAGCAGCCGCATGCTGGAATTCCGCGATTCTTCGGATATGACCGATGAAGAGCGGAAGCGGGAACTCGCGGAGATCCGCGAACTCCAGGGCCTGCTCGATGTGGGCGTTACATCACAGAGAACCGCCCGCGTCTAGGCCTTCGCTCTGCGGGCCACCCGCTTGGCACCATCCAACACGATCCACGAAATGCAACAGGCTCGTCATTGTGACGAGCCTGTTGTTGTTTATACGAATGCAAAATCCTGTCCGATGCTTCAAGAACGTGATGTCCCCTTCTTCTTGGTGGGCAATGCCAGTTGGAACGAATTCTCACCCGCCTGGACTGTGATCGGATCTGGAAGTTGAACATCCTCCGGAGGCTCGAGCATCGGTCGAGGAGGATCGCCGGGCATCAGAGGTTTAGTGGGTGATCCCGTCGTCACCTTCACTCGGTGAGTGTCTACTACGGCACCTCTCTGTCCGTCAAAATACTTAAGCTCGAAATTGCCTTCGGCATCTGTGCTGGCTGACGAAGACGAACCCTTCGAGGGTGTGAAGATCACCAAAGCATCTGCCACGGGACTGCCATCACGAGTGACCTTACCCGAAACGGGAGCCAACTGAGGAGTATCACCGCTTCCACACCCAACAATAAGAAACAGCGAGGCAAGTACGCCGAGCTGCCCACATATTCTAAATATCAAATTGAATTCTCCTCAAGAAAGATGAGGCCCAAACTTAGGCCAAAAAATAGATATATTGGAAGGATTTCAAGTTTATTTCATGTATCCGCTCGCCTTAGGAGTTACACGAAAGACCGAAATCCGCGTCGTTTGTTAGGAACCAAACGTGACCAAGATTTCGCTTGGTGACGCTTCCTGTTTTTCACGGTAGGTGCGCGAATTACCGTGGGAATCGAAACTCGGCCAGCTTCGGTCATGCGAAATCTCTAGAACTCGCCCACTGGAGTATTGTCATTCTTGTTGCACAGAGCACTCAGGATCGACTGGGACATGTTCTGCGAGAGAAATCGCACCGAGCCATCGGCGAAGAGGAAATGGGCACCACCGGTATGGGCCGAGTTGAAGACATGGTGGTAGCCAGGATCACCATACCAGTAAGGGACCGTACCGAATGGATTGCTGCAGTCGGCGTCGTAGTTGATGCCAGCGGGTGCGCGGAAGCTCGTCAGATTTCCCCAGAAGCCGTAGTATTGATCGCCTGGATCTTCACCACCGGGACCGCCTGCCCACAGCCCACCATTTGAATTGCTTGTCCGGCGATCCACTGGGTTGCCGCTACAATCCTTACGGAAGTTTCCCTGTTCACCAATCATCACCGTGTTGGTCGATCCATCCGTCACTTTTGCTATACCAACGGTGGAAAAGCCCTTGATTGGCACAACAAGAGCACCATTCCAGACCTGACGTCCGTGGGCACCTTCCCAGATGGTATCGTTTGCCACACCACCAGCCGGCGCATCGTAGGCCCCAGCAATGCCCACATAGTCCGTGGTCTGAATAGCGATCGATGTTGGCATCGTCACAGGTGCAACAACTGGCAACCCGCGAGTGGCGGTGTTTGTGTTTTGCGTTCGTGTCGTGGGCAGCGGACTGGATGGGCAGTTCAGCCCAGCGACCCGCAGAGTGCTCATGGTCTGCCAAGCGCGGTTCTTGCCGCGTTCCATGGTGAAGTCGTTGTCCGTAAAGACCAGAGTGTTGTAGGCGGTGGCCTGATCCATCATGGGAAAGAGCCGGACAATCCAACTGGCCGCAGTCGTGGTGGTCGCCCCAGATCCCGTCACACGGGTGGTGGCTGGCGGAAACATGTTGGCCATGTCGTGATAATTGTGAATCGCGAGCCCCAATTGCTTCAGATTGTTGCGGCACTGTGTCCGACGGGCCGCCTCGCGAGCCTGCTGGACGGCGGGCAACAGGAGAGCGATCAACACGGCGATGATCGCGATCACCACCAGCAACTCGATCAGCGTGAAACCTCTTCGATTGGTCATTCAAAAACTCCTGCGACAACGTGGAAATGAGGAAGCGGGCAAACCTATCCTTTTTTGAATCAAAGCATCCGACATGCCACGAGACGCGAAGTTGAAGAAATTGATCAAACCCCCTTTCCCCCGAGATGATTCATCCACAAAATTGACGATTTAAACACGCCAATACAAAACAGTGCATACCCTAGTATTCAAAAGAACAAAACATTTTCCGCTTGAAAAAGTGGCCAGCCTGCCGACATCCTGTGCATCTCCACGTGCTGATTGACAAAAAAGAACGCGTCGGCTGGCAACGATTAGACCATAAGCACGAAAGACCTCCCAATGGCCGATAAGATCAAACTCTAAAGTAGTGACGGCATATCGCCATTTCCTCTCGGACATGAGTGCACGGAAGTGGCTATCACCAGCCGTATTTCGGCGGGAACTGAAACGGGCAACCTCGATTGGCGTTCCCTGTGTCCTGTGATATCCTCAGAGGTACAACAGCGGCTGGAACTGGCGACCGAAATGTCGATTCCGGCTGGCTGACCTCGGTCAGGTCTTGCATGACCTCGTCTTCCATGGCGGGCGGCAAGTCATCTTTCCCGCGGGTCTGCTTTGGTGTTGGCCGTCTGCCTGGGGCATCAGCCTCAGGAGGCTCGTCCGCACTTCCACCGCGATCCCGCTGAGGAATTCATGGCCAGCTCGCCGACATCTCCCACCGACAACACAGCCACGACGGCTCCCTTGGTAACACCCAAAAAAGCCGTCCCCAAGATCAAGACCAAGGATCTCTTCGACGAGTCGACCATGACCTTCGGGGAGCACCTCGAAGTTCTGCGGGTGCATGTCTTCCGTGCGCTGATCGGCCTCGTGGTGGCTGTAATGGTGACGCTCTACTTCGGCGAGTATGTCGTGGCATTCATCCGCCAACCGATCGATGCTGCCCTGGTGCGGAACAACATGATGGAGTTTGTCGTCGACACACCCCAGATGTCCTCCGGCAACTTCTTCGGCTACCTTTACGACAGTGTCCGGGTGCTCTTCGGCGGCAAGCCGGCGGCCCCTCCCACACCGGCCGAATCGAGCATGCAGAAGGAGCTCGAAGAGCTGCAAGTGACCCACGCGCGGCCCAGCCGCTCGATCGAGCTGGAGATGTCGGCCTATGACCTCCTCTCGCAGCTGCACGCGGTCTCGCCGGATTCGATGCCCGCGCCGAAGGAAGAGCTCAAAGGGAAATCGATCACCGTCAGTGTGATGAGCGACACGTTCTCCACTCTGCGGAAGGCCGCCGAGAACAGCGTGCGGCCCGTGGCCCTCAACGTACAGGAAGCGTTCATGACCTATCTCAAGGTCGGCTTCGTCTCGGGCCTGGTCTTCGCCAGCCCGTGGGTGATCTACCAGCTGTGGCTGTTCGTGGCGGCGGGGCTGTATCCGCACGAGCGGAAGTATGTCCACGTCTATCTGCCGGTGAGTATTTTCCTGTTCCTGGCGGGGGCGGCCTTTTGCTACTACCTCGTCTTCCCGACGATGCTCGACTTCCTCCTGGGCTACAACGCCCGACTGGGGATCAATCCGCAGATCCGGATCTCGGAGTGGATCTCGTTCGCCGTCTCGTTTCCGCTGATGTTCGGGATCAGCTTCCAGTTGCCGCTGGTGATGATGTTCCTGGCCAAGCTGAACATCGTCACGCCGAAGATGTTCCGGGAGCAGCGGAAGATGGCGATTCTGGTGATCGCGATCGCTTCGATGCTGCTCACCCCCTCGGCCGATCCCGCGAGCATGATTCTGATGATGCTGCCGCTGCTGGTGCTGTACGAGCTGGGAATCGTCTTCTGTGGCAAGCCAGCTGGTGATGCTCGTCCGGATGCGGCAGCGGCGGTGTGATGGTTGTGGGTTGATGGTGGGGAGTTGGAAAGAAGGGTGTCGCTTGGCCGCTCCGGGGAACGGTGTTCGGCTGGCGGTGTCGCTCAGGAAGACCCTTACCTTTCCACCCGCCCGTGGCGGACCCTCTCCCGGAGTACCGTGCGAGGATTAATTACCCCCTCGCCCATTCCGATGGGAGAGGGTCGGGGTGAGGGCGAGTCCCCACGTATGACGCGTCTCGAAACAAGAGGGTTCATCGAGGGTCGCTTGGCCTGCCAGGAGAACGGTCATAGGCTCGCCACGCCCATCGGGAAGACCCTCACCCGGCACTTCGTGCCACCCTCTCCCGGAGTACCGGGCGAGGGTTAGTTCGGTTATCGGGAGAGCGGCGCTGCCCGCGCATTGCGCAATCACATTTTCATCTGTTTCTGCGTTGATCTTTTTTCCCCGACATTCCCGTCAGGGATGGCCGCCGAGAGTTGCCCGGCGTGCACCGAGCGATTGAAATGCGGGCACTCGTCCTCGAATCGGCGGCACTTGCAGTGGGCTATTCCGATTTTCGGGGATTTGGCGCGGTGAATGCTGCACTGTGATTGTGGCATAACGAGTCGCGCATATTTGGCCAGCCCCCTCGGCTGTTTTCGGCTTCCCGCGGCTCGCGGGAACCAGCACTGGTCTGTTTGCAAAGGTTTGAAGATGAAGCGGATTGCGATCCTCACCGCCGGCGGCGACACGCCCGCCCTGAATGCCACGATTTACGGTGCCGTCGAACGGGCCAACGCCCTCAAGATTGAAGTTTACGGCATCATTCGCGGGTTCGCCGGTGTCGTCGATCCCCGCGCGCCGCACGTCCGCCTCAACCCGCTCTTCACCACGATCCCCGAACTCGACCCCTGCAAAGGAGGAACGCTCCTCGGGGCTTCCCGCACGTATGTCGATCCGGCTGAAAAGGAACTCCTGGGGGAGATCGGCGTGCGGCTGCAGAAGCTGGGGATCGAAGGCCTCATCTGCGTCG
This sequence comes from Planctomyces sp., assembly GCA_013822855.1. GTDB lineage: Bacteria > Planctomycetota > Planctomycetia > Planctomycetales > Planctomycetaceae > Planctopirus. The sequence continues at coordinate 15,992 of PNLE01000109.1, forward strand.
GCGGCGACGGCACCATCAACGGCATGCAGCCCCTCTCGGAAATGCTCCCCTGCGTGCTGGCTCCTAAGACGATCGACAACGATCTAGGCCTCAACTACCTCGATGAAGTCCACGAGTGGAACGAGGCGGGCGACCGCAAGGAGCTCTTCACCAAGCCGCGGCGCGAGAACATCCAGCTCGACGAGATCATCAACTTCGCCACTCCCGGCTACGCGACCGCCTGCTTCGTCGTCGCCCAGGGGATGGAACGCATCCGCACGACGGCGGAAAGCCACCGCCGCATCGCGATCGTCGAAGTGATGGGTCGCGACTCGGGATATATCCCGCTCGGTTCCGCCTACGGCCAGCCCGACATCATCCTGATCCCCGAAGTCGCACTCGACATGGACAAGCTCGAGCACCGGATCGCCGAGCTGTACGACCAGCAGAAGCATGTGGTCATCTCGATCGGCGAAGGGATCGTCGACTCGACCGGCCATCAACTGGGAGCCGCCCACAAGAGCTTCGACCCCGCCGGCAACGTGGTCTTCAGCGGTGCCGCCGAGGA
>PNLE01000110.1 GCA_013822855.1 Planctomyces sp.
CACGCATCGAAGAGGAACAGCGGGAGCACGGGCCGGTGGGTGGTGTGATCCACGCCCTTTCAAGAACCGGCCGCATCATCTCCAGTTGCGGCATCATCATGGCCGGGACGTTCGCTTCGTTGATGGCCGGTTCGCTCAAAGGGATGACGCAACTCGGCTTCGCACTCGCTTGTGGCGTGTTGCTGGATACCTTCGTAGTGCGGACGATCCTCGTCCCCGCTTACCTGGTGATGCTCAACAGCGGACGCTTCGGCAGACTCGGGCCGTGGCTGGGCGCGAAGCAGGTCAGTTCGACCCACCTGCCCCAAACGACCGTCGATCCCACCAGCGCCACCTGACATTGACCGGCAGCATCGTCCGCTTCAATCACGTTGTTGCTTCGTATTCATCCCTCATCCTTGAAACCAGACTGGAGTGCCAGGCGCATGGCTGTGGACAAGCAGGATCGACCCGCTCAACGTCGCGGAAAACTTCTTTCCCTGATCAAAAAAGCCGGCCTGCAAGGGCTGCTGGTCACCAACCCCAAGAACGTGACCTACCTCACGGGATTCTCCGGCGACGACAGCTATCTGGTTGTCACCCCCAGCAAGTGCGTCCTCCTGACCGACAGCCGCTTTACCACCCAGGTCGAGCAGGAGTGCCCGGATCTCCCGTACGAGACGCGGACCGCCCGACAGCCGATGTCAGACTTGATGTCCGGGTTCCTCAATGCGGCCGGGATCCATTCGCTGGGTTTCGAATCGCTCAATGTCACGTTCGCCCAGCATCAGGATTGGACGACGAGGCTCAAGACCATCACCCTCGTTCCGATGCCGGATCTGGTGGAGCAATTGCGGGCGATCAAGGATGCGACGGAGATTGCCGAGACCCGCGACGCGGTGGAAATGGCCCAGCGGGGATTCGAGGTCGCCAAATCGCTGTTCGTCCCGGAGATGTCGGAAGCGCAGATCGCCGCCGATCTGGAGCATGCGATGCGGCGGTTCGGCGCGTCGAAGGTGGCCTTCGATCCGATCATCGCCGTCGGTCCCCGAGCCGCTCTGCCCCATGCCCGCGCCGGCACCAGCCGGTTGCAGGAGGCGGGTTTTGTGCTGATCGATTGGGGCGCCACCACTCCGAGCGGCTACAAAAGCGATCTCACCCGCGTGGTCGCCACGGGGAAAGTTCCGACACAGATCGAAAAGGCCTACCGGGTGGTGCTTGAAGCCCAACTGGCCGCCATCGCGTTGATCCGTCCCGGCCAGAGCTGCCAAGTGGTCGACACCGCCGCCCGGCAGGTCATCGAGAACGCCGGTTACGGCAAGTACTTCGGTCATGGTCTGGGACACGGTCTGGGGCTGGATGTCCATGAGAACCCGCGATTCAGCCCCATCACCAAGGACGAACTCAAGGTGGGCCACATCGTCACCGTGGAGCCCGGGATCTACTTCCCGGATCTGGGGGGGATTCGCATCGAAGACGATGTGCTCGTCACCAAGGATGGTTGCGAGGTGTTGTCGAACCTGCCGAAATCGTTCGACGAATTCATGGCCCGCAGGTAGCCCGGGCGGGACGTCATTCTGAACGAAATTTCAGTTCAACTTGCCGTAAGTCCAAAGAAAATCCGTCGTCGGGGGATCTGAAGAGTTTGAAAGACGGTCTAGTCAGTTGCGAAGAACAGCGCGATTGACGAAGGTAGGCAGGCCTTCAGGCAACACCTAAGTCCAATCCGCCATCCCCTTATGGCGATCAACTTTTGAACTGCAACATCTCTTCGAGGAATTTTCGGGATGTCCGAAGCATCGCCCACGAGCGGAGAGCCGTTCGACCTGCAAAAACTCCAGCAGCTCTTCGAACTGATGGAGAAGCATGACCTCAGCGAAGTGAACCTGAAGAACGGGCCGGAGCATATTCGCCTCCGCCGTGGCTCCTCCACGGTGACAGTGGCGGCTCCCGCACCAGTCTACGCACCAGCCCCGGCCGCTCCGGCTCCGTCGGCAGCTCCCGCCGCACCGGCCGCCGCTTCGGGTGCGGCTCCCGCCAGCGAAGCCGGTCTCATCCAGATCAAGAGTCCCACGGTGGGCACGTTCTACACCTCGCCGACACCCGAGGATCCCGTCTTCGTGAGCGTCGGCGCCACCGTCGGCCCGCAGACGATCGTCTGCATCATCGAAGCCATGAAGGTCTTCAACCAGATTCCGGCGGAAGTGACCGGGACGATCGCCGCCGTCCTGGTGAAGAACGGCGATCCGGTGGAATACGGCCAGCCGCTGTTCAGCGTCCGCCCCTGAACGATGGCATGGCTTGGCGACGGGCCATCAGTCGCGCAATAGGCGCTGATTTGCAAGACGGCGCGGCACCTGCGAAAGGCAGTCCGCGCCGGTGAGAAATCGGAACCGGCAAAGGCCTGCTGGACAGAAGACCTGATCGATATTCGACGCCCGGCCTGATCGCGGCTTTTGCCCAAAGACGGTTTCATGACCGTGTGGGCAATGCCGAAGGGATAGCGGGTGTCGTTTATCCACAAGCTCAACCCCCTGGACATGACCACATGTTTCAACGGATTCTAATTGCCAATCGCGGTGAGATCGCGCTGCGGATCATCCGCGCCTGCCGCGAGATGGGCATTCAGACGGTGGCCGTTTTCAGCGAAGCCGACCGCCACGCTGACTACATCCGTCTGGCGGACGAAGCCTATTGCATCGGGCCGCCCCAATCGGCCAACAGCTATCTGCTGATCAACCGCATCATCAGCGCGGCGGAAGTGGGGAACGTCCAGGCAATCCATCCGGGCTACGGCTTTCTCTCCGAAAACGAGCACTTCGCGGAAGTCTGCCGCAGCTGCAACATCGAGTTCATCGGCCCACCCCACGAGGCGATGGCCAAGCTGGGCGACAAGGTGACTGCCAAGGAGATCGCCAAGGCCGCCAAGGTGAGCCTCGTTCCCGGCAGCGACGGGTTGGTGACCTCCGAAGAAGAAGCGGTGGCGATCGCCAACAAGATCGGCTATCCCGTCCTGATCAAGGCGACGGCTGGCGGCGGGGGCAAAGGGATGCGTGTCGCCCGCAACGACATCACCCTCAAGGCGGGTCTCAAGCAGGCGGCCCAGGAGGCCGAGAAAGCCTTCAACAACGCCGGCGTCTACCTCGAAAAATACGTCGAGAACCCCCGGCACGTCGAAGTACAGATCCTCGCCGACCAGCATGGCGAGGTTCTGCATCTGTGGGAGCGTGACTGCTCCACCCAGCGCCGCCACCAGAAGATGATCGAGGAATCACCCGCTCCCAACCTGCCGCAGAATGTGCGAGAGGAGCTTTGCAAGGCCGCCGTCCGGCTGGTGAAGACCGCGGGCTACACCAATGCGGGAACCTGCGAGTTCATCGTCGACAAGGACAACAATTTCTATTTCATCGAAGTCAACGCCCGCATCCAGGTCGAGCATCCCGTGACCGAGCAGGTGACGGGGATCGACCTCATCCGCCAGCAGATCCGCGTGGCAGCCAACGAACCGCTGGGGATCAAGCAGAAGCAGGTTCCCTGCAACGGCCATGCGATCGAAGTCCGCATCAACGCGGAAGACCCGGACAACGACTTCCGCGGCTCACCCGGCAAGATCACCAAGCTCCGGATCCCCGGCGGCTTGGGTGTGCGATGGGATTCCCACGTCCATCAGGACTACGTCATCCCACCGTATTACGATTCGATGATCGGCAAACTGATCGTCCACAAGCCGACGCGGACGGAGGCGATCGCCTGCATGAAGCGGTGTCTCGATGAGCTGGTGCTGGAAGGGGTGAAGACCACCATTCCCCTGCTCAAACGCATCTTCAACCATTCGGCGTTCGTGGAAGGCAAGATGTACACCACGTTCGTCGAGCAGGAACTGATCGGCAGGTAGGGTGTCGCCTGTGCGACCTTGAAGAGCCGCGTTCCGACGCACCCGACAACAGGAATATCCCCAGTAGAGGCAGGTCAGCAATGAAGGTTGGAATTCTCACCGGTGGCGGCGACTGTCCGGGCCTCAACGCGGTGATCCGCGGCGCGGTCCGCGTGATCGGCAATGCAGGGGGCGAGGTGGTGGGTCTCCTGCGCGGCTGGAAGGGGGCTATCGAAGGGAACAGCACGCCCCTCACGCTCACCAACACGGAAGACATCCTGTGGAAGGGGGGGACGATCCTCGGCTCTTCACGGACCAATCCCTACAAGAACCCGGATGACGTGAAGAAGCTGCTTGCCAGCTACGAACGCCTCGGCCTCGACGCGCTCATCGCCATCGGCGGCGACGACACCCTGGGTGTGGCCAACAAGCTCTACAACGACCACAAGCTCAATACGATCGGCTGCCCCAAGACGATCGACAACGACCTCTCCTGCACCGATGTGACCTTTGGCTTCGACACGTCGATCAATATCTGCATGGAGGCGATCGACCGCCTCCGCACGACCGCCGAATCCCACCAGCGGATCATCGTCGTCGAAACGATGGGACGCCACGCGGGCTGGATCGCCTGCGAAGCGGGGATCGCCGGCTCGGCCGATTACATCCTCGTCCCCGAGATCAAGGTCGACGTCGAAGCGATGTGCAACGTGCTGCGGAAGCGTCGCGAAGCAGGCAAAATGTGGGGCATCGTCGTGGCCAGTGAAGGGGCCGTGATCGCCCCCGAAGAGGGTTACGTGACCGCCAACGCGAAAGTCGACGATTTCGGCCACGTGAGCCTCGGTGGCGTCGGTGAACTGGTTGCTTCGATCATTGAGAAGCGGACGGGGATCGAGACGCGGCATGTCGTCCTCGGCCACCTCCAGCGCGGCGGCAACCCTTCGGCCTACGACCGTGTGCTCGGCACCCGGCTGGGAATCGGTGCGGGGCGGCTGGTGCTCTCCAAGAAATTTGGCCGCATGGTGGCCTTGCAGGGAACCTCGGTGGTCGATGTCGCCTTGCAGGATGCCGTCGGCAAACTGAAGACGCTCGACCCGGCTTTCTACAGGGACGCCGCCGAGTTCTTCACTGTCTAAATCAACCGGTCTAGAACGACCTGCTTGTGGGGTGCCACTGGCTCCACCAGTGCGTTCTTTGGACACCGCAGTGGCACCCGCTCATCGACCAGGTTTCGACTTCGAGTACCAACGCGGAGTGATTCATGACGCTGGAATCGCCCCACGACCCTTCGCTCCACGACCCATCGACCGGCGGAATGGCGGGCGGCAGTCTATGGCAGCTGCTCTCGGAATGGCGTAGTGGCACGCTTCCCGACGCCGCACTCCAGCAGCACCTGCCGCTGCTTGAGCAGCTCATGGTGCAACCGGGCGGGGATCTCAAGCTGGATCTGGGCCGAGCCGCGCGATGCGGTGTGCCGGAAGTCGTCTATGGGCCGGGGAAGCGGCCCGAACATCTGGTGGATGCGTTCGAGGCGTTAGCCAACGCAGGTCAACCGGCTTTGGCGACGCGTCTGACCCCTGATCAAGCCGAAGCATTGCTGGTGGCGTTTCCCGCCAGTCGGGTGAACTCTTTGGCCCGGACGGTTTCGCTGGGAAGCCTCCCTTCGCATGGCAGACGGGTCACGGTCATCACGGCCGGGACGAGTGACCGGCCTGTCGCGGAGGAAGCGGCCGAGACCGCGCGCTGGCTGGGTGCGGAAGTCGACCTGATCTGCGATGTCGGTGTCGCCGGTCCGCAAAGGCTGCTTGCGGAAATTCCCCGCATCCAGCAGGCGGCGGCGATTGTCGTGATCGCGGGGATGGAGGCCGCGCTTCCCTCGGTGGTGGCGGGATGGACCGCCGTGCCGGTGATCGCCGTCCCGGTGAGCGTGGGCTACGGGGCCAACTTTGGCGGTTTGGCGGCCCTCCTCTCGATGCTCAACAGCTGTGCCGCGAACGTGACTGTGGTCAACATCGATGCGGGCTTCAAGGGAGGCTATGTCGCGGGCTTGATCGCCCGCGGCCCCGCCTCCCACAAGGCGAACACATGATGGACGAGGCGGCCCCCAACAGCGATCGTCCAACGCTCACCCCCGGCGACTGGCTGATTTGCATCCTCTGCCAGCTGGGGGGCATTCTGATTGGTGCTTCCCGCTGCGCCTTGGGAGAATGGCGGAGTGGTTTGGCGATGATCGGATTGAGCTGCGGGATGGCTGTCGCGTGGAACCTGATGTACGTGCTGATCCAAGGGCTGATGCGATCGCTGTCGGCTCCGTAGAAGGAGCCAAGTCGGCCCGCCCATCTCGCGTCAGACGGGAGATGGGAACATCGCGTCTCGCGGATTTCGTGCTGCTAGGTGGTGCCCTCGTCCTCCTCGCCCTCGTACCGTTGCTCCAGGTGGGCGGAGCGGCGATCGATGGAGTGTCGACGGGAAGCCATCAAGGCCGAATTCTGGTGAGACTGCCAGCCTTCGGTGCAGAACCGATTGAAGGCCAGGAGCAAGGCCTCTCCGACCGGAGTGGCTGGGCCATCCCCCACCTGTGCATGTCGCGGAGGCTGTTCGATGTCGAATGTCCCGGCTGCGGATTGACGCGGGCGACGGTGCATACCCTCCAAGGCCAATGGCGGGCGGGGTTTCACCAACATCATTGGGGTTGGCTGGCGGCGGTGCTCATCGTGGTGCAGATTCCTTATCGAATCCTCAAGCTGGCGGGGAATCACTGGGTTAACAGTCGGCGGGTGCAGATCTTCCTGTCGCAAGCCGTGAGCTGGGGGCTTCCCATCATGACGCTGGTGCTCATGGCGGATTGGATCCTCCGGATGGCTTTCCTGCCGACTTGAATCTGATTCATATGTTCACCTCACCGATCCGGGAGGGCCACGGAAGGTGAAAAAACTGCGGAGTGTTCCGATTTCGATGGGATCCCCGTCGATTGTGAAGGTCTTTTCTTGCGGGAGACCAGCATTCGGTGGCAACCTGTCGTATCATGGCCGGTATCGACGAGGGAGGAGTTTCTTGCACCAAATCAGCACTACCGCTGGCTGATGTCATCCTCTCGCGATTCATTCCTATCCTTCATTTGTGATCGACCTTCGAGGAATCCCATGTTTTTACTGGCAGCGTCCAGCATCGAGTTGGCGAACGATCTGAAGAACTGGGTCTTTTTCAGCATCGGCATGGTTCTGTTCCTGGCGGGACTGCTCTTCTACTCTTACGGCACGAAGGGCGGGATCATCGCCCGCGCGACCACGAAGGAAGCGGTTCGCCAACCGGTCTTCTGGCTCTCGATCGCCGCGACGATCGCCTTTTTGGTGATCAACACCTGGCTGCCGTTCTACTCGCTGGGCGAAGACCTCAAGATGCTCAAGGAGTGCGGGCTGACGACGATCCTGATCTGCGGTCTTTTGATCGCCACCTGGACCGCCAGTACCAGCATCGCCGACGAGATCGAAGGCAAGACGGCGATGACGCTCCTTTCCAAGCCGATCACCCGGCGGCAGTTCATCCTTGGCAAGTATGTCGGGATCCTGCAGACCGTACTGCTCTACATGATCCCCGTTTCCATCGTCTTCGGCCTATTGATTTTCTACAAAGTCGGCTATGACGCCCGGGAGTCGAGCAAAGAAATCCCCGAGGCGATGCAGCGCATTCCGGATGTCCTGCAGATGTTCCCCGGCCTGGTGCTGACGTTCCTCGAAGTGGCCATCCTGGGGGCGGTCAGTGTCGCCATCTCGACCCGCCTGCCTTTCGTCGTCAACATGGCGATCTGCTTCCCGATCTATGTGATCGGCAACCTGACCCCTCAGTTGGTTCAGGCCGGTGCCATCAAGCTCGAATTCGTGACGTTTATGGCCAAACTGATCTCTGTCGTCCTGCCGGGGCTCGAGTGGTTCAACATGAGCACCGCCATCTCGACGGGAACCATGGTGCCGCCATTGTATCTGGCGACCGCGACACTCTATGCGATGTGCTACATCGCGGTGAGCATCCTGTTGGCGTTCATTCTGTTTGAAGACCGCGATCTGGCATAACGCACTCTTGGCGGGAGCAGGATCATGCCGCTTTATGTTTATGAGGAAGTCCTTCCCGACGGGACGGGGGGAACTCAGTTCGAGATCCTCCAGCCGATCGCCGCGGAACCGTTGACACAGCATCCCCAGTCGGGTGTCCCCGTGAGGCGTTGCTTCACATCGGCCACGATTTCCAAGCCGTGGAGCAGCCAGTCGAACACGACGAAGCTCTCCGACAAGAACCTCGACAAGATGGGCTTCACCAAATACGTCAAGGGGAAGGGCGGCTACGAGAAGACCTGCGGCGACGGCCCGGATCTCATCCGCAAGTGAACCTCTTCAACCGACAACCAGTCGGCACGCTCACTTCGGTGGGGAGGTCGGCTTGCGGCCGGCACCGGGAAGGCTTCTGCCCGCACCTGGAAAGCTGCTGAAGGTGTCGTGGTAGACCTGCATCCCCAGACCCATGCGGCTGAGGCGCTGCTTCTCGGTCTGGAGGCGTGCGGCCGTGCGGGCCTGAAGGATGGCGGGGATTGCCAGCATGAGCAGCACGAACAGGATGGCGATCGAGAGGATCGTCTCGCGAACCGCCAACCCGGCCCGCGAATCACGCCCCGCGATAGTGGCGAGTTTCGTTTTTAAAACGAGCCGCGAAGATCGCTGTGCGGTTTCACTCAAAGATCGCTGTGCGGTTTCACTCATGCGGATGGCTCTTCGGTGGCAGGAACCTCTCCACCGTCCTTGCTTGGAGCATCCTCCACGGAATCATCAGCCCCCGTGTCGGACATCGTGTCCGTCTCGGTCGCCTCCGGGAACATGCCGGGAACTTTGCGGATGAAGGCGAGCTGCATGCTCCCCACCCGCATTGTCCGTTCGATGCTCCAGCAATCGGGAAGGGTGTAGCTCGCATCCTCGGGCCCGCGGATCACCATCAACACATCGTCGGTGGTGATGTCGGGCCGCGCCAGACGCGTGAGCATGCGGTGCAGTGGCAAGCCGGGCCGCACATCCTTGAGCATCACATAGGGGGGGTCGAAGAAGACCAGACCGTACGGCAGCCAGTCGGTCCCCTTGGGTTTGAGCGACGACTGCAGCGCGCTGATCCGCCAGGGGATCGCGATCTCGTTCGCCCCGACATGCGCGATGTTCGCCTTGAGCAGTTCGAAGGCACGATGATCCTGCTCGATGAAGACGCAGGTGCTGGCCCCCCGGCTGAGAGCTTCCAGCCCCAATGAACCGGTGCCGCAAAAGATGTCGAGCACATGCCGGCCCTGGAAATGCCGTTCAATGTTGTCGAACAGGATCACCTTGGCCCGGTCGGTGATGGGACGGGTAGTATTCCCCGGATTGGCTTGGAGCGTGCGGCGGCGGAATCGACCCGAAATGATACGCATGGAAGTCACAAACCCATCAAACAGCTAACCAGAGTCGAATCGTCAATCGCACACCCGGCCCGAAAGCCGTCACAGTTGCCGCGTTTCAGCTGCGGCTCAATTGCTTTTCCCAATACTCGCGGATGATCTCCGCCGCCTCCTGCGTCCACTCGTTCGGCGGCAGGGTCCGTTCTTCCATGGGTGGCCCGTCTTGTTTGGCGGGACTTGGTGCCGGCTGCCGAGCGGGAGCTGTCGTGACGCTGGAGACCTCCGACGTGTCACGGCGGCGGCGATCGGCCGCCTCGCCCTCCAGCGATTTGCGGACAGCGGCCAGCACCTCCACGCCGATCTCGGCGGTATCCTGGGTGGAGCGATCATCGTCCTCCGCGGCTCCATCAGCACTCCGTCCCAGGGGTTGGGTCAGCCAGTCGGTGATGTCGGCATCCGATGGCGCTTTACCGCCAGCTGGTCGGGCGAAGCCGGTCGAGGAGGGACTGTTGATCCCCGCCGATGACCGCGTGGGTGTGGAACCGGCTCCCGCGAGTTCGAAGATCATCGCTCCGACCCGCAGCCGGTCTCCCGGTTCGAGGGTCGTCGCGGCGGTGATCGCCACTTCATTCACAAATGTGCCGTTCTGACTGCCGAGGTCTTCCACCACGAGTGTTTCCACACCGGGACGCAGCACGACTCCCGGCGAGACACGGCAATGCCGGCGGCTCACCAAGGCCGAATTGAGCCGAATGTCGGCCGATTCGTCGCGCCCCACCACCAGTTCACGGGGTGGAAGCGAAAGTCTTTGTCCCGTCGAGGAACCACTGCGGATCAACAGTTCGGCCATCCCGTGTGTCCCCGGTTCCAATAAGTTCAAATCGCATTTCATCCGGCCACCGGCGGCGATCGACCACACTTCCGTGGTTTCACTTCCCCCGGCAGCCCTCATTCGGAGGCCGCCGCAGCAGGTCGTCATTGAGGCCACCGCAAAGTCCCACGCAGTGGAGAATAACCGAATCCCCGGTGGAACACAGCGGTTGTCCTGTTGAGCTCGGCGAGGGGACTTCCGGGGGCAAACCACACCGAAACAGGCTGCCGACTGGGCAATTCAGGCTGAAATCCTAGGAAACTCCTGAAAAACAGGGGTTTTTGAGTCGGGGCGTCATTGACATTCAATTTTCGCAGCAGTTAGATACCTTTCGTGTGGGGTTGCTTGAACGGCCCCGAATTTCAGCCAATTGCTGGCCGGAAACGTGTTTCGCCGTTCGGCGGAGATCGTTCCCGGAGTACGACTGGCCAAGCCCCGATCTGACTGCCATCAGGAGAATCGAATGACGACTGAAGAGAAGAAGCCACTGTCCAAGACCGATATTTTCGCATCGATCGCGGAAACCACCTCGCTCACCAAGAAGGACGTGCAGGCTGTCTTCACCGCCCTGAGCGAACTGATCGGCAAGCAGATCGGCAAGAAGGGTCCCGGTGTGTTCGCCGTCCCCGGTCTGCTCAAGATCCAGGTTGTCCGCAAGCCAGCCACCAAGGCCACACAGCGCGCCAATCCGTTCAAGCCCGGCGAAATGATGGTCGTGAAGGCCAAGCCCGCCCGCAACACCGTCAAGATCCGCGCTCTCAAGAGCCTCAAGGACATGGCGTAATTCGCAGAGCGTAATTCGCTGAATCAGTGGCGATCGGTCTGGCGAGCATGGGTTCGTCGACCACAGCTCTTGGTTCGCTCGCTCCATGTGAACAGAAATCCGTTGCCGATCCTCGTGGTCGGCGACGGATTTTTTTTGTTTCTCAACCCTCGAAAGGTTCAAGAATTGGTGGTCGGATCACCGGCTGGCGGGTCGGTCGGCAGGGCCCCCGAACCTTCGGGGACTGTGGCCGCTTCGCCATTCCATTCGACCAAATCACCGATCCGCATCTTCCGACCGCGACGGGTATCGATCTCGCCGTTGACGGTCACCTCGCCCTCTTGGATGACGAACTTGGCGTGCCCCCCCGTCGCAACCCAACCCTGCTGCTTGAGAAACTGATCGAGAGTGAGGATCGACGGGGGCATGGACAGCGTTCTTCGCGAAAGAGGGGAAACCGGCGGGGCGGGAGGGAACCGGATCATCAGGGCCCGTGTCGGGTTGCGTGGAGGGTATCCCGCAAGTGACACGCACCTCTCAGTGGGCGACCTAGCCTTGAGCCCGACCTTGAGACAGTACCCGCCTGTCCGTCGCATCGCTACAGTTGCAGGTGACCTAACCCCGCAGCCGTGAGATTCTTCCAAGACGTTTCCAGCGTTTGGCCGATGGCCCCGTGTCGCCATTCCGGCCGGTTTTGAAGGCGACATCCCGCATGTTGTTCGTGCTCGACAACTACGATTCCTTCACCTACAACCTCGTCCAGCGATTCGGCGAGATCGATGCTGGCATTGACATGCAGATCGTGCGGAACAACGAGATCACGGTCGCGGAGGTGGCCGCCCTCTCGCCTCAAGCCATCGTCGTTTCGCCCGGCCCTTGCTCACCGACGGAAGCGGGCATTTCGATGGCGCTGATCCGGGAACTCGGCCCGACGATCCCCACGCTCGGCGTCTGTCTGGGGCATCAATCGATCGCCCAGGTCTTTGACTCGCAGGTCATCCGGGCATCGCGGCTGATGCACGGCAAGCTCTCCCCCGTGCACCACACGAACCAGGGCCTTTTCGCGGGCCTGCCCCAGCCGATGACCTGCACCAGATACCACAGCCTCATCGTGCCGGAGGCGACACTCAGTGCGGATCTCGAAGTGACCGCCTGGGCCGATTACCCCGGCCATCCTCGCGAAGTCATGGGCCTGGCCCACAAGCGTTACCCCATCCACGGTGTGCAATTCCACCCGGAAAGCTTCCTCACCGAAAGCGGCACCGATCTCCTGCGAAACTTCCTGATGCTCGCTGGCATCCTGCCTGCGCGAACCCCAGCCGCGACCGTTTGAGCCCTGCCTTTCGCCTGCCCTACAACTTGGGCAGCACGGGCTTGGGTGGTGGTGGAGGAGCCGGTTTTTTGGGTTGGGGTTCCGGGGCGAACTTCGGTGTGAGTTTCGGTTTGGCAGCGTTCGCCGGGCGGGGTGGTGTGGGAGGCGGTGGCGGGATGTAGCGTTCGATGACGCGGATCCCGAAGCCATTCTGCAACTCACGAGCCGCCAGAAGTGCCCAGGGCGTCCCCGGTGCCTCCTCCAGCACCTTCTTGAGCAACGACTCAGCCTGTTCCGCCGTCTTCTTCAGAATCGGGGCGTATTGCAGTTGAGGCTCGGGGCGGAAGATCCAGTGGTTGCTCCGCTTGGCGATGTCCTCGTCACCCATTTTCGTCTTGAGCTGCGCGCAGGCCGAGTTGTACTCGAACGACCTCACCTTCTGGGCCAGCAGCCGCCCGTAGCCGAGCATGAAGGCGATTCGCCAGCGGGGATGCTTCTCGGAGGCGAGGAACTTGTCAGCCCCCTGCCGCTCCATCCCCTGCGGATAGTTTGCCAGGATGCGGTCGATCGCCGCCGAACTGATCGCGACCGATTCCTGCGCTCGGGTCAGCTGCTGCCGGAAATTTCCCGGCTGCACCCGGAACTCCAGCGGCGGCGTCCCCAGCGAGCGGATCTTCGTCGTCTGGCTGAACTCGGCGGCCGTCACCACGCTGGCCCTCAAGGGGTGCTTCGTGAGCACGCGCAGAAGATCCTGAGGCGTGCCGTAACGATATTCCGGCTCGAACGGCTTCATCTTCTCGGCATCGAAACTCCCCGTGATCGAGAGGGTTTCCGTGGTGGTGAGATTGGTCATAAAGTAGATGCCCCCCGTCTCATGGACGAGTCGCGTCAGGGCGTAGGGACCGAAGCCGCTGCTCAGATAGGTGTATTGCGGCCCCTCGTACCAGAAGGGGAGATCCACCCCTTCGACGACGACCGTCTCCGGCCCGAGATCGACCGGCAGGCGATACGTCTGGCCATCCTCCGGTGCGACGTAATCGACGAAGCCCTGCCGCCTGCCGAAGGGAGCCGCCGGGCCGACGACATACGCCTTCGCCCCCAGATTCCGGCAGCGATTGATCGCCAGTTCGAGCGGCGGGCCGTGGTCGTCGCCCGCTTCATCGGTGATCACCAGGATCATCAACCGGCGGTTTTGCGTATGGCGGTAATCGCCCCACTGCGACAGAACCTGCGAGACGGCGGTGAACGTGTTCTCGACACCGCTGGGATCGGTGGGGGCCTCGGTGATCGCCTGAACGATCTCGTCGATGTTGTCGGTGGGCTGCGGCGTGATGAAATTCGTGGTCGCTCCGAAGGTGACCACACCACTGATGAGAGGCTGCGTCGCCCGCCCGAATTCACCCGCCTCGTCGAGTGCATCCAGTTCGCTGTAGATGCGTTTGAGGCGGCCCGCGATCTGCCGTCGCTGCTTTACGATGCTCGCCGAGGAATCGAGCACCCAGGCGACCAGCACTTTCTTCTCCTTGAGGTTCTGGGCGATCTCCCAGGTGATGCGATCCAGCGCCGCATCAAGCTGCACCATTCCCTCGCCCGTGGTGCCGGGGACGACGATCGTATCGCTGAGTTCCACTCCTTCGGGAATGTCGATCATCGGCGGAGAGGGAGTGGCCGATTCGAACCGCTCGCGAAACTCGGCGGGGATCGAGAGTTCCGGTTTGACGACGATCTCCCGCCCCACCGCGGTGCTGTTCATCGACAGCACCTGCGGCAACTCCCGGTCGTCCGGATTGGCCAACTCGAAGACCGGGGTCTCTTCAATCGGCTCCGGCTGCTCATCCGTCGATTGAAACCGCGTTTCGATGGTGCTGTAGATCATCTCGAATTGCGGCAGCACCTCCAGCCGCATGAGCGTCATGACCAACCAGACATGGAAGACAGCACTCAGGAAAATCCCGGCGATGTGGCTGGGGCGCAGACCCAGGGGGCGAAACACAGGACGAACCACTTCCGTCACATCGTGCCGTGCCGCCGCTTCATCCGTCTGACGGATGTTGGAGGAAGGCCACGATTCGGAGGAAGGGAGCGTGCTCATCTCGTCTCCAAGGGCGAGTGGCGACAGAACGCGAGACTTTTCACGCTGAAGTATGCCACGCGGCTCGGATGTTCACCAAAGGATTTCGGCAAGCAGAGACCGCGTCCTTGGGAAACCTCTTGCCAAATGGTGGTGTTCGCGGAAAAGCCCCTCTACTCCAGCGACATCCGCAAAATGGCGTCCATCAGGAAGGAGAAGAACCGAGGGGCGGCGGCATCCCGCTCTGTTGTTCCTGCATCAAACATTCGGGGCGAGATGTCGGCCTCGTGCGGACAACCTGTCGAACTGAGTTTGGTCAGCAGTGTCTGACAACCTGGAAAGCAGAATTCGTTCGCCGGGTCGCAGAGGATCAACTGGAAACGTGGCCGGTCGAGCGGATGCAGCCAGACCGTCGCTTCCTGCTGCCGAACGTCCTCGGCTGTGTCGTAGAGACGATCGAGCGAAGTTCCCAAGCCGTGGATGTTATGGAGATCGACCTTGGGTGCCACCGCCAGGACGATCGGAAACTGCCGCGCGTGGCGATAAGCCGTCCGCAATGCGCCGTGTCCACCCACTTCTTCGCCCGCCAGCGCCACCGGCGAGCCGGTAGCCGCGAGAGCGGGTTGCAGCTGCTGGACAAGCCACATTTCCGGACTGAGGGATGGATTAATTCCCGACCCGAGCGGCATCTCTCCCCTATCCATCCACCAGCAGTAGGGAGCATTGGTGTGATCGAGCGGCCCTCGGGAATTGGCTTCTTCCAAGAACGCACCCTGTGGAGCCACAATTTGCACGCGATGCTCGGCGGCGATTCGCGTCCAGTGGCTGTTCCCGGCCAGGGTGTCGCCACTCATCCCGTGAAGGAAGATCAGCACCGCCTGCGGGTCGGGTGGGGCGAAGAAATCGCAGATGGCTCCGGCAATGATCTTCCGCTGCCAGTGGTCTCCGGGATCACTCATGATCCGCGTGCCAGTCACCCGACTTGCCGCCGGTTTTTGAAAGAAGACGGATGGGACCGATCGTCATCCCCTTGTCGGCGCTCTTGCACATGTCGTAGACAGTGAGGGCCGCGATCGAGACGGCGGTGAGGGCTTCCATCTCGACGCCGGTCCTGGCCGTGAGGCTGGCGGTTGCGACAATCCGCAGCTGGGTGGGCGACGCGAGACTGAAGTCGATCTCGATGGCATCCAGGCCCAGCGGATGACAGAGCGGAATCAGTTCGCCTGTCTTCTTGGCCGCCATGATCCCCGCGAGACGGGCCACTTCCCGGACATCCCCCTTCGCCGTGCCGCCCCCGACGATCCGGGCCATGGTTTCCGGCCTCGCGACGACGAACCCCTCGGCAGTGGCGGTGCGTTCGGTCAGCGGCTTACCACCCACATTCACCATCCGCGAGCGGCCTTCGCTGTCGAAATGAGTCAAATCGGTCATGCTGCGTACTCTGTGACCATCGGCCAGTTTCTCTCATTCTGAGATCGTGGAGATTAACGTGGAGCGGTGACGTGTGCCCGCCTCGCAAGTTGCCATCTCGAAAAGGCGATACTCCTTGAATCTGCTCCCACCCTCCGGAAGTTCGCTGATTGTGCCCGTGGTGGATATCCGCCAGGGCCTGGCGGTGCATGCCGTGGCGGGCGAGCGGGAGAAGTACCAGCCGTGGACCGATGGGCCGGGCCGGGCCTTGTCGCCGCAAGCTCTGGCGGAACAGTTCGCCACCCAATGGCGGCCCCGTTGGCTGTATGTCGCGGATCTCGACGGAATTGTCGATGGCCAGCCACAAGCGGCGGCCTGGCCCCGTTTGCCGGGTGTGGCGACACGCATCCTGATCGACGCCGGGTTCCATCGTGAGCAAGAGGTGCTGTCCGCGATCAACCGGGGCTATGACGTGATTCTGGGAACCGAGTCTTTGCCGTCGCTGGAGTGGGTGGGGGAGTTGATCACCAGCGTGGAAGATCCCCGGCGGCTGTGGATCTCGCTCGACTTCCGCAGCGGCCACTGGCAAGCGGCAGCTTCTCTTCAGGAGAGGGGCCTAGCCGCCAGCATCCACCGACTGGCTGCCTGGGGAATCACGCAATGGATCGTCCTCGACTTGGCCGATGTCGGCTCGGCGACCGGCGGCTCAACCGGCCAGCAGATCGCCACGCTACGCGAGACACTGGGGACACTCGATTCGACGAATGAAGCACGAACTCAGGCAGCACCGGCACCCACTCTTCTCGCCGGTGGCGGCATGCGCACTGCCGCCGATGTCCG
>PNLE01000111.1 GCA_013822855.1 Planctomyces sp.
CTGATGACGATCCGACCGCGACCATGCGAACGGACACGGATCTGCACGAACGGCGGATTACCGCCGTATTTGATTGCGTTGTCGAAGAGGTTGCGGAAGATGGTTTCGACCACCACCTGGGGTGCCCGCAGGACGGCGGTTTCAAGATCGAACTGGAAGATATCCGAGGCCTCTTTGCGGTAATGCCCCGCAACCTCCTGGGCGACGGATCGGAGCAGAGAATCGAGCAGCAGATCGGTGATGGGATTCTGCCGACCAATCGCCTCGATGCGGCCCACTTCCAGAAGTTGTGAAATAAGGGTGTCGAGGCGTTCGAGTTCGCGTTCCATGGTGGCATAAAATTTTTGCCGCTGGTCGTCGGAGAGGCTCCGCAGGGAGAGCGTTTCCAGATGCAGGCTGAGCGAGGCGATGGGCGATTTGAGTTCGTGGGTCACGGCGTCCACGAAATTCGCCTGTCGCTGGTTGAGCCGCACCTCCTTGATCATGAGGACCATGTAGATTGAGAGCCCGGTGAGGATCAGGGCGAAGACGACGACACCCAGGACGAGCGCGGCCCACCATGTGTTCTGTGCGAACAGCACAATCCACACAATCATCAGGCTCACGTTGAGGACAATCAGCGTCACGCTCAGAGTGATCGGGAGATGCAGCGAGCGGCGCTTGCGGAACAGGGCACTCATACGGTCGTCAGGCGTTCCTCTCTTCGTGCGGGAAAATCGAGCGGATCCGTGTCTGGACTCATAGTGACGCCCGGACAGGTCGATCAACTCATTGTTCCCTCCGAGACCGGCTTTGTGAACCCTCCATCCGTGATGAATGGGGAAGGCTGGTTGTGGCGGTTTGACAACTCGAAATGATGACCTAGGGTTCAGGTTGAATCGAGAAGAATTCTTGACGCGGACGGTCGATTGCGGCCGGTTGCGGTAAACTCCATGCGGGGGAGCGTGACGGCTTTCCCGTTTGTGCGGTGATTTCCGAAAGTTTCGCCCTCCTTGAGATGGCCCGGTACCGGCAATGACGTTGACCTCCGACTCCGCCGTGCTCGACCTGATGGCACCAGCCGGCAATGGGGAAGTCGTACATGTCGCGTCTTATCCGCTCGATTCTTCGCGGGTGTTGCTGGGGCTGGTGAATCTTGTCCGCCGGGCCGAGCGGGACAACACGCCCGACCGGGCCGACGCCCAACTCCACGGGCTGATCAGCCACCGCGTCTTCCGCAGCCTGCTCAACGGGCTGCAATTCCGCGATCCCGCCACCATGCGTCACAGCCAGCGCGTGGCGCGGCTGGCGACGGGTCTGGCGAAGTATCTCGGCTGGGAAGACCGCAACCTGCGGGCCCTGGAAATCGCGGCGCTGCTCCACGATCTGGGGAAGATCGGCGTTCCCGACAGCGTCCTCTTCAAACCCGCCCGACTCAATTCGGACGAGCTGCGGTTGATGACCCAGCATTACATGTTGGGAATCGACGTCCTCGAAACCTGCCGGGTCGATCCGCTCATCGTGCGGATCATCACCGATTCCCACCACCGGTACTCCCGCGATCCCCGGGGGGGCTCGACCTTCAGCGAGATACACCAGGGGGCTCGGATTCTCGTGGTGGCCGACGCCTACGAATCGCTCAGTCACGACCAGGTCTTCCGCCGGGCCAAGGCGCACGACGAGATCCTCAAACTGCTCAACGAGAATGCGGGAACGCAGTTCGACGGCAACATCGTCTCGGCGCTGCAGCGGTGGATCCACACGTACGGCCCGCCCGCGCTGGACGGGACCATGGCCGACGATGATCCCCTGATGCACTACTTCATGGCTCCCAACGAGGCGGAATTGGCCGAAGCGGCCAATCTGAGCCATCTTTTCAGTTATCTGCACACGCTCGACAGCCTGTACGACGGGATGTCAATCATCGACGCCAACCGCCGCATCCTCGTGTGGGACCGCGGCGCGGCGCGGACGTTCAAACGATCCGCGGCGGAGGTGCTGGGAGTGACCTGGAAGCCCCAGTTCTTCGGCTATGCCGACGACCGGGGGGTTCCGCTCGCGGCGTCGCAATGCCCCATGGAGGCGATCTGCGCGACGGGTGCCAGCTATGCCGCCACCCTCAACATGAACAACGGCGAAGGCGAGCCGGTCAGCATCGAGCTGCAGGCCTTTCCGCTGATTGACAAGCACCAGCGGCTGCAGGCCATTGCGGAAATCTATCGCCGGACCGAACGGGATGATGAGGCGGAAACCTCTCCAGAACTCCACGCGCTGAAGATGCTGGCCAGCCGCGACGCACTGACCCGGGTGGCCAATCGCGGTGAACTCGACAGCCAGATTGAACTGTTGCTCAAAAAGTTCAACGCCGAGGCAGTCAGTGAGCCGTTCAGCGTAATCTTCGTCGACGCGGATCACTTCAAGAGTATCAACGACAAGCATGGCCACACCGTCGGCGACCAGGTGCTCGTCGACCTCGCCCGGCTCTTGCAGCATGAATCGTATTCGGGCGAGATCATCGGTCGCTATGGCGGCGAGGAGTTCATCGTCGTCTGCCCGGCGACGGATATCGAACTGGCCATCCGCAAGAGCGAACGCTTCCGGATGAGCATCCAGGCGATGCGTTTCGCGGATCATCCCGCTCTGCGGATCACGGCCTCGTTCGGCGTCACGCAGGTGGTGCGGGGGGACACGGTGGCGACATTGGTCGGCCGGGCCGACAAGGCCCTCTACGAGGCCAAGCAGACGGGCCGCAACCGCACCTGCCAGCTGATGTCGGCCCATGGACGCAAATCGTCGAACGGAACGAGCCAGGACGACGACGATCCGTTCAAGTTCGTGCAGCGGTTCTATATCGGCATCGGCCAGGGGATTGTGCAGAAGCTCTCGGGCTTCATCGAGGATCATCAGGCCAAACTACTGACGGTGGAGCCGGGCCGGGTGAAGATGCAGTGCGGCGGCGGCACGATCTTCGGTTTGTGGGGTTGGACCGACGGCATGCGGCCCGTCACAGTCGAGATCGTTCTTCCGGAACTGATCAACGAGCACAATGGGCACGCTTCGCGGCGTAGTCCCAATTCCCCGGAATCGATCTGCGTAACAGTGCAGGCGAAGGGGAACCCGCGATCGGAAGCCACGTTCCAGACGCGGGCGAAAAGGCTGCTCGCGGATCTGAAGAGCTATCTGGTTCCCTGTGACCGCTCGACCCATTTGAAGTGAGTCGCAGGCTATGAGCCGCAAAGCGGTGACTCGTGCGAGATGACGCGTACCTGCCCGGCGAGGGAAGGGGTGATGCGGATCGCGGCTTGATACACTGCTTTAAAGATCGCAATAAGCATGCTTGTCCAAAGCCGCAAGCATGGCACGCAGAGCGATACTTTTAATATGAGTGAGTATCAAATTGTCACGGTGAGTTAAATTTCACCGAGGACCTCGCTGCCCGCCCGAGTTCCCAAGGCGCGCCAGATGCCGAGGTCGATGTTTTCGGAGACGGAGCGGACGGAACCGTCCATGAGGAGGGATTGGACGATCCCTTCGTGGTAGCTGCGCGAGGTGATGATGCCGTAGGTGGGGGCGGTGGTGCTGGTCCCCTCGCGGTTGCTGGAGACATCGATGTCGTAGGCTACGCCCGCTTCGGTGTGGGGGACGGTGGTGTTGGGGCCGAAGGTGGTGGTGAAGCCGTTGTGGATGGCGCGGCCGCAGACCCATTCAGTGTGACCGTTCGAGGCCGACCAGGCACCGGCCGTGTAGGTACCGCTGACTTGACTGGGGGCGGTCGGTTCGGTGGCGACGCCGGTGGCATCGTGGAAGCGGGGGGTGAAGGCCTTCACCTCGGCCATGGCGATGGTGTTGCTCGTGCCGTCAGTGAAGCTGGCGGTGGTGAACTTGCCGTTGGGGGCGAAGGCGGCACCGCCAGTGTTGCCGTTGTTGGGATCGTAGATGAGATAACGGCCCATGCTGAGGGCGTAGCAGAGCGGGTAATGCTCCGGTGTGCCGCCACTGCTGAGGCGGGCGCGGTCGCCGGGATCGCTGGGGCATATGAGGACCGACACGCGGGTCGCTGCCGGGCCGAAGGGGGGATAGGCGCCGGTGTTCACAGCGTGGTGGTAGCCATAGGAGAAGTTCATCCGGCTATAGACGGTGCCGCCATCGAGATAGGGCATGATATAGGCCTGCGCCGACCAGGGCTGTTGCGAGGTGCTGTTGCGGTCGATGCAGCCGGAGGGGGGGAAGATGGTGAAGGCATCGTGGTAGTTGTGGAGAGCGAGGCCCAGTTGTTTGAGGTTGTTCTTGCACTGTGTTCGCCGGGCGGCCTCGCGGGCCTGCTGGACGGCGGGAAGCAGCAAGGCGATGAGAATGGCGATGATCGCGATGACGACGAGGAGTTCGATGAGCGTGAACGCCGAGCGAGCGTTTCGCATGGGAGGTTCTCCAGAGCAGAGGAAGGTGGCCAGCGGACGGTTGTGGTCAAGGGCGCTGCGATGGTGGGCTGGCTGGGAGGGATGAGTCTCGGCTGGCGAGATCACCTCCACTGGCTGGCGGGGGACTGAGACTCAGTCTCAATGCTGTCTAGATCTTAAGCTCGGGATATCATTTTGGCAAACCGGCCTGCGAAAATAGGTTGTTCAGGAATCGCGACACAGGGTGTAAGCCGTTTTTGGGAAACATCTTGTGTCTCGCAAAAAGACACCTGGCCGCATAACACACTAGGGGCTGAGTGCGTGCAACTCCGGATGCAGCTGGCGATGAAATGGTCAACGGAAGAAGACTGTTGTGAATTCAAGGGCCAGTTGACCGAGGGAGAGCAGCAGCAGGATCGCGATTGCGCTGCCGAACCCCGCCCAGGAGCAGAATGTCGCCCTGAAGAGTCCCCGTTCTGCTTCCAGGAAAGGAGAGTAGAGTCCCAGGTCGAACTGGAGACCCCAGCGGTGGTGCCGGTTCATGACCCACAGGAAGTGGCGCAGCACCACATACTGCCCCAGAACCTGGATGGCCTGGGTGACGCGCGGGATGGGGAGTCCCAACAAATTGTAGCAGACGATGACACCGACTTCGCCGATCGCCAACAAGACCGCCGGCAGCAACGACATGCCCAGCCAACCGTCGAGGGAGAAAGAGCCATTTGGCGAGAATCGGCCCATTGTCAAGCTTTCTTTCCTGCGGTGAGGCGACTTGGCTGGTCGAGACACGGCCACTTCGTCAGGGTGTGAAGTATGACATCAGCTCGGCCAGATAGGTGAACAGATTCGGGACGAGAAATCCGGCAATGGCTCCGAGCACCGCAGACCATCCAATCATCGAGATGGTAGGTATGTGCAGCAATATGACCGCCGATAGGATCACGAAGATCACCGGAACAGTCATCACGCCAAAAAAGGCTCCCAGCAATCGCTGCGGCAGATTCATCGCAACTCCGGGTGAGAGAGGTCAATGGACATGAATTACAACTCCATCTGCCCACTGCATAGTGTTGTTCGCGACAGAATACAATTGTATCAATGTTATTTGACACAACTTTCCCTGCAAAACTTCGCGATCTTCGCGCCTTCGCGTGAGGCCCTGTTTTTATTGGATGCGGGACCGGGAAGATTTTTTCACGCGAAGGCGCGAAGTCATACGAATTGCAACATGGAAATGGCGATCTGGTCGTTGCCAAGACATGCTGGCTCTGGTTTTGTTTGAAGTGGTTGCGAGCCATGTCGTACAGCATTATCCGTGGGGCGCGTTTTGAGAGACGGTCATGCGGAAGGTGAGGCTTCTTGTCGTCGTGGCTTCGCACGACGACCCGGCCACGAGGTGGCCGGGCCACCCGTTACTTGTTGTGAACGACGTGGCATATCACCTCTTGTGCAGTCTACAATTTATATAAAATCCATTAAGTGCGTAGTGATACAAATCGCAACTTGAAATAGCACATTGAGGATCGCAAAGGCATGCTTGCCCAAAGCTGCAAGCATGGTACACAGAGCGATATTTCAAATTGAAATGCGTATGACTTGCCTCTAGAACAGCGTGGTGGGGGTGGGTTGGGGGAGGAGTTCTTTTCTCATGACGAAGCCGGCGGCGGCGAGGCCGGAGAGGAAGGCGGATTCGATGCGACTGCCAACTGCCCAGTCGCCGCAGGCGGTGACGTGGGTGGGGGTGTGGTGCAGGGCTTGAAATGTGTCGAGTTCTTCGCGGATCTGGGGATCGAATGGTGATTCGCTGGGGGGCGTCTCTTCCCGGGCGGCGAACATCCAGCGGTGAGCCAGCAGTTCGGGGCGAGGTGTCTCTGGCTGGGGTGTTTCGGGCAGGGCGACGAAACGGCACCATTCCTGCCAGAGGCGGGTGGCGACCGTCTCAGCGGGGAGGTCGAGATGGGCGCGGGTCCAGGCGGGTGTCGCCTGCAGAACCCAGCGATCGGCCGTGGTGGGCCGGTTGGGCTTCGAGGTGTCCCGTCCCGCCCAACCGACGGCCAATGAGGGTGAATCTTCTGCCGACGCGCGGAAGCCATCGAAGGGGAGATCCCAGCGAGTGGGGAGGGTGCCCATCACCGTCCAGCAGGGGGACATGGGGATCTTTGCCAGTGAGGCGGCCAGGGGATGGTCGGCGAGCAACCGGGCGGCCTGCGGAGCGGGGATCGCCAGGATGAGATGGTCGTAGCTTTCCGCGGTGATGGAAGATCCTTCCGGCAGATGCAGTTTCCATTGGCCCTGCAGCTGTTCGACGCGCTGCACCTGCACCTCCTGATGGATGGTGAGGCCGCTGGCCTGATGGCGGGCGAGGGAGGACATGCCGGGCAGGCCGACGTAGCGCGGCTCGTGGGCGGGAAGTTCGAGCCAGGCTCCTGCTGCATCACGGGTGACGATCCGGCCTTGCCAGGGGGCGAGATGGCCTTGGGCCGTCCAGGCATCGAGATACCTTTGGAAGTGGGGTGTGGTGGCGGTGAGGTATTGGCAGCCGTGATCGAACTGGCCGCCATCGGGGAGGCGGCGGGTGGCCATGCGGCCGCCGAGGCCCCGGCTCTTTTCAAAGAGTGTGACTTCGAAGCCATGATCGGAGAGTGTGCGGGCGGCCATGAGGCCGGCGATGCCAGCCCCCACGACGGCGACGCGGACGGGACGGGGGGTCAACGGGCGGGATGTCTTCTCAAGGTATCTCTGGGGATCGAGCCGACGGGCATGTTCCTGCGTGGAGCGGCCGCGGACGCCGCCCAGAATCTTCTCTTCGGGAGTGAAGGGCCTGTCGAATTGGCCCAGGCACCAGAGGAGGCCGCCATATGAGGCGGGGTCGCAGCCATCGAGAGCGTAGCGATGGTTGAGGTCTATCAGCAGCTTGAGGGCTTCCTCGGCGTTGGCCGTCCATTGGGGAAGGGCCTTGCCCCAGGTCATGCGGACGTTGTTGTGCAGTTCCCCCTGTTTGAGGAGCGAGGTTTGAGCCGCATTCCAGAGGGGATCGTCGGTGCGCGCCCGGGCCAGCGTTTCCCAATCGTAGAGGGCGGTGCGCGGATCGGATTCGTGGGCGGAGAGTGTGTGCCGGGCCCAGGCAGGCATCGCGGCCAGGGTTTCGTGATCCGGGCGGAAGTGGCAGAAGCACCAGGCGAGCTCGCGCCAGATGAGGAGTTCGTCGAGATATTTCTCGGCTCCCGGGCCGCCGACTGCGGTGGCTTCGCGGGCGATGGTCAAGGGGGAAACCATGCCGTAGTGGAGGTACGCCGACATGCGGCTGACACCACTTTTGAGGGCATCATTCCGGTGATCGGCATAGCGTTTGAGGCCCTGTTTTTTGAACGCCTCCCAGCGCGCGTAGCCGGCCTTTGAACCGCCTGGAGTATGGGGGACCGGCGCAACGCCATGATCGATCGCACTGGCGGCGAGCAGATCGAGGATTTCGAGCCGCTCCAGGTCGACCGGCTCGAAGGGGAGGTGCGAGATCGGCGCCGGGCCACCGGTGTAGCGCAGCAGGGGCCAGGGGCGGGTGACGCGCGACTTGTAGAGCCAGGCGGTGGCCTCGCGATAGGCGAAGGCCCGGTCGTAGGCGCGCCCCACGAGTTGTGGTGCCACAACGCAGGAGGTATCGACACAGATGACGGGGGTGTTCACGGAACGGGCGAGGCTCTCCCGCCAGTGGATGGTTGGTGCCGTGGGGACATCGTCCGTGACCACCACAGCCGCGCTGGCGGCGAGCGTTTTCAGGTGCGCCCCACGATGCGCCCCGGCATGTCCTCGGCGGGCGACATGCAGCACGGAAGTGATTCCCGCTGCCGCGAGTTCCGCGTGGAGATCCTTGGCTCCCTGGAGGATGAAGGCGTGTCGGCGGTCGTTGGCGAAGGGGTGGTTTTCGGAGAGTCCTTGGTAAACCAGCAACGGCAGGTGGAGATGGTGCGCGAGGGTGATGGCGACATCGAGGGCGGGGTTTTCGTGCCCGCGCATCGAATGGTGTATCCAGTAGAGGAGGTGTGTTTGTGTCCCAACATTTTCGGAAGGCTTTTCGCCGGTGGCGGAAGGCTCGGAAGCGTCGTTCCGACGATCGACCCGCAAAAGACGCGCACGCTCCCTCAGGTGTTCCGGCAGAAGAGCCAGCCAATCGTTCACATTTTCGGAAAACACTGACACATTCTCCGAAGACACGGGCAAATTCTCAGGAATCACTGGGCACCTGGCTTGGAAGAAGAAGGAAGCTGCCGTGAGGGGAAGCGACGAAGTTTGCACGATTGTTGACGATCGGCCTTGATCGTCGACCGTCAGTCAGCGCCCACGGCGAGGGAATCTTCGACGTAATCATTGAAGTGGTGAACATTTACGGAATCAGTGGAAACCCAAATTCCTGTGGTGGACGCCGGGATGTCCGGCGCGCTATACTTACAACAGCCAACTTGGATGCGTTCCGTTTTTACGGGCTGCGCCCCAAGTCCCGCCTCTCCCTCCTGCCCCGGAAGTCCAGCCTGCCATGCGCATTCGTGTGACATGTTCTGCGTGCGACCACACCTTCAAGGTGGATGGACGCTTCGCAGGAAAGAAGGCTTACTGCCCGAACGCGGATTGTCGACAGGTGCTGCGCATCCCCCAGGCAGCGGTCGATGTGGATGAGTTGGAGGAGTTCAGCTTTTCGAGCAGCGACCTGGAAGACCACGACGCGGAAGAGGCCCAGCCGCTTCCGCCCGTGAAGGGGAAGTCGAAAGGTTCGGGTGGTTCGTCGTCCTCTCGCGGTTCGTCCCGCCAGGCACCGCCGCTTCCTTCGCGGCGAAAAGGAGCCGTGGTCAAGCGCGGTGGCAAATCGTCTTCGTCCTCGAACTCGATCATTGGTGTGGCGGTGGGGGGTGTGGCGGCTTTGGTGCTCGCTCTGGGCGCCGTTGCTTTCCTGTGGCCCCGGCCGCAAGGCGATGGTACGCCCAGTTCGTCAGGTGTGGCGCAGGCGGCGGAACACAGTCTGCCCGCGTACGCGGATCATGCCGCACCATTCATGAAGAAGTATTGCATCGAATGCCATCAGGGGCCGGATGCCGAAGCCGGAATCGCGTTCGACAAGTATTTCGACACCGCATCGATCCTGAAGGATCGCAAGCAGTGGGAGCGGATCATGCAGATCATCGACGGCCGCATCATGCCGCCGGATGACAGCCCGCAGCCCACGGATGAAGAAAGGGCCAAGCTGGTCAGCTTCCTGGATTCGACCGTCTATTACGTCGATTGCGCGACCAATCCGGATCCAGGCCGGGTGACGGTCCGACGGCTTAACCGCACGGAATACAACAACACGGTGCGCGACCTGCTGGGTGTCAATCTGCGCCCGGCGGATGATTTCCCCTCCGACGATGTGGGTTACGGCTTCGACAACATTGGCGATGTGCTGTCTTTGCCGCCGCTGCTCATGGAGAAGTATCTGGGTGCTGCCGACAAGCTGTCGCAAGCCGCCATCATTTCCATCGATCCCAACGACCTGCCGGTGAAGCGTTGGAAGGGTCGCGAGCTGGAACGCAGCAAGGTGGCCCACGACCACGGTTCGGAAGAGGAGGGCGGGATCATTCTCGTCTCGACGGGCGATGCGACCATCCCGGTCAACGTCCCCCTCTCGGGTGAGTACACGCTCAAGATCGTCGCCGCCGAAACACCGGCGGGGACCGACCGTTCGAAGCTGGCAGTCAAGCTCGATGGCCAGGAACTTAAGGTCTTCGAGGTCGCCGCCAACGAACGCAAGCCGGAAACCTACTCGCTTCCGCTGACGCTCATGCAGGGCCAGCGGAAGGTGAGCCTCGGCTTTCTCAATGACTTTTACGACGAGAAGGCCAAGGATCCCAAGCGGCGCGACCGCAATCTGATCATCGTATCGGCAGCGCTAGTTGGACCTTCCAAGGTTCTGCCGGGCGGCTATCCCGCCGCGCACACCAATCTGGTCAAGGTTGTTCCCGTTCAAGGCGAGGGGGCGAAGTCGGTCGGCGACGCGGCCCGCGAAAACCTCGCGCCGTTCATCACCCGCGCCTTCCGTCGACCCGCGAAGGACGAGGAAATCGCGAAGTACGTGTCGCTGGTCGAGCAAGCCGTCGCCGCCGGCGAACCGTTCGAGTTCGGCATGCAGGTCGCCGTGCAGGCAGTGCTGGTCTCGCCCCACTTCCTGTTCCGCCTCGAATCCGACAACGACCCGGACAATCCCAAGAACGCGCACATCATCAACGCCTACGAACTCGCCTCCCGGCTGTCGTACTTTCTCTGGAGCACGATGCCCGACGAGGAACTGTTCGCCCATGCCAAGCAGGGGGATCTGGGGAACGAGCTGATCCTCGACGACCAAGTCCGCCGGATGCTCAAGGATCCGCGTTCGACGGCACTTGTCGAGAACTTCGCCGAGCAATGGCTCCAGTTGCGGATCCTCGATGAGATCACGCCCGATCCCAAAAGCTTCCCCAACTTCAACGACGATCTCCGCCGCGATATGAAGGAGGAGACCCGCCAGTTCATCCGCACCATTGTGCAGGAGGACCGCAGCGTCCTCGACTTCCTCGTGGGGGATTACACGTTCGTCAACGAACGGCTGGCGAATCACTATGGCATCAAGGATGTCAAAGGTAACGACTTCCGCCAGGTCAGCCTCGCGGGAACGAACCGCGCGGGTGTGCTGACGCATGCCAGCGTGCTGGCCATCACCTCCAACCCCACGCGCACCTCCCCTGTGAAGCGGGGCAAGTGGATCATGGAGACCATCCTCGATTCACCTCCTCCCGCACCGCCCCCCAACGTGCCCGAACTCGAAGCCAAGAAGGATCAAGCGGCGGGCCTTTCCCTCCGCCAGCAGATGGAGCAGCATCGCTCCAATCCAGCCTGCGCCTCGTGCCATAAGACGATGGACACGCTCGGCTTCGGGCTGGAGAACTTCGACGCCATTGGCCGCTTCCGCGAACAGGACGGCGGCCAGCCGCTCGACACCTCCGGCACGCTCCCCGGCGGCGATTCGTTCAAGGGGCCGCTGGAAATGGTCAATATCTTGAAAACCAAGAAACAAAAGGCCTTCACCGAGTGTTTGACTGAGAAGCTTCTGACGTATGCGCTGGGCCGCGGCCTGGAATATTACGATCGTTGCTCCGTGAACCGGATTACGGGTGAGCTGAGCGCCCAGAATTTCCGTTTCTCGGTATTGGTGAAGGAAATCGTCAAGAGCGAACCGTTCCGACTGCGCCGTGGTGAAGGGCCGATCCTATGAATATCAACAAACTCGCCAACCTGAACGCCGCGATTGATCGCCGGACGCTCCTCAAGGGCCTGGGCGTGACGATGTCTCTGCCGGTGCTGGAGGCGATGCTCCCGTCCCACGCGGTGGCCGCCGAGGCGGTGATGGCTTCGACGAAGCTCAACCGCATGGCGTTTGTCTTCGTTCCCAACGGCGTTGTCATGGATGCCTGGCAGCCGAAGAAGGAGGGGACGGATTTCGACCTCCCCGCTTCGCTCGAACCCCTCGCCAAGGTGAAGGGGAAGATCAACGTCATGACCCAGCTCGCGCAGAACAACGCGCGGGCGTTGGGTGACGGCCCGGGCGACCACGCCCGCTCCGCCGCGACGTTCCTGACGGGGGAACATCCCCGCAAGACCGCCGGTGCCGATATCCAGGCCGGCCTTTCGGTTGATCAGCTCGCCGCGGCCAAGATCGGCTCGAACACCAAGCTCCCTTCGCTCGAACTGGGGCTGGAAGGGGGCCGCAACGCGGGCCAGTGCGATTCCGGCTACAGCTGCGCCTACTCGAACAGCATCTCCTGGAAATCTCCCACCACACCCATGGCCAAGGAAATCCGGCCCAAGCTCGTCTTCGAGCGGCTCTTCGGCGGCGGTGTGGAGGAAATCAAGAACCGCCAGAAGCGGGATCATTACCGCCAGAGCATTCTCGACATGGTGCAGGCCGATGCCGACCAGCTCAACAAGAAGCTCGGCAAGACCGACCGCCGCAAGCTGGATGAATACTTCACCAGCGTCCGCGAGATCGAACAGCGCCTCGAACGGGCCGCCAGCGATTCGGCCAAGATCGTCATTCCCGAGATGGAGATCCCCGACGGCGTGCCGAAGGATCAAATCGTCCACACCCGGCTGATGTTCGATCTCATGGCCCTCGCCTTCCAGACCGACACGACCCGCGTCGCCACCTTCATGCTCTCCAACGAAGGCTCGAACCGTTCGTATTCGGTCGTGGGAGTGAACGAAGGCCACCACCAGATCTCCCACCATCAGAAGAAGGCGGACAACCTCGATAAGCTCCGCAAGGTCGACCGCCACCTCATCACGCAGTTCGCCTACTTCCTGGAAAAACTCGATTCCATCCAGGAAGGGAACGGCACGCTGCTCGACAACTCGATGATCGTCTACGGCAGCGCCATCGGCGACGGCGACCGCCACAACCACAACGACCTCCCCATCCTCTTCGCGGGCCGCGGCAACGGCACGATCGATACCGGGCGGCACATCGTCTACCCCAAGGACACCCCGCTCAACAACCTCTTCCTCTCGATGCTCGAACGCATGGATGTCCCCACGGATCGCCTGGGCGACAGCACGGGCAAGCTCGACAAACTGAAGGCCTAGTTCCGCCAGCCAGCATCCCTTTCCGCAGCTGTTTCAATCAATTTCCAGGGCGGTCGTTTCCCCAGGTCTCGTGACCAAGGAATCCGGCCGCCCTGGCTTTTTCGCACTTCCCCATTCTTTGCACGACCCTTTTTCGTGATCTCGCGGGGGCGTTTCCACAATCCCCACGACCATTTCCCTCCGTCGCGAGGTGATTCTCCGGGTGCGTGAAAGCGGGCGGCGATGAAGTCGCGATCACCATCCATTTCAATCGCCCGTCATGTTATGTTGCGTCGGCAGAGCGGTTTGCTCTACGAAAGTAGGCAGATGTGTGCCATGCTTGCAGCTCTGGGCAAGCATGTCTTCGCGATTTCCAACGCGCCATTTCAAGTTGCGAATCTTATGAGAAGCCGCTTTCATAGCGACTCGAATGCAGAATAGAGGATGTTCCCGATGAATCGCTCGAGCGGAATTCTGCTGTGCGCCCTGTCGAGCAGCCTGGTCTCCCTGACCATCGCCTGCAGTCGCCCCGCCGCCCCACCCGCCACCGGCTTATCGTCGGCCACCCACTCTTCAGCAACCCCGTCTTCAGCAACACAGCCTTCAGCCACCCAGCCCACCTCTGGAGCT
Source organism: Planctomyces sp. (assembly GCA_013822855.1). GTDB lineage: Bacteria > Planctomycetota > Planctomycetia > Planctomycetales > Planctomycetaceae > Planctopirus. The sequence continues at coordinate 13,626 of PNLE01000111.1, forward strand.
GCGGACGGCACTCCCAACTCCTCTCCCATGGAAACGGCCGCCACTCCTCCCAAGAAGCGGTTCCAACCGATCCAGCTCGGCGCGACCAGCACGACAGGGGCCTCGAGCGCGGCAGATGAAGGGAAGCTCGATTCGGTGATGGATGCCCTCAAGCCGTTGCAGGTCCTGCTGGGCCGCTGGAAGGGGAACGCCCGCAAAGCCCTCCTCGATCAGCCCGAATGGGTCTGGGACCTGACGACCGATCCCCGGCAGCCCGCCCTCGTCATCAAATCCCCCGACGGCAAGTACATCCGCGAAGGACGTCTGACGTTCCAGATCGACGATCAGACTTACCGGCTGACCACCACCGACGCCGAAGGGATCACTCGGAGCTGGAAGGGGAACTTCACGCGGGAAGTGCAGGATGTCGCGGGGGACGACGACAAGCTCCAGCGAACCTACAAGCTCGAATTCGTCGAGTCACCCCTCGTCGCCAGCGATGAAGTCTGGAAGCTCGCCCTCAGCCAGCAGGACAACAACCGCTATCTTATCGAACTCGACCGCCAGCGCGGCGCGGGAACCTTCGTCCGTGTCGACACCGTCAACACCCAGCGGGAGGGAACCAGCTTCGCCTTGAGTGACAGCGATTACGGCGACAAGGAATGCATCATCTCCCAGGGGCTGGGAACCATCAGCGTCGCCTACAAGGGCCAGAGCTACTGGGTCTGCTGCACCGGCTGCAAATCGGCCTTTGAAGACGACCCCGAACGCTGGCTCGCCAAACTCGCCGAACGCAAAAAAACCAACTGAAGTTAGGCGATTCGATACAAAACGGAGTTGGGTGGCATGGCCCGCTGCTTTGAGCGGCCATGTCTCAATGCACTGAATGCCGTCTACCGGTTCAACGTCCTCCCGAGGGGTGGCACGTCCCTGAGGCCCAGCCTCGAAACACCGCGAAGGGCGTGGTCTTCTTGAGGGGAGAGGCATATCTTGGCGACGTCCGACGCGCCATTTCAAATGCGATTCGTATCCCCCCACCTGTCACCAACTCGCCTGAGGCACGCGCCAACCAGAGGGATCCGCGGGATTCACCAATTCCGCCCGATCGCCCCCACACCCCGCGACAGCCAGCGCCGCCGCCGGGCCGAAGAGTTGCCGGTAGCCCAGATAGCTCATGCAGAGGCGGGGGTTGATCTCGACCACCACGGGTTGATCGCTCCCCTCGGGCCACAGCAGATCGACGCCCGTGTAACCCAACAGGCCGGGGATCGTCGCACAGGCGGCTAAGGCCAGCCCTTCCAATATCGCACGCTCGGCGGGCGTGAACCCCTCGGCGGGGAGCGAACCTCCCCCATATTCCAATTCCCGAACCGCCGGATCGCTCGTCGCTTGCTCGATGATCTTCTGGGAAGCGGCGGGCCAGGCGACAGCGGTGCTGGCCCCGGTCTCGTCCAGGCTGGTGATCACCGCCACGGAGGCATGCCGCCCCACGAGGAAGGGTTGCGCAATCACGTTCGGGCGGCCGCGCTGCTCGTCCGTCAGTTCCTCGACGACCTGGATCCCCAGACAGCCCACGCCATCCGCCGGCTTGATCACCGTGCGAGCGGGCAGTTCCCACGATCCGGCGATTGCCACCGGGACTGTGGGGATGGTCGGGATGCGGTGCTGTTCCAGATGGGCGGCGAGGGCCAGCTTATCGCCCGCCAGTTGAATGGCGGCAACGTCGGAGTTCAGCACGTTCCCGCCAAGAAACTGGCAAAGTTCGACCATGGCCCCCAGCGTGCCGTCGGTCTCAGGGGCGATGAACAGGATCGTCCAGCCGCCGGTGACGGCCGAATGAACCAGCGCCCGGGCGTGGTCGTCGTCCTCGGTCCACAGCCAGCGGAGGTGGTCACTCCCGGCGGACGGCGTCTTTTCCATCCACTGCGACTTCCACGCGGCATGCACCAACCCCGCCGCTCGCCGACCGCCGGCCGCCAGGTCTTCGGCCAAGGCCCGCAGCATGGCCGCCCCCTCTTGCCGCACGGCCTCGGAGAAGCCCCCTCCCCCGGCACTTCCACCCGCACTTCCGTCGGAGGAGAAATCATCCCCCTCGAAGGCGGAGAGATACTCGCAAACCAAAACAGGCGTGTTGAGGGCAGGTCGGTTCATGCACGCATGATAACGACTTCCCCCCCACCCGGCAGCAGACCCGGCCCGCTCCAAAATCGAGCGAGACGACATGGATCGCTCCCTCGATTCGCTGCCGTTGGAGATCACCGGACTGTGGGATCGAGAGAGTCGACGTCGTCCACTCCTAGCCCGGCGTTGGGCGGTTGTCGGCTGATGGGAGGAGCACTGCTGGGCAAGCCAGCAATGGCACCCAAGGGAATCTGACGCCTGAGACTTGGATAAGACCGAGCCTCGGGCAGGATCTGGGTTTCGGGAGCCGATTGACTTCCGACCTCCTGTAGCATTGCCACCCCGGTAGAAATCGGAATTGCAACCGGGGCCACCCTGCGGATCATTGTCGAAAGGCTGATCGGTTGGCTGAAAGATTACCGGCGGCTCTTCTTCCGATTCAAGAAGACCACCAAGAACTTCGGAGGCATGCTCCGCATCGCCTTCATCCGGTGAGGCAAGAAGGCTCTACTTTGCAACACACGGTTCTCAAATAGCCCCTAGAACTTGCGCTAGAACTCGCCCAATACCTGCCCGTCACTCCGCACAGAAAGATGGGTCAGCGTATCCACGCTCACATTGTCGCTAATAAATCGAACTGCACCATCCCCCATCAGCAAATGTGCTCCTCCCGTATGAAAGGACGTGA
>PNLE01000112.1 GCA_013822855.1 Planctomyces sp.
ATCTGGTGATCCTCATGATCCAGCGGCTGAGAATCATCCAGACCACCGATCGCGAACGTCTCACGGCCGCCATCAAAAGGCTGCTGGAAAGCGAACGCCGGATCTCGATTTCGGCAGCGCTGGGTGTCGATTCCCCGAGGGACGTCCGCCAGGCACTCGCCGAATTGGGCCTGATCTACGGCATCAATTTCATCGAAGCACCGCCCGCCGGTCTGGTGATGTCGGATTCGCTCAAGGACGAGATCATCGCCAGCTGCAAGTCGGGGTCGAAGGAATCGTCGAAGTTAAAGTCAGGCAAATGAATAGGAATTCTGTAGGCAACTCCAATCGTGCCAGTTTCGAGGCTTCAAAGCGTCGTCGATTTCTATAGGTTTGGAGATCCTTTTGATCTTCTGAAACCATTATGGATGTTGGCCTTATGAAACTCTTGCTGCTCCCCGGCATGGATGGGACGGGCGAGTTGTTCGCGCCGCTGCTGCGGCACTTGCCAGCCGAGATTGAGCCGATCGTTGTCCGCTATCCCTTCGATCCCTCGATGGGGTACACGGAGCTTTTGGAGTTCATCCGGCCTCGCCTGGCCGTGGGCGAGGCTTTTGCGATTCTCGGCGAGTCGTTCTCCGGGCCGTTGGCGATTCAGCTGGCCTCCCGGCAGCCCTCAGGTCTCATTGGGGTGCTGCTTTGCGCCACGTTCGTCACCCATCCCGTGCGTTGTGTGCCGAGGTGCGCGGCGCGGTTGGTGTCGAAGTGGCTGTTTCCACCATCGCTGCTCGGCGTGGCGCAACAACTCCTGCTAGGGTGTAGGGCGCAGATTGATGTGCGGTGGCAGGTGGCCACCACGCTGGCGACAGTCCCGCCCGCCGTTCTGGCCGCCCGGCTGCGGGCGGTTCTCAAAGTCGATGTGAGGCGTGAATGCGAAGCTGTCTCGGTTCCCATGCATTACCTCCAAGCCGCCCACGATCGCCTGGTGCCCACGAGAAATTTGGTTGTCATCCGCGTTTGCAGCCCACGCTGACTGATAGCCGCCTGCCGGGGCCGCATCTCTTGCTGCAAACGCTTCCCGTGGAATCGGCCCAAATCATTGACCAGAAGCTCCGAGAGTGGGCGGGCATCAATCATGAAATCGTCCCCGCGACCTAGATTGATTCTTGTGTGCAATGTTCGCTGCGGCGTATGGTGTGGCCAGAGATCCGTTGGCATGGATCGCGAGGTTGGCCAGGCACCCTTCGAGTTGGTGGATTGCAGTCGATGAGAATCACCCGAATTTTTGCCCATCACGTCGAGCTTCCCCTTCGCGAGGGGAGCTACCACTGGTCGGGGGGGAAGTCGGTCTCAGTCTTCGACAGCACGCTCGTGGGGGTTGAGACGGATTGCGGCCTCATCGGCTATGGCGAAGTCTGCCCGTTGGGGCCGTTCTATCTGCCGGCGTACGCCGAGGGAGTCCGGGCTGGCATTAAGGAGTTGGGGCCGCACCTGATTGGGCTGGATCCTCGGGAATTGGGAGTGCTCAACGAGAGGATGGATGCTGCCCTCAAGGGGCATCCCTATGTGAAATCCGGTATCGATATCGCCTGCTGGGACATCCTCGGCCGGACGACGGGGCTGCCCGTCTGCACCCTGATGGGCGGCCGATTCGGGGAGAAAATCCGGCTCTACAGGGCGATCTCTCAAGAAGCTCCCGAGGTGATGGCCCGCAAGGTCGCGGCCTACAAAACCGACGGCTATACCCGCTTCCAACTCAAGGTGGGTGGCGATCCCGATCTCGATATCGAGCGTATTCGGGCCGTGCGGGCAATGTTGGAATCGAGTGATCGACTGGTGGCCGACGCGAACACCGGGTGGACACAGCACGAGGCGATTCGCGTTGTGCGGGCCGTTCGCGATCTCGATCTTTATATCGAGCAACCGTGCCTGACGTATGAAGAGTGCCTCGCCGTCCGCCAGGCGACAGATCATCCGTTTATTCTCGATGAGAATATCGACTCGCTGGGAATGTTCCTGCGGGCCAAGGCGGATCTGGCGATGGATGCGGTCAATTTGAAGATCAGCAAACTCGGCGGCTTGACCCGCACGCGGCAGATTCGCGACTTGTGCGTGTCGCAGGGGATTGCCATGACGCTGGAGGACAGTTGGGGCGGCGACATCACGACGGCGGCCATCGCCCATCTGGCGCACAGCACCCCCGAGGCCTACCGCTTCACCAGCACCGACTTCAACAGCTATGTCACCGTCTGCAACGCCGATGGCGCGCCACAGCGCGAAGAGGGCTATATGCAGGCTAGCGATGCCGCAGGTCTGGGGATCGCCCCGCGTTTCGATGTTTATGGGCCGAGGCTGGTGGATATCTCTTGATGGGGCGTTGTTTCCGACGCAGTCAAATCCTGTTGGCAGTTCGCCGGCAGCGGATATTCGGAGGAGCGACCATGTCGACGACAAGTCCGATCATTTGGCTTTGGGCGGCAATCGTATCGTTAGAAGTTCTCTCATCGCACACGTTCGCGCAAGCTGCCAAAGAGAGTCGGCCGCAACTGCAGATCATTAATGGTAGCGAGCAGCCGATCGACGTTTTCTGGCTCGCTGACGAAACTGGCGAGCGTCGCCCCGCTGCATCTGTCGAGGTCGCTGGCAGCCAGATCATCTCGACGACGATCGGGCATCGCTTCGTGATTGTCGGCCGAAACGATCGTGCAGAGGCACAGGTCACGGCACGTCGGGCGATTCAGGCCATTCGGTTCACGGGAGAGGTGCCACTCCGGCCGGTGGTCGCGCCCGTGGGTGTCGTCATGGCCCCGCCGGCTGGCCTGGGTATCCCCGCCTTTTACGAAAAGTTTCTAAGTGCCGAGGGATTGCCTATTGTCGCATCGAAAGAAGTTGATGATCACGCACTAAAGGAAGCAGCCTACCTGGTCAACATGATGCTGGCGAAGCGTCCCGACATTCGAGCCGCCATGATCGATAGTGGATCTCGGTTGTGCATCATCGGCCACAATGAATTCACGACAGATCTTCCGGAGTTTCGCAACCTTCAGGCTCCTCGCACGGCGGCAGGATTCACGGCCAAGGACTACTGGGATGCACGGGCTCGCGGGACGGGTGGCAGTCGAACCGATCCCTTCTTCAGCTGCGGCGAAGAGAATCTACTCGGCTATCCGGATGATCCTTATTCCACCGAGAACATTCTGATTCATGAGATTTCGCACAACATCCATTTGCGAGGCTTGGCCAATATCGATCCCACTTTCGACGAACGGCTCAAGGTGACCTATGCCAAGGCGATGGAGAAGGGCTTGTGGAGTGGTAAGTACGCCTCGGTGAATCATCATGAGTATTTCGCCGAAGGCGTTCAGTCGTGGTTTGACGACAATCGCGAGAATGATCACGACCACAATCACGTCAACACTCGGCAGGAGTTAGTGGAATACGATAGCGGCCTGGCCGAGATTTGCCGGGAGGTTTTCGGCGACACGGAATTCAAATATGTGAAGCCCCAGTTTCGGTTGCACGGACACCTTGCCGATTATCAACCCCAGAAAGCCCCAAAGTTTGTCTGGCCTGATCGTTTACTGAAGATCAAAGCTGAGCTAATTCGACAGGCCTCACAACGTGCTCCGTCAAAGAAATAGTGTTGAGTCACTGCGGTCTTTTGTATGATAGGGCACAAAGCCGTGTACTTCAAAAGGATTTAAAGAAACACTACGGGCAAAATCGCCTCAAGTGTTGTTCACTCAATGTCTGGGAATTGAAAGAGAAGCATGCCAATCGCATCTGCGAACCGAAGTTTGAGAGTCTGGATGGTCTGTTGCTGGATCGGGGGGATTTTGTCGGTGAATCTTGATATGTCTAGCAATAACGCTCATGCGGCGGAGGGGGAGCGACTGACGCTCGACCGGATCTTCAGCTCTAACGAGTTCAATGAGCAACGCGTCGGCGGGCTCCAGTGGAGCACTGTCTCCCCCAGCTATTTCACATGGGAAAAGAAGACACCGGAGGCGGCCGGGCCTGATCTCGTGCGGGTTGATATCGAAACCGGTACCAAGGAAGTGGTGGTTCCCTCGAAGTCTCTTGTTCCCGCTGGCGCTGATAAGCCGCTGGCGATCAATAGCTATCAGTTCACCGCCGACGAATCGAAGCTGCTGCTCTATACCAACAGTCAAAAGGTTTGGCGGCAGAACACGCGAGGCGACTACTGGCTGCTCGATCTCAAGACGCCCCGCCTCGTCAAGCTGGGGGGGGACATCCCCGCCGCCAGCATGATGTTCGCCAAGCTCTCACCCGATCAGTCCATGGTGGGCTATGTCCATGAACACAATCTCTATGTCCAGTCGCTCGATACGCTCGAGGTCACACCGCTCACGAAAGATGGTTCGGCGACGCTGATCAACGGCACCTCCGACTGGGTGAACGAGGAGGAACTCGCCATTCGGGACGGCTGGCGTTGGAGCCCGGATAGCAAGACCATCGCCTTCTATCAATTCGATACGACCGGCGTACCGCTGTTCCATATGATCGACTATGGTCAGGGAAACTATCCGAAGATCACCACCTTTCCTTACCCCAAAGTCGGTGAGAAGAATTCTTCCACCCGCATTGGCATGGTCGATGTCACAGGTGCGAATCCACGCTGGGTCGACCTGCCGGGTGATCCGCGGGAGCACTACATCCCCCGGCTCGAATGGACACCGGCGGGCGATGCTTTGCTGATTCAGCAGATGAATCGTCCGCAGAACCGGAACGTCGTCTTCCTGGCTGATCCGCAGAACGGAGCCGCCCGCCCGATCTTCACGGAAGTCGACGAAGCCTGGATTGAGAACGAGAATCCGGTTCGCTGGCTCGAAGGGGGCAAGAAGTTCCTGTGGATCAGCGAGCGCAGCGGCTGGCGACATGCCTATCTGGCGAGCGTTGCCGGCGGAGATGTTGTACCGATCACCACAGGCGACTTCGACATCATCGATATTGAGGCGGTCGATGAAGCGCGCGGATTTCTCTACTATGCGGCCTCTCCCGACATTGCGACCCAGCGGTATCTGTATCGCGTCAAGTTGTCGGGCGGCACTCCCGAGCGGGTGAGCCCTGCCGCTCAAGCCGGCTGGCATACCTATCAGATCGCTCTCAACTATCAGTTCGCAGTGCATACGTGGTCGAACCTGGTCACGCCTCCCCGCACGGAAATTATTCGTCTGCCGGGTCATGAGGTGGTGCGAACCCTTGTCGACAATCAGCCACTCAAAGACAAACTCGCGGCTTGGAAGCTGCCGCAAGCGGAACTCTTTCGAGTGGATATTGGCGGCGGTGTCGAACTTGATGGCTGGCGCTATGCTCCTCCGGAGATCAATGGGGATCGCAAGCATCCCGTCTTCTTCCATGTCTACGGGGAGCCGCATGGCCAGGTCGTGAAGGATGCTTGGACGGGGAAGCGGGGGTTGTGGTATGCGATGCTCGCCCAGGATGGCTATATCGTGGCCGCCGTCGACAATCGCGGCACGATGTCGCCGCGCAGCCGGGCCTTCCGTAAGTGTGTCTACAAGCAGGTGGGGATCCTCGCCTCGCAGGAGCAGGCGGCGGCGGTAAAGGCACTACTCATGCAGTGGCCCCATGCCGATCCCGCCCGTGTGGGGATCTGGGGTTGGAGCGGCGGCGGGAGCATGAGCCTCAACGTGCTATTCCGCTCGCCGGATGTTTATCGCATGGCGATCGCGGTGGCACCCATGCCCGATCAGAAGCTTTACGATACAATTTATCAAGAGCGCTATATGGGCCTGTTGGAGGATAACCGCGAAGGGTATCGCCTCGGCTCACCGACGACGTTCGCCCGCCAGCTCCAGGGGAAACTGCTGATCGTCCACGGGACGGGGGACGACAACTGCCACTACCAGGCGACCGAACAACTGATGAATGAATTGATCGCGTTCGGCAAACAGTTCAGCGTGATGCCCTATCCCAGTCGATCGCATAGCATCAATGAAGGGCGGGGGACGAACAAGCATCTCTATGAACTGATGACGAAGTTCCTCCATGAGAATCTACCGTTGGTAGACGATAAGTCCGGCGATGATCCGCAAACCACAGTGTCGCTACCATCGCACGAAGAGCGCGACGTGAGCGGTTGGACGGTCCGGATCGACCGCCGTCTGCTCGCGGATCAACCGGCGAAGCTCGCGCGGGCGTTGGAATTGCTCAAATTGCAGTTGGACGAGATCGTCCGCGTGGTGCCGCCGCGTGCGGTGGGCGAGTTGCGGAAGGTGACGCTGTGGATGTCTCCCGAATACAAAGGGGTGACGCCCAGAGCCGAGTATCATCCGGGCCGCGACTGGCTGGTGGCGAACGGCCGGCGACCGGAGATGGCGAAGGGGGTGGAGTTCACCAACATCCGAATCTTCGAGGAGGAGACGCGGCGGATGCCGAACTTCGCGCTCCATGAACTGGCCCATGCCTATCACGACCGCGTGCTGAAAGGGGGCTTCGGCAATTCGGATGTGACCCGCGCTTACGAGGCGGCGAAGGAGTCGAAGAAGTACGACCTTGTCGAACAGCGTCTGGCCGACGGCCGGTCGATCCAGTCGAAGGCCTATGCACTCACGAATCCGATGGAATATTTCGCCGAAGCGAGTGAAGCCTATTTCGTGAAAAACGACTTCTCCCCCTTCGACCGGAAAGAACTCCTTCAGCACGATCCGACTGTGGTGCCGGTGCTCAAGCAGTTGTGGGGAGAATAGCGCAATCTCTGGGGAATTACGATGGCGACGAAACTGGTTCCATGGGTTCGATCTCCGACCCGCGCCGGGGGATCCGTTCACCGCCGACGACAGCGCCGCTTCCCAGTTTGAGGGAGAACGACCTGGTCAGCTCGGCTCCGAAGAGCAGCACCTGCATCGAGTAATACATCCAGACCAGGAAGACGACGATCGAGCCCGCCGCGCCGTAGGCGCTCCCCACACCGCTCTGGTGCAGATAGAACCCGATGCCGATCTTCCCAAGGAGGAAGAGGATGGCCGTCACCGTCGCCCCCAGCGCGGTGTCGCGCCAGGTCAGAGAGACATCTGGCAGCCAGCGGAAGATGGCTGCGAAGAGGATCACGAAGACCACAAAGTTGATCGACGGATCGGAGAATTGCAGCAGCGATTGGGTGGCGGGGACCAAGTGTGTCGCGAACTTGCCGAGCGAAGTGACGATGAGGCTCAGCACGAAAGAGGTGAGCACCAACAGTCCGATGCCGAAGATCATGAAGAACGACAGGAAGCGGTCCTTGATGAACCGCAGCCAACCCGCCGTGCGGTGCGGCGGAACTTCCCAGATTGTGTTGAGGGCGTCCTGCAACTCCACGAAGACCGCCATCGCCCCCACGACCAGCGTGATGATGCCGATCGTGGTGGCGATGAAGCCGTGGCTCGACCTGCGGGTGTCGGCGACGACGGAGCCGACGATCTGGGCCGCTTCCTCGCCGACGACCTCCCGCATCTGCTGGATCACCTCGCCTTTGGCCACGTCGTTGCCCACGATCACACTTACCAGGCCAACCGAGATCACTGCCAAGGGAGCCAGCGAAAGGATCGCGTAGAACGCCAGCGACGCGCCGAGCCGGGGGCCTTTGTGGGCGAGCCATTCCCGACCGGCGTCGATGAAGACCTCGGCGACCGCTCGAAAAGTCACTCGCTTCACCAAGGGCATGCTGGGTTCCGGAGACGGGAAGATTCATTGAGACATGGCGTCCGACGGCGATATAGCTAGCCAGACGCCATGTCTTCAAAGGTGATGCCGAACGCTCTATCTAGAGTAGCCCGTTAACCCTTGGCGGCGGCGAGGACGGCTTCGTAGTTCGGATGGTCGGCGATTTCCTTGCAGTACTCGGCATACTTCACCTTGCCATCGGCACCCACCACGAAAACCGCCCGGGCGAGGCAGCGGTCCAGCGGGCCGCCGCTGATCAGCACGCCGTAATCGGCACCGAAGTCGGTGCAGCGGTGGGCGGAGAGCGTCTTAAGGTTCTCGACCCCTTCCGAAGCACACCACCGCTTGTTGCCGAAGGGGAGATCCATGCTCACGACGAAGACATCGACGTTGGGCAGGTTCTTGACCTCGTCGTTAAACTTCTTGGTTTCGAGGGCGCACACGGAGGTGTCGAGCGAGGGGACGGTGGCGATGATCGTCGTCTTGCCGCCGAAAGCCACTTCGCTGAGATCGTTCGCCTGCAGCGAGAATGTGGGGGCCACATCACCCACCACCAGAGCCCGCCCCTTGAGATCGACCGGATTTCCCTTGAGTGTCGTCGCGGCTATGCGTTTCATGGAGATGCTTCCCGATTTGTGGCGGTCAATTGCGGATCGCTCGATCCGGCGTGTTGGGGAAGTATCGCAAGTCCTCCGCGGGATTCAAAGGATCGACCGGCAAGCGAATGCGAAGTCGCGGGAAACAGCATGGGGACCAGCCGATGCGGAAACAGGACCTGTGGATCGGTTATGCCTTTGTGCTTGTGATCGGCGTCTGGACGGTGGCGTTGATACTCCTCGATTCAACCTCGAGCCCAGTCACTTATTCGCCAGGATTTGGCAGCTACAAAGGCAGCCTGAGGACAACTCTTCTCCTGACTGTCGATGCCAACTTCCCTTGGAATGATTCGGCGCGTTGCACCCTGGTGCAGGGTTTGTCGATTGAGGAGTTATTGCAGGAGGCGAAATACCTCAACCGTCTCCCGAAAGAGTGGATTCCACTGCCGCCCGCCGGACAAACAGTTGCCATCGAAGGCACTGGGAGTATTGACGGCGACATGGTCTATCTTGGAATCGTTCGCGTGCGACGGACACCCTACGAAAATCATGTGTTCGTCGACCTTAAAGACTCCGGTGAAGGAGATCGGATCTTCGTCCTTCCAGTTCACTGGCCAGCCAGAGGAAGCACGGGAACAGCGACTCTTTCGCGAGATTCACCGAGCTATACGGGAGCTGATCTGTGACAGGCTTGCCGCGATATGGCACAATCCTCTGTATCCACTCTCGCTTCCTCCTCCTGCGCAACGACTGACGATCTGATGTCCACCTACGATTTCGACATTCTTGTGATTGGGGCCGGACATGCGGGCTGCGAGGCGGCTTTGGCGGCGGCGCGGCTGGGGGCGAAGACCGCTTTGCTCACCATGAACTGCGACACCGTGGGCCAGATGAGCTGCAATCCCGCCATCGGCGGCGTCGCCAAAGGGCAGATCGTCCGCGAGATCGACGCCTTGGGCGGCGAGATGGGCAAGGTCATCGACGCCAACGGCCTTCAGTTCCGCATGCTCAACCGCAGCAAGGGGCCGGCCATGCACTCGCCCCGCGCCCAGGCCGACAAGAAGCTTTACCAGTTCGATATGAAGCGGCGGATCGAAGAGCAGCCGAACCTCACCCTCCGCCAGGAAACGACCGAACAGCTGCTGGTCGAACGCCTTCCGGGAGAGGTGCCATGCATCGTCGGTGCCCAGGTTCGCGGCGGCGCGACATACCGCGCCCGGGCCGTCATCCTCACCACGGGAACTTTCCTCCAGGCGATCATGCACACGGGGGAGGCCAAAACCCCCGGCGGCCGGGCGGGGGATGGCACCACCGGCACGCTCTCCGATTCGCTGCGGGAACTCGGCTTCCAGCTCGAACGCTTCAAGACCGGCACGCCCGCCCGGCTCAATGGCCGCACCATTGACTACACCGTGATGCAGGAACAGCCCGGCGACGACGACCCGCAGCCGTTCTCCTTCATGACAACGAAGCTCACGCAGCCGCAGCTCAGTTGCTGGCTGACGGAGACGAATGAGTCGGTGCACGAAGTCATCCGCGCCAATCTCCACCGCGCACCGATGTATTCGGGCCAGATCAACTCGCGGGGGCCGCGCTATTGTCCGTCGATCGAGGACAAGGTCGTCCGCTTCGCCGACAAGACCTCGCACCATATCTTCCTGGAGCCCGAGGGCTACAACACCCGCGAGATCTACTGCAACGGGATCTCGACCAGTCTGCCGCGGGACGTGCAGGATGCGATGATCCATAGCGTGAAGGGCCTCGAACGGGCCGAGATCATGCGCTATGGCTATGCGGTCGAATACGACTACGCGCCGCCGACACAATTGCGTCCGTCGCTGGAAACCAAGTCGGTCGCTGGTCTTTACTTCGCGGGCCAGATCAACGGTACGACCGGTTACGAGGAAGCCGCCGGCCAGGGGCTGTTGGCGGGGATCAACGCGGCTCTTGCGCTGCAGGGGAAGGAACCGCTGGTTCTCGACCGGAGCGAGGCCTATCTGGGTGTCCTCATTGACGATCTGGTGACTAAGGGGGTTGATGAACCCTATCGGATGTTTACGTCCCGCGCCGAGTTTCGCCTGGTGCTGAGGCACGACAACGCCGACTTGCGCCTCACGGCCAAGGGGCGAGAGGTAGGCCTCGTCGACAACGACCGCTGGCAGGCGTTCGAGGAGTATCAGCGGGAACTCGTCGCCGGGCGGCAGCTGCTCCACAAGGAGCGTCACGAAGGGGCCACGCTGGAGGAGCATCTCCGGCGGCCGGATGTCACGTGGCAGACGTTGGCCGGTCTCTCACCGGTCGCCGCCGCACAGCAGATCTCGGCCCGGGCCGCCGGACAGCTGGAGATCGAAACGAAATACGCGGGTTATATCCGACGGCAGGACAGCGATATTGAGAAAGCCTCGAAGCTCGGCGGCGTGCGGATCCCCGCCGCCTTCGACTACCACGCGATCCAGCACTTGCGGAAGGAAGCCAAGGAAAAGCTCTCCCGCATCCAACCCGCCGACCTGGGCCAGGCGGGCCGCATCAGCGGCATCACCCCCGCCGACCTCTCGATCGTGCTCTTGCATATCAAGGAACGCGATCGACTGACGAGTGTATGAGTAAATCATATATTATGGACCTGCCCTGCATGCTGATAGTGGCGATCGGCATATTTGGCGGAGCTGCATAGGCAGGCTTCGCAATCCATGAATGGAGGGTTATGATTCAATGACAGAAATGACTGCCACACCTGCCTCCATACAATCAATTTCGGGCGAAACTGAAAAGACCGATGCTAAAAGTGTGTCCCCCTCCGCCGATCGCTATGACGATCCCGACTTTTTTCTCCGAGTGGAAGTTCTCTGCCTCGCGATCCTCTTGTCGGCCTTCGGATTGGGTTTCTTAGTGTTTCGATCCCGTCCAAATCCAGACTCTCTGGCGGTTGTCGCCCTCTTTTTTGCGATACCCTATCTCATTTCCTTGGCCGGAGTTCTGATCAGTTCCAAAAGACCGGCTAGGTATATGGTCCTTCCGACATTGCTTCTCAGCCTGATCGGAGTCTTGGGAACTGTGTACGCCCTGGATATCCAGCGGACTGACGCACAGGGCGGCATGATGTTCCTGCTGATTTGGTATGTGCAGATCGTGCTATCTCCCATCAGTCTGGTGATGGCTGCATTGCGCGGGAAGTAGCCTACCCTACATACGTCACGCCGTTCTCACATAGCTCTTGTCGCCGAAGTGGTAGGTGTCGGCTGTGCGGGAGAGGGGAAGGGTGGTGCGGTCGCCGGCGGTGGTTTCCAGGCGAAGGTGGATCTCCGACCCCTCTTCGAGAATGTCCCAGAGACCGGTTTCGCGGTCGTCGCGGACGCGTCCCAGCGAGAGGCCGCCACTACTGATCGAGGTGTGCCCCGTGATCCGGCGGACGTACATGCCGTCGGCCTTGAAGGTGATCGTTTCCTCCAGCGAATTGCTGTCGCTCGAACCGATATATCGTTGATAGTGGTGGGCGGCGGTGAACGTCCGCCCGCGGAGCACATCTTCCCAGAGCGACATCCGCGGGCTGGTGAAACGGATCCACTTCACCAGTGTGGCGATCTCCTTCCGCAGGTCGTTCTCGGCGAGTCCTTTGTGGTTGAACGGGACCAGCAAGTAGAGCTGGGCGGTGTGGGGATTGCGGATCGCACCGACGAACGGCATCTGTGGGTCGCGGCGGTTGATGAAGGTGGCCCCGTGGTCGCCGACCGGGCCGAGTGCCGCCATCAGTTCGTACTGATCGCCCAAGTTCCCCTGTGGGTCGTCGCCGGGTTGGGGAATCGTGATCCCCACGCCGAACCGGCCATGCAGGGGAGCGTACAGCGTGACGCCCCCCGACTGGGCCAGTCCATGATCCTGCGGCGCGTCAATCACCATGCCGAACTCGGGAATCCGCAGCATGTCCGTTGTTCCTATGTTTCCGAAGCGAAGGGGAGTTGGTCGGGATCTTCGGCAAGTCGGGCCGCCCGCTCAAGTGGAGAATGGAGAAACGGTTTCCGATTTTGAGCACAGTCGGTCATCAACGACGATCCGGTGATGTCGATGTGAAGGAGTATTGATTGTGATCGAAATGAATGGTATGATTGCGGTCACAATGAAAAATGGTGTGCCGCCGGAGGAGGGGAAAATCCTTGAAGGTTTCCAAAGAGCGGGCGGCGGAGAATCGGAAGATCATTCTGGAGGCGGCCGCCCGCATGTTTCGGCTGCACGGCGTGGATGGAGTCGGGGTGGCGGATGTCATGCGGGAGACCGGCCTGACCCATGGCGCGCTGTACAGCCATTTCAGCTCCAAGGATGAACTGGTCGCGGCGAGCTGCGTCCATGCGATGGATGAGAACGGAAAGTTCTGGCGAGAACTTGCGGGTGGCTCGGGCGAGGCCGACTCGTTCACGAAGATTGTGAGGTTCTATCTTTCCCCTGAGCACCGGGATCGTGTCGAGCAGGGATGTGTGGCGGCGGCGCTCTCGGGCGATATCGCTCGGCAAAGCCCATCGACTCGGCAATCTTTCACGAAGTCGTTGCACGGCTTTTTACAGCTGCTGATGGGGTACGCCGACATGCGTTCCGCCGCCGCCGCGAGAAGAAAAGCCCTCGTGTCGTTGTCGGCCATGATCGGGGCGTTGACACTGGCGCGCGCTGTCGAAGAGGGGACTCTCTCCGACGAAATCCTCCAAACAGTGACCGACGAGCTGACGAAGAACAATGGTCGAAATAAAACTCTGAAATCCGTTTAGTATTTGGTTTAAGGCGGTATTCGCTGGCTTTCAGGTAGCGAATACTTTGTCGGTTTGAATCGACTTGCCGGTATCCCAATGTATTGAGGTGTGGGTGGATTGACGTCGAGACATCTCGTTATGGCCTCATGTTGAATCCATGGAAGATTGAAA
The DNA here is from genome assembly GCA_013822855.1 of Planctomyces sp. GTDB lineage: Bacteria > Planctomycetota > Planctomycetia > Planctomycetales > Planctomycetaceae > Planctopirus. The sequence goes on from PNLE01000112.1 coordinate 13,166, forward strand.
GGTGGTTGATATGCGGCGACGTGTGGTTGTCACGGGGATGGGATGTGTCTCTCCGGTGGGTCAGTCGCCCGACGAGGCTTGGCGGGCCATTCAGGCTGGCAAATCGGGAATCGCCAGGATCACGCGCTTCGACGCGGATCACTTTCCCACGAGGATCGCCGCCGAGGTGAAAGACTTCGACTTGAGGAAGTGGATTTCACCCGACGTGTTCCCCTCGTTCGTCAAGACGGGGCCGAACATCCAGTTTGGTGTCGCCGCCGCGCTGCAGGCCGTGAGTGATTCCGGTTTGGAGACATCGAAGCTCGACGATCCCGGCCGGTTCGGGGTCTATCTCGGCTCGGGTGAGGGGGCTCAGGACTTTCTGCTGTTGATGAAGACCATCGTCGATGCCTCGGGCGCGGATGGAAGTTTTGATCTCTCCCGCTTCACTCGGCAGGGCCTGGCCACTTTTGATGTGGAGATGGAGCAGAACCAGGAACCCAGCATTCTCGCGGGAAGGCTGGCGGGCCTGTTCCATGCCACGGGGCCGAATTTGAACTCGCTGACGGCCTGTGCCGCTTCGACCCAGGCGATCGGCGAGGCCACGGAGCTGATCCGCTCCGGCGATGCGGACATCATGTTGGCGGGTGGTGCCCACAGCATGATTCACCCCTTCGGCATTACGGGCTTCTGCCTGCTGACCACGCTCTCGACCCGCAACGACGCGCCGGAGTCGGCCTCGCGTCCCTTCGATCGTGAACGGGATGGGTTTGTCCTCGGGGAAGGGGCCGCCATGCTGGTTCTCGAAGAGTACGAACATGCGGCCCGGCGCGGCGCGAGGATTTATGGCGAGATCGTGGGCTATGGTGTCACCGCCGATGCCTACCGTCCCACCGATATCCCGCCGGATGGAGAGGGGATGGCGCGGGCCATCGGGCTTTCTCTGAAGAATGCCCGCTTGAATCCGGAAGACATCGGCTATGTCAACGCGCATGGAACCAGCACCAAGGCCAACGACAAGACGGAAACCGTCGCCTTGAAGACGGCGCTGGGGAGCCATTCGCGGGTGGTGCCGATTTCCAGCACCAAAGGGGCCACGGGGCATCTGGTTGCGGGGTGCGGAGCGCTGGAGGCGATGTTCTCGCTTCTGGCCCTCAGGGATCAACTGGTTCCGCCCACGGCGAACTACGAGTTTCCCGACCCCGAATGCGATCTCGACTACGTTCCCCGCGAGCCGAGGGAGAAATCCCTGCGGCGTGTGATGTCCAACAATTCCGGCTTCGGAGGTCAGAACGCCTCCTTGATCTTCTCGAGTCTTTGATGGTGGGATCGGTGCGGCGATTCATCTCTGGGGAGTGATCACTGCGATCTGGACAATACCCGGCTTTACAGTCTCACACTGTGGCCAACGGCGAAATCCGTACCACCGTTCGACTTTTTCAATCCGCCTGAAGCAAGAGATGGGCGACCACCCCTCAGACCCAGGCCGATCAAAACGAGCTTGCGGCGAAGGAGTGGGGCGTGTCATTCTGATTGAGAGATCATCAGCAATCAGTTGACCAAGAGAAGGGATGGCCGATGCCCGCCATGGACGAGTTCGTCCGACAACTGTCGACCGAACAGAAATGGGAATTGTATGAAAGCCTGGTCCGTGAACTGGAGGACGGCACGGCCTTCGAGTTGACGCCCGAAGCCGAGGCGGAGATATCGCGTCGCGCTGCGGAGATCGAGGCCGGACTGCCTGTGACGATTTCATATGAGGAATTGAAGGCGACTTGGCGAAGCGTGCGATGACATCAGTCCGTCAACGTTTCCATCGTGATTTTCGTGGAGATCTTCGCGAAGCCTATGACTGGTACGAGTCCCGCCAAGCAGGGCTGGGTGATCGCTTCATCAGCGAAGTTTGGGCCTCCCTGGATCGAATCTTTGAAGATGCGACCCGTTTTGCGAAGAACCGGCGAGGTCGGTCACATGTATTGGTGCTGCCATTTCCGTATGTCATCGTCTTCACTTCTACCCCCGACGAAGTGTTGGTATTTGGAATCGTTCACTCCTCGCGTCGGCAACACGATTTGATGGATAGTAAGTTTGAATAACTATTCCGACCTGGCAGAAGCAAACACCCCATGACCGAACCGCCGTGGTGGATTCGCCAGTTGATGTTTCAATTCGCGGGGGGCGATGCGTGGATTGTCGCGCTGGTGGCCTTCTCGGTGCTGTTGCTCATCCTGTGGCCGAAGTTTCCGCAGGCGGCCAACCATGATACCGAGGGCAAATCACCTCCCCGGCCCCGCTTGAAGCTCGCGGCCTTCCTGCTGGTCTTCGCTATCGTATGGGGTGCCGCCTCGGGGGAAGCGTTTCCAATTTCGCTGAGCCTGCTGATGGCCACGGCGGGGGCAGTGCTGGTTCTGTTGGCCCCCGGGGTGCTGCTCATCAAGTCTCGCCCATCCGACGTGAGTTCGCTCGAAGAGGAGTCTCTTTCATATCGTCCCCGTCACGGCACCCGCTGGATATATGCCGGTCTGTACTGGGGGTTGGCGCTGGGACTGTGTGCGACCTGGGTTGGAGCGGCGATGGATCGAATCGGCCCGCAGAGCCAGCCCCGGCAAGTGAGCGACGGCTCACTGATGGTCATCGGCGATTCGGTGACGGCGGGGCTGAATGACGGCGACCGCGTGTGGCCGGGACAGCTTCAATCACCGTGGAAGATCACCACTGTCGCCCAGCCGGGGGCCACGGTGAAATCGGCGATGAAGCAGCTGGAACTGCTCCCCGAGGAATCCGGAACACTGCTGATCGAGATCGGCGGCAACGACATCCTCGGCCCCACGACATTGACCGAGTACCGCGAGCGGCTGGATCAACTCCTTACCGCCGCCAGCCGGAGGCCGTACGACCTCGTGCTGCTGGAACTCCCGTGGCCGCCGCTGAGCCAGCCTTACGCCTTAGTCCATCGTGAACTGGCGGCCAAACACCGCGTGCGGCTGATTCCTCGCCGCCGGTTCATGCAGATCCTGACGACGACCGGAGCCACCTACGACGGCATCCACCTCACCGACTACGGGCATTCGCTCTTCGCCTGGTGGGTTGAAAACGAGATTCTCGTCGGTGCAGTTCACAGGCGTACGCACTGAGTGCCAGGAACGGCGGCGAAGCACCGCACGCGAATCCAATTTTCACATTGTTTGCTAGACGGATGCGCAGGTGCAATGTTAG
>PNLE01000113.1 GCA_013822855.1 Planctomyces sp.
TGAGGTGCGTGGGAGATGGTGCCGCGATTTGCCGATGGAAGAACAGAGTGCCGATGGGGAAACCGAGCTTGCTAGCCGACGGTCATTCCGCCAACCGGCCCACTTGACCCGGATCCCGCACTTCGCCGGAAATCCACAAGTAAGCGGAGTATAAGGGGAGAGATCGGGCGGACGCCAGAGTCGCCCCTTTCCTGCGAAGGAACTCGGCGGGGGTCGCGATGGTTCCTGAGGAAAATTGCGATTGTGAGGCATTTCCAAAGCCCCGAAATGATTGTTCCCGCACTGCGGAAGCCATGGCGAGGAGCGTGGTACATGGCGGGATCGGCTACAATTCCTAAGACTTCCATCATGGAACCACCGACAACTCCCCTGCACCCGACGTCCGCTTGGACGTTTTCCCCTGCCGAGACGCCATGGCCACCGTTTCCTCCAACGCCTGGGGCACGTTTGAAAAGCTGATGGGACTGATTCGATTCAGCCACACGATTTTCGCAATGCCCTTCGCGGTGTTGGCGGCGATCCTGGCGTGGAACAGACCCGGAGTGGAGTTCCGCTGGCGGGATTTGGCGGGGATCCTGCTGTGTATGGTCTTCGCCCGCTCGGCGGCGATGGCGTTCAACCGCGTCGTGGATCGCGATGTCGACGCCGAAAACCCGCGTACGAAGGGGCGACATCTGCCGGCGGGGCTGTTGTCGCTGCCGCTGGTGGTGGCGTTCACCATCGGATGTGCGGCGGCGTTCATCGTCTCCACGCTTTGTTTTCTGCCCAATTGGCTTCCGCTGATCCTTTCGGTGCCGGTGCTCCTCTTCCTGCTGGGCTATTCACTGGCCAAACGATTCACCGTCTGGTGCCACTACTGGCTCTCCGCCGCGCTGATGCTCTCCCCCATCGCCACCTGGGTCGCGCTGACCGGGCGGGTGGACGCTCCCCCGTTATGGATGGCGGGTGTCCTCTTTTTCTGGGTGGGAGGCTTCGATCTCCTTTACGCCTGCCAGGATGCCGAATTCGACCGGAATCGCGGCCTCTTCAGCATTCCCGGCCGCTGGGGGATTCCCGCCGCCCTGCGATTGGCGGCGGCTAGCCACTTTTTGGTGGTGATCTGCCTGTGCGGCCTCTGGTGGAGCGGCGGCTTTGGCATGGTCTTTCTGGCGGGCGTCGGAGCCATCGCTCTCCTGTTGATTTATGAGCATGCGATTGTCAGTGCGGACAACCTGTCACGGGTCAACGAGGCCTTCTTTCAGGTGAACGCCGTGATCAGCCTTGGGATCCTCGCCTTGGGAATTGTCGATCTCTGGCTGCGACAGGCCCCGATCCTCAATCTGCCGGGTTGAGCGACAAGAGCGACTCCAAGGGTTGGCGGCTTAGCGGGGATCCTTTGAGCGTGATCGATTGAGATCCTGTCCGCACCTCGCCATCGGCCATGTGTCTTTGGTCGAGGACTGCGTATCAACTCGAAAAAACTTGGCGGCATGAGTTCGACGGGCATGGCGGCCTGCGGGATCCGCTCCTAAAATTCGACTCCAGTGGAAGGCCGTCCCCTGTGGACAAGTCCTCCACCCTGAGCCACGACGCACGATGATGATCCGTCTTCCGGATGCACATCTTCGATTTTGAAAAAGGATTCGACATGCAAGGCAGCCAGTCCGTGATCGACGCCCTCAACGCCGGTCTCACGATCGAGTTGACGGCCATCAACCAGTATTTCGTCCAAGCCAAGATGTGTGCCAACTGGGGGCTGCACAAGCTGGCCAAGAAGCACTACGAGGAATCGATCGGCGAAATGCGCCATGCGGAAAAGCTGATTGATCGCATCCTCTACCTCGAGGGCGTCCCCGAGATCGCCCGCTACGACGTGATCCGGCCCGGCGCCAATGTCGAAGAGCAGTTCAAGTTCGACCTCGAACTCGAAGCCAAGGGTGTGCGGACCTACAACGAGGCGGTCGAGATCTGCATGGCCGCCAAGGATCACGGCAGCCGCGAGATCATCGCCCCGATCCTCGTGGAGTCGGAAGGCCATGTCGATTGGCTGGAATCGCAGATCGATTTGATCAGCAAGATGGGGATCCAGCACTACCTGGCCCAGATGATCGGCGAGTTCCCCGAAGAAGGCCATTGATCCCCGGTGGATATCGCCAGCGAACCTGAAGGGGTGGCCGGGGAGACGTCTCCGGCCACCCCCTCTTCATTGGGTCCGACCCCGGGTGAGTTTCTCGGGTGAAGCCACATTCTCCCGCCCCAGGCCGGACATCGGCAAGATCTGGCTTCCCCCCCAACAAATCCCCAAGGGAGCACGGTGGCAGGTGAAATGCGCGGCTGCCTACTGCCATGAGTTGCCGAACGTGCAATTACCAATGAACTCCAACGGTTTCGCGGGTCACAGTGTCCGGCCCCGACGGGTGATCTCTGGATTGTTCGAGAGAATTCCCCAGAGTGGCCTATTGCGGGTTGACTTCCGGCGAAAATATCTCAGGCTCGCTACATACTGAATTCCCGGCGGAATGTCGCCAGCTTGATGTTTCTTGTATTTCTCTCTCCAACAGCTTTGCCGAGCGCCCCGGCAGACCACTCGCCCATCGTCCCTCTTTCGACTTGCGAACGGGGACTGACCGGTGAGTCCATCACAGTGGCCCGATCACCTCAACCCCATCACGGATCCGATTCGAACGAGTCACCGTGTAGGATGTGGCAGATGCACTTTTCGCTCATCAAACTCGAATCAGACCATCTGGATCAGATCATCGAGGTTCAGTCTCTGGTCTATCCGGCGGGCTACCACGAATCGGCCGATGTGTTTCACCGCAAGCTGAGTACCAGCGACGCTTCCGGCCACCGGCCCATCGCCTACGGTCATCGCGATGACGAATACGGGCTGCTGGCCAGCTACGGAATCGCTCACCCTTGGATCAGCCACGAACCTCCGCCGATGCACTCGCAGAACTGGGCGCTCCCAGCGGAGTGCGACATCGTCCACCTGCATGACATCGCCGTCGCCCCCACCTTTCGAGGCAGGCGGCTGGCGACGGCACTGCTCGAAAAGATCATCGAAACCGCCATCGCCGACGGCTGGCGGAAGATGACGCTCGTGGCCGTGCGCGATTCATGGCCCTTTTGGGAAGGCCTGGGATTCACCACCATCCGCCCCCACGACTACGTGGGAGAACGCGGTTTCTGGATGCAGCGGCTTCTGGTTCCCATGACGACCGCCGCTCATTGAGCAGGCCTCCCGTACGGTCGATCCGAGCCTCCGGCAGGTCGGGAGGCACATCACCACCGTCGCGAGGAACAAAAATTCCAGCTGAATTCTGTGATGACCGGCATCCTTGGGGATGTCACACCTTGATCCGGTGGCGATCGACAACCTCGGTTTCAACCCGGCGAAAACCAGACGCAGGACGCGTTCAAATCCTTGGAAAACCGACGAAACCTCCACAAAAACTGGCCTTTCCGAGCTTCCTTTGATCTCCAACTGGCGGCCAGCGACTATGACGGGGCGATGAATGTGGCTCTTCCGCGACTTGATGATGGTTGCCCTCACGCATCAACCGACAAGTGACTGTTGATCACTGTTCATAAATCCACGCCCCCGTACACTTGATCGGCAAAGTTTTTGTGGTTTACCGTGCTTCTCAGTCGCGGCAGGCTGTCTGCCGCGAAACGAGATGATCGGGCCAATCTCAACAACTCGGCAACGGGCGAAGTGATGGGGGGCCGATTGTCTTCTTCCGCATGGAGGGACATCGAATGAAGTACGGAATCGTTTGCGCGGCGCTGGTGGCAGTGGCCTCTCTGGTTGGACACACTCCCGAGGGAGTGGCCAACGACTACAGCTATCTGACACAGCACCCGACGATTCAGCGACTGGTGCAGCTCACCAATGCCCACCGTTCGCGCATGGGACGGGCACCGCTCGCCCTCAACCCCGTGATGTGTGCGCACGCACAGCAGCACGCCAACTACATGGCCACCACGGGCGTCTTCGCCCACAGTGGTCTCCCCTACATGGAAGTCATCTTCCAGGGCGTCACCTCGGCCGACGCCGCCGTCCAGGGCTGGATCTACTCACCAGCCCATCATTCGATCCTGCTCAGCGGGTCGGAATGCGGCTTCGGCTACATGGTTTCCGGCGGTCGTTACTGCTGGGTCGGCGTCGTCCGCTAAGCCGCTGCCAGATGGAATCTGTCGCAGGCTCCGAATGGCCTTCGCGCGGAGCTGCCCCTGCGGCGAGATGATTTAATCCACCGGGAATGTGCTCTTTGCAGCACGGCCCCGAAACAATTGTTCCAACTTTCCACAGCCCGGCTGGCCTTTGCCCGCCGGGCTGTGGCGTTTGCCGGCCTCCCCTGTTGTTCACATCAGGCAAATCTGAGAAACTTTGCGGCGCGTCAGCAGCGGGATCGATGGATCAAGGAAGGGGCCGAAGATGCAGCGATCGGATGTCGTCATCATTGGAGCCGGGATTGTCGGCCTCGCGACGGCGCATCGACTGTTGGAACGGTTTCCAAAAAACCATGTGACCGTGCTCGACAAAGAGCGCGAGATCGCCCAGCACCAGACGGGCCACAATTCCGGTGTGCTGCACACGGGAATTTATTACAAGCCCGGCACTCTCCGCGCCACCAATGCTCGCGAAGGGAAACTGCTGTTGCAGCAGTTTTGCGAACGGGAAGAGATCCCCTTCGAGCTGTGTGGCAAAGTCATCGTGGCCACGCACGCCGCCGAACTTCCCCAGCTCGACAAGCTGCACGAACGGGCCTTGGCCAATGGTGTGCGGGCCGAGAAGATCGATGCGAGCCGTCTGCGGGAGATCGAACCCTACGCGTCGGGGATCGCCGCCCTGCATGTGCCGGATGCGGGAATCATCGATTACCGGCAGGTTTGCGATCGCATGGCGGAGAAGATCCGCCAGCAGGGAAGCACCATCCTGACATCCGCCCGCGTCTACGGCATGTACCGCGAAGGGAACCACATGATCGTGGAGTCAACCCGCGGCCCCATCGAAGGGAAGACCGTCATCAACTGCGGCGGACTGCACAGCGACCGGCTGACCTGGCTGTCGGGACAGATGCCCCCCGCGCAGATCGTCCCCTTCCGGGGCGAATACTTCGAGCTCAAACCCTCCGCCCACAAGCTTTGCCGGGGACTGATCTACCCGGTTCCCGATCCCAATTTTCCGTTTCTGGGTGTGCATTTCACCCGCATGATCCACGGCGGCGTCGAGTGCGGGCCGAACGCCGTCCTCGCCTTCTCACGCGAGGGCTACCACAAGACCAGCTTCAATCCGTACGACCTGTTCGAAACCCTCACCTATCGCGGCTTCCTGCTGCTCATGCTGCGGAACTGGGATGAAGGCCTGCGCGAGTTGTGGCGTTCGGTCAGCAAAAGGGCCTTTGTGCAGGCGCTTCAAAAGCTGATTCCCGATGTCCAATCCGAGGATCTGATCCCGGCCCCGGCGGGTGTGCGGGCTCAGGCCCTGTTCCCGAATGGCGATTTGGCCGACGATTTCCTGATTCAAGAGCGCGATCTCGTGGTGAACGTCTGCAACGCCCCCTCACCCGCCGCGACCGCCTCCTTGAAGATCGGCGACTTCGTGATCGATCAAGTCGCCTCCCGACTCGCGGGATGAATCACGCGGCTCCCGCACTGCGGCGGCCCGAACCGGCGAGGCTCTTGTCCGGCGGCCACATATGGCGATTATTCCAAGGGGAGTGGATGTGCGGGGCGGCGTTTCACCGGCAGCCTTCCTCTTGCCGACTTGAATCATTTTCTTCCCGGCAGACCAGCCGGAAATAGCCGACGACTTTTCCGAGAGTTTGCGTCTTCCGCAACTCGCGTCTGGCGTCCGGTGTTTTTCATGGGATATCCTATCGATAAGAGAAACTGTGACGCGCCATGGATCGGCTTACGGTTCTCAATCACACAAACATCCACTACCGCTTATCGACGGGGTTTCGTGTCCACTTCTTCGAGCGCCCGCCCGGCAACGGTGGCACTCGGGGAAACGGCTCGTGATCCCGGCTCAATTCCCTTCGACATCCGCATGACGGAGGGTTGGGTCGTCAAAAGCCATCCCAAATACTGGTCGTGTGTTCACCGCGCGGTCAGAGGATCGATCATGGACAAGAAGTTCTTCACCGCCGACGAACTCATCGCGACTTTCGGGCTGACCCGTGGCCAGATCGAATCCCTCGTGGGGGACGGCAAGCTGAAGGCCCTGGCCGACCGCGGGACATTCAAATACCGCCGCGACGAGATCGAGGCGTTGATCGCGGGTGGACTGGCACCCCAGGGAACACCGGTCGATCTGGGATCCTCCGAATCAGATGTCATCAGCTTCGACTTCGACGGCGAATTCGATTCTCCCGGTGCGGAGGCGGTTTCGTTCCTGGAGATCGATGAAGAGGCTCTGGCCGGCGCGCCGACGGGCAAGGATTCGTCCAGCGATGTCTCGATCATCGATGATGGTGACGACGACCTGATGGGTTTCCTCTCCCAGTTGGAGGACGACCGCACCGAGGAGGCTGGCGTTCCCGTCGTCGATGCGACACGTGCCGACGAACGGCAGAATTCGCTCGCCGACCTGTTCAGCGACGATCAACCCGACGAAACCGCCGGTGGCACCGACTTGGATCTTTCGGGGGAATTCTCTCCGTCCGCCGAAGTCGCCGCCGCTTCGGGAGAACCCCAGACCGCCGACGACGGGTTCGTGGCCCATCTGCTCAGCGGCGACGACGCCCCCGCGACCACCGAGGAATCGGGGATTGGTCTCGACTTCCCCGCCGCCCCGACCACCTTGGCGGGCCGGGATCTCGATGCCGGCGACGAGAACGAGGAAACGGGGATTCGGTTGGAACGTCCTGAGGAGGTGACAAGTTCCAGCCTGATGGCCGGCACCGGCTTCACGGGCGACAGCTCCCTGCGGCTGGGCATGGAAGACAGCGGACTCTCCCTCGACGTGGGTGAACCCGACCTGGGCCAACCGAACACCGGCGAAAGCGGCATCGTGCTGGACACCTCCAGCGAGAGCAGTCTCCGCATGAGCACCGCCGACAGCGGTCTCTCGCTCGACACCGGCGATAGCGGCCTGTCGTTGGATACGGGCGACAGCGGTTTGTCACTCGACACCGGCGACAGCGGTCTCTCCCTCGATGTGGGCGATTCGGGGCTTTCGCTCGATGTCGCCGCCGAGGATGGCACGCCAGCTCCCACCGCCGAAGGGACCCAGCGGATCGCCGTCGGCGGCCTGGCCGACGACGACTTCGATCTCAGCGATGAACTCTCCCTCCAGGATGAGGAATCGCTGGCCGAATCGAGCTCCACCCGCCGACTCGCCCGCGAAGAGCAGTTCCAGGAGGAGGATCTCTTCGCAACCCAACTCAACGAAGAAGCGGTCGACGAGGTCTCGGAGGAGGACGTCACCCAGATGTTGATTCTGGGCGACGACGAAGCGGACGAAACTGCCACGACACAGATTCGCGGCGGCAAGGCGAAAGGCCGCAAACCCGGAATCTCCGACGAGTTCGATGTGGGTGAAGCGGTCGACGACCTGGAACTGACGGATGATCTGGAAGACGCAGTGATCGGCGGCTTCGACGACGATGATGAAGTCGCCTCGCTGGACGACGATGAACTGCTGATCGACGACGAAGACGACGCCGTCATGGCCGACGACGACGACTTCTCCGAAGAGGCCCTGCCGACACGAGGCTCCGCCAAAGCCGCCTCCAGCGGCTACGCCCTTCCCTCGTTCGGTCTCCCCACGACGATCGCCCTCTGCCTGGGGGGGCTGTTCGTGGTGCTCAACGGCTGGCTCGTCTGGGAAGCGACCGCCACCATGTGGACGGGGGCCGAGCCTTCATCCGCCGCCGCCTCGATCATCGATTCCCTCGCCGGTTTGATCGGCTGATCCGCTTGGGCCCTGCGATCGATGGCCCGCGATCGATGGCCGCCAATCGCCCACACCTTGATCGACCGCCCCCCTTGGCGGAAAATCTGGTGCTATTGGACGATTTCGGGTACACAGGCTTCCGAGAATCAGCATCTGCGATGGAAAGTGTGCGGGCAGGGAGGCTCGTTCGATGTGCGGAATCTGTGGTTTCATCCAGACAACGGTTCCCGATGCGCCCGTGCCGACTTCGGCGGATCGCGAGTCGCGGCTCGCTGCGATGCTGGCCTCGCTGGCCCATCGCGGCCCCGACGGCTTGTCCACCTTCACCACCGAATTCGCCGGTCTGGGCCACGCCCGGCTGGCGATCATCGACCTCGCTGGCGGCACCCAGCCGCTGTATAGCGAGGATCGATCCCTCGCCCTGGTGGCGAACGGCGAGATCTACAACCACCTCGAACTCCGGGCCGAGCTAATTTCCCTCGGGCACCAGTTCCGCACGGGCAGCGACTGCGAAGTCATCCTGCATCTGTACGAAGAACGGGGCGCAGCCTGTCTCGACAAGTTGCACGGGATGTTCGCCTTCGCGATTCTCGACACGAGGGAAAAAACGCTTTTCGCCGCCCGCGACCGCTTCGGCCAGAAGCCCTTCTACTATCGCCATCAGGAGGGCTTGTTCACGTTCGCCTCCGAGGCGACCGCACTCCGCGAAGAGGCCTCACCTTTGTCTGCCGCCGGAATCGACCCCGCGGCTCTCGATCAATATCTCTACTACCAATTCGTTCCCTCGCCCCGCACGCTTCAAGCAGACATCCACGCCCTCCCGGCCGGTCATGCGCTCAGTCTCAAGGTGGAGGATCTCGCCACGGATTGCCGACTGACCGAGTTCCGCAGTTGGGAGTGGTGGTCGCCGCCGGTTCCTGTTCGTGAAGCGACCAGCCATCGCGGGAAATGGGTGGAGGCGGGGATCGTGGACGGACTGGAGGATGTGCTGGAGGAGGCCGTCCAGTCGCATCTGCTGGCCGATGTCCCCGTGGGTCTCTATCTGAGCGGCGGGATCGACTCCACCTTGATCGGGTCGTTGGCCAAGCCCCATCTCGCCAATCCCATGCCCGCGTTCACCATCTCCTTCCCCGGCTCCAAGATGGACGAGAGCGAAGCCGCCGCGTGTGCCGCGAATCATCTCGGAATGTCCCTCGAAGTCGTCGAATTCCACCCGGAGGACTTCGTCTCGCTGGTGAAGGAAAGCGGATCGATCCTCGACCTGCCCCTCGCCGATGCGGCGTTCCTTCCCCTGCTCAAATTGAGCCGGGCAGCCAGCCGCTCTGTGAAAACGGTGCTGACGGGCGACGGTGGGGACGAACTCTTCGGCGGCTACCGCAAGTACCGGGAAGCGGCACGGGTGCCCCGCTGCTGGCAATCGGCCAGCGATCACTACGGCCGGAATATCGATGTGGGTCGGCTCCTTTCCGCCGACGGGGCCTCGTCGCCTTGGCGGCGGGCTTCGCTGTGGCTGGCCCGACACCTCTTTCCCGCCCGCCGGGCTGATCTTCGCAAGCGGGCGTTCGAGGCCCTCTCGCGCGCCGAAATCTATCAGCCCGGCATGTTGAGCCGGATGGGAAGCGTGTTTGAGACGCCGACCAGGAATGTTCATCCGGGCCGACCGTGGCTGGACCAGGCGTTGCTGGACGATCAGGGGACGGTCCTGGCGGATCGACTGCTGCTCAAGGGGGATCGGTCGACGATGGCCCATGGCGTTGAGGCTCGGGCCCCCTTTCTGGATCACCGCGTGGCCGAATTCGCCGCGAAGCTGCCGGCCGATTGGATCATTCGCGGCAGAGAGACCAAGTACGCCCTCCGCACCCTGGCCCGCCGCCATCTTCCGCAGGAGATCACCGACCGGCGCAAGAAGGGGTTCTCGTTGCCACTCAAGGAGTGGTTCGCCGGCCCGCTGGCGGAATGGCTGCATGGGGAACTGCTGGCCCCTTCGCCCGTCTGGGACGAGCTCTTTCAACGATCGACGGTCGAGCGGCTCTTGAGGGAGCACCGCCAAGGCCGCACCCACCACACGGATCGGCTCTACACGCTCCTCTCGCTGAAACTCTGGCTCCGCCGCATGACGGCCGGGGCGGCAACCCTCGCCACCACGGAGCCCCAGACCACTCCGCGGCATCGCGCCGCGTGAAACAAAACTTCGCGGTTACAGTTGCGCGGTTTTTGGGTGGGTCGTGTCGAACATGGTCCGCGGAGCGGACCCTACTTCCAACACGCGCATCGAGTCGTGATAGGGTGAAGGCTCTTGTTTTGGGCGCGCCTCATGGGTGGGGGAGATTTCTCTCGCTTGTGAATCCGGACAAAGAGTGCTTCACCTGGGCTCGGTCAGGGCCTCTTGCCGGGGTGATGTGACAGTCGCCGCCGGTTGGGGTGCTGCGTTCGCGCGGTGCTCCACTCGAATTCGAGACGTTTGCGTGCGGTTGTTCGGCTTCCAATGACTGTGATCACTTCAAGTACATCGCGATCATCGGAAGTGACAACAATCGCCTGGGTGAGATCCAACCCGCAACCGCTTTCCGCCACTCTTCAGGGCTCTTCTTGCGAAGGGAACTCGGTGGTGGGATGTTGCGCGGGCCCTGACACGGACCGAGATGACTCCCAAGACGCCCTCAGGCTGCTGGTAACAGAGGTCTGGGGGTGTTTTTTGGTATTGCGTATTTGATGTTGGGTGTTTGGTATTTGTGGGCGGGAGTTGGGAAAACCCCGGCGATTCTCGCCTTAGGTTTTCTCAACCATCAACCATCAACTCCCCACCTTCCCACTCCCAATCCGATACAGATTCGACCTCGATCTCAAGTAGAGAACATCGTCGCTGACGGCGGGGGAGGCCATGAAGCCGTCGCCGAGCTGGCTTTCGCCCAGTTCCTCGAACTCCCGCGAGGCCTTGAGGACCTTGATCTTCCCTTCCTGGCTGAAGAACCAGAGCTTGCCGTCGGCGTACAGGGGAGTGCTGGTGAAGTTGCCCCCAAGTCGTTCCTGCCAGAGCTGCTTTCCGGTCGTCGCCTCGAAACAGGTGGCGGCTCCACCGTCGTGGACCATGAAAAGCAGGTCGTCCACCAGGACATGCGACGGCTTGGAGGGGATCCCCTTCGCCGCACTCCACTTGATGTGCGTCTCGGTCACATCTCCCTGCCCCGTCGGATCGACCGCATGCAGGGCGGCCTTGCCGAAACCGGTGTTGATGAAGACGAGGCCGTGGCCGTAGACCGGTCGCACAGTGGCGGAGAATTCCTTGTAGCGGATCCGCCAGATCTCCTTCCCCGTGCGGGGATCGAGAGCCAGGCAGGCCTTGGAAGTGGGGCTGATGAGCTGCGGCTGGCCGTCGACCTCGATGATGGTGGGTGTGCAGAAGGCCTTCTTGAAATCGCCGTTCTCGGTGCCGTAATCGACTTGGCGGTCAACCTTCCAGACCGTCCGGCCCGTCTCCTTGTCGAGGGCGACGACATATTGGAAGTCGAAGCCATCCATGTGGAAGATCAGCAGGTTCTCGAACAAAATCGGCGAACTTCCCGGGCCCCGGAAGTGTTCGCACGGGAGATCCCGCCGCTGCCAGAGGACCTCACCCGATCGCCCCGCGAGACAGGCGGTGCCGTAGCTGCCGAAACTGATCCAGGCCTTGCCCCCTTCGAGCACCGGTGTGGGGGAGGCGTAGCTGTTGAAGTCGTGGATCTCGCTCGGCTTCTCGACTTCGAACAGCAGTTTGTCGAGCACGATCCGGCCCGTCGGTTTGTCGATGCAAACGACGGAGAGCTTGTGTCCGTCGGGAGTGGCGGTGGTCAACCAGATGTCATCGCCCCAGATGACAGGCGACGACCAGCCCTTGCCATGGATGGGTGTTTTCCAGCGGACGAGATCCTCCGTCACGACCGTCGGGAGTTTGGTGCTCGACGCGTGGGCGTTCCCCTCCGGCCCCAAGAACTGGGGCCATTGCGTTTGCGCCTCGGCCGTCGAAACAAAAGACTGACTCCCCAGCCAGAGTGTCAGACAGAGCGTGAAAAGCCACCTGCGGGTGCCGACAGTCCACCAGGAAGGGGCGAGCAGCGTGTGTGTCATCGGGCGGGCCTTCGAGGGACGGCGGATGGTTCGGCGAGGCGGGGGGCGAAGTCGCGGGCGGGCGGAGAAACGACATCGGACACAAATCAAAGTTTGCTTGCGCAGGATAATCGGCTGGCTGGGCCAATGCCACCGGGCTAATCTGCGGGAATGAAACCGCGCCTCCTTGAACTCCCTCTTCTGCAGAACTGGAGCTGCCACAACTGCGGCGGCTGCTGCAAAAAGCACCTCATCGAAATCACCGAAGAGGAGCGGCTGAGGATCGACGCCCAGGGCTGGACCGTCGCCGAACTTCCCGACGGTTTGCCACCTTATGTCCATCTCGGCCCCGCCTCCTTCGGCAAGCACCGGCTCTCCCAACGCGAAGACGGCGCGTGCGTCTTCCTCAACGAAGCGGGCCTGTGCCGGATCCATGCGAAGTTCGGGGAGGCGGCCAAACCCCTCCCCTGCCGGCTCTACCCCTATGTCTTCCATCCCACCGGCAAGGGGTTGATCGTCGGCCTGCGGTACAGCTGCCCGTCGGTGATCCGCAATGCGGGCCGCGATCTCGATGCCCAGCGGGACGACCTCAAACACCTCGCCCAGGCGACTGTCGCCGACTGGCCCGACAACATCCCGGCCCCCCGGTTGTCCGACAAATCGCCCGGCGCCTGGCCACTGGTCGATGTCCTGCTGGCGGCCTTCATCGAGGATCTCGGAGACCGCACCATTCCCTTGCGGCTGCGCCTCGTCCGCGTCGCCGCCTGGACGGAGCTCCTCTCCACGGCCAATCTCACGGAACTGACGGTCGGGCAACTCCGGGAAACCTGCCGGGTCGTGCGGGCCACCGTGGCCCAACTCCTCACCGACGATCCGGCCGCCGGCGGGAATGTGGCCATCCCCCCGACCGATCGGCTCACCCGGCTCAGCTTCACCCAACTCGTGGCCTACTACACGCGAGAGGACACGGTGGTCGATCAATCCCGGGGCTGGGGGGGCCGCTGGAAACTCCTGCGGGACATCCTCGTCTTCACCTTCCGCCGGGGTCGACTTCCCGATCTTTCCCCCACATGGCCGGGCATTCTCATCCGGGATGTCGAACGCAACCTTCTTCCCTGGTTCACCCCGCAGGCGGATGAACTCTGCACGCGGTATCTGGTCACCAAACTCCAAAGCCGGGCCTTCTGCGGGCCGGCCTATTACGGCGAACCGGTGATCGAAGGCCTGTGGAGTCTCCTCTTGACCATCCCCGTCACCGTCTGGCTGGCACGCTGGCACGCCATCACCCGGATGACGTCCAATTCCGCGAACGGGGGAAGAGATGCGGGTCGGGTGGAGGCGGCTTCGTCAGAAAGCCTGCGGATCGAACAGATCGATCTGGAAACGGCTCTGGCGCGGGTGGATCATAATCACGGGTACTCGCCCGCCCTCGGCCTGCGGAGCGTCAAGTCCCGTCTCCGCAGTTTCGCGCGGCGCGAGCAACTGACGAGCCTCCTGTGGAACGTCACTCGTGAACCTGTCTGACCGCAGTTGAACAGTCCACAGTCACCCATTCGACGTTTCCAATTTCCCTTTCGATTCGACATTCGATCCACCAGCCCCTTTCTCCAGCCAAGGCGCCACGTCCATGAAGACACTGCTCCTCCTGCGCCACGCCAAGGCCGTCGCGGAAGACTCCAGCGGATTGGATCACGAACGCTCCCTGGCCTCCAAGGGCTGCGAAGACGCCGGTCGCGTGGGCGAATGGATCGTGAAGCAGGGGCTGATCCCCGATTTCATCATGGCGAGCAGTTCCCGGCGGACGATCGACACCCTCCGGCTGGTGGGAGCGGCCTTCGGCCATTCGCCGCTGGTGATGATCCGTCGCCGGCTCTACATGTGCCACGAGACCGACTACCCGCCCCTCCTCCAGGAAGCCCCCGCCGATTGCGACCGGCTGCTCGTCGTCGGCCACAACGAGGGTTTGCAGGAATACCTCAGCCGCCTCACGGGAACGGGACGGGCCGTCCCCACCTGCACGCTGGCGGTCGTCGAGCTCCCCATCCACGAGTGGCCCGAGATGACCA
Organism: Planctomyces sp.; assembly: GCA_013822855.1. Taxonomy (GTDB): domain Bacteria; phylum Planctomycetota; class Planctomycetia; order Planctomycetales; family Planctomycetaceae; genus Planctopirus. The sequence goes on from PNLE01000113.1 coordinate 14,035, forward strand.
TCGCCACCCGCGGAAAACTCCTCCAGCTCGTGACGCCGGACGACCTCGAGTGAGGAGGGATGAAGTAAAGGTGAGAAGGAGGGAAGGCGAAAAGGAGAGAAGCCGGAGGGGAAGGAGAGGCCAAAGAGTGCCGGGATGCGGAGATGGACTTCATGGCCGGGTGTTCTTGGAGCGCTTCGCGCCTTCGCGTGAGGTTGCATTGACTCCATGGCATGTCGCGGGAAAGAGTGGTTTCACGCGAAGGCGCGAAGATCGCAAAGGAATTCAAAGGCGGCTTCTGACAGAGTTCTGATGCCAGCCAGCGATCACTTAGCCTCTTGATTTTTCGCGCCATTTGCGATGATGTGCAGGTGGACAGACATCGCGATCCTTGTATCCGAATCCCGCTTTTTCGCTTCTCCGCTTCCTCGCTTTTCCGCTACCCCCCACGAGCATCCCCATGGCCCGGCGCTGGAACCATTACGATCTCGCCTTCGAGATGTACCTCCGCTCGCGGGGAATCCCCTATGTCTCCGTCGACGAGACCCGGCGGGCACTCCTGGCCCAGGCCAGCCTCAAATCGATGGATTACATCGTCTACGGCCCCGGCGGCCGGAACCTGCTGGTCGAAGTCAAAGGGCGCAAGGCGAAAACGACCGGTCTCTCCGAGAACTGGGTCACCGCCGACGATCTCGCCAGCCTGCGAAAGTGGGAAGGCATTTTCGGCGGCAGTTTTCGAGCCGTCATGGTCTTCGCCTACGATGTCAGCGAGCTGGCCACTCCCTTGGCGACATCCCCCCTGCTCGAAGCATCGTCGGATCTTTGTGAGATCGAACCTGCGCCCGAGCCGCAGCCGGGCGGTGCCCGGTTTCATCACCGGGGTCGCGACTACACCTTCCAGGGGGTCTGGATGGAGGAGTACGAGCGTCAGGTGAAGGTTCGTTCGCCTCGTTGGGAAACGCTGTGGGCCCCCGCCGCCGCCTTCCGGGCCGTCCGCTTTCCCATCGAGGACTTTCTCGCCGCTCCGGAAACTCTCGCCAGTTGAGGCCGCGAGGTGTGTCCCCCGGCCCACGGATCGGGTATTCTCCCGGTTCGCACATGGGTCGTAGTTGCAGTTCTCGCAGAAAAGGTTGAGCGATGATTCCACAAGCCGCTTCAAGATCATCGCTTCATGAAGCAGGACGTCGCACAGCACGACATCATCGGCCAGTAGCGGGATTCCTGCTGGCCGCCTGCCTGCTGGCCGGGCTCGCTGGCGAAGCGCTGGCTCAGGCCCCCGCACAGCCGCCGGTCGCCAAGCCGGTGCAGACCATCAGCTGGCTCGATGCCGGCATCTTCGCCGTTCTCGCAGGCGGTGCCCTCTTCGCCGTCTGCCGCTCCAGCAACCGCATGTAGTCCTGGTGGCAGAGCGGAGAAGCCAGGAGGCGGAGATTTCGAGGGGAGAAGGAGGGACGGAAAGAAGGGTGGAAGCCAGAGGAAGGCAAATGCCAAATGCCCAACACCAAATACCCAAGACCAACCATCAACTCCCCTACTTCCTGGCCCCTTCCTCGATCCGGTACAACTTGTCCGCGCTGCGGTAGTAGATCACGCCATCCGCCGGTGCCAGTGTCGCCAGCGTGCGGCCTGGGAGGGTGTTCTCTGCCAGTATTTCGAACTCGATCCCCGGCTTGATGACCGTCGTGACGCCCGCCTCGTTGGTGATGTAGAGCCGTCCCGCAGCCGAGACCCACGACGACGAATAGTTCCCCGGAATCCGCTGCTGCCAGTGGACCTTCCCCGTCTTGAGATCGACACAACTGGCGATCCCCGCGTCGCTCACAAAGTAGATCTCCTCCCCCACCACCACCGGCGAAGGATTGAGCGGCGCGCCCCGCTTCATCTGCCAGCGGACATGCGTGTCGGTGATGTCCCCCTCGCCAGCGGGATCGATCGCGAAGACGACCGGCGTGTTGTATCCCGAGGAGACCACCACCACCCCCTGCGCGTAGACCGGCCGGGGCACATTCGAGTACCCCTTGGGATAGCGGACCTTCCAGATCTCCTTCCCCGTGCGGGGTTCGTAGGCCATCACCCACTCGCCGCCGGGACAGACGATCTGCGGCTGCGTGGTGCCGTCGCTTTTGGTCACTTGAATGAGGAGTGGCGTGCAATAGGCCATCGCCCCTTCCCGCTCCGCCCGCCAGACTTCCTTCCCCGTCAACTTGTCGAGCGCCACCACGAACTGCTTGTCGTCGCCGTCGCAACTGATGATCAGGAGCTGGTCGACCACCACGGGGGAAGCCGCCGGTCCGTGGCGATGGTCGT
>PNLE01000114.1 GCA_013822855.1 Planctomyces sp.
CCCATGCCAGCCACTAGCCCCATCCCCATCAATGCCGGAAAAGGCCCATTGTCGGGTAGCGGCACACTTCCCGAGGGTGTGCAGGATGTGATCGTGCCGATCGGCCCGTCAGTGGTCGCTCCGTACCAAGTCTATGTCTCGATGCAGGAAAGGTTCATCAACCGCTTCGTGGCGACGACCCGCAACGAACCCGGCGAAGTGCGGGATTTCATTCTCGGTGCGAATGTCGTGGGTGAGCGAGAAACAACGTCGCACGCCTGGCTCAACCTCCTCCCCTCCACCGACACCGCCCGCGGACAATTCGTTCTCGAAGGTCGCGGCCAGAGCCGGACGACGGGGTATACGCCACAGGCCTCCATCAATACCCAGGGCAGCCAGGAGTTCCGCGGCACGAAGGATGTCCTGTTCGATGGTTTCAAACTCGCGACGCGGGCCGCCGTGATTCAAGCCCGGGCCCACAACACCCCGGTCAGCGCGCAGACGGTCTACAGCGGTCGTCCTTTCATCGGGCCGATCGCCGACCGCATCGCCATGAGTGTGGCCCAAAGGCAGCAATCCCAGGCGGAGATCATCGCCCGTGATCGAGTGGCGGAAACAGTCTTCGCCAGCTTCAACAAGGAAGTTGACAAGGAACTCGGGAATGCCAATGCCGAGCTCAAGCAGCTTCAAACCCGCCTGGAAGATCTCACGCTGATGCCTTCTGTCCAGCGCTGGTCATCCACGCATGCCCATCTGCAGTTCGCTGGTCAATTCGGTGCCGATGTTCCCCAACTTGAGCCAATGCCCGCCGAAGCCCGGCAAGATCATGCCGTCACCATCTTCCTGCACGAGACCGTCCTCAATCGCGCCGCTGTTCGCGCGAATCTCAACGGCAAGGTGACCAGCGACAGGGAGCTTAAAGAACTCTCCAAGTGGTTGCGGACTCTGGTTCCTGGCGCGGGTGAAGTCCCTCCACCCGCCGGTGCCGCCTATCGCATGACGACTGTGGAAACCAAGATCGTCTTCGACGATGTCGAGCCGCTCCGCTTCGAGATCGACGGCGACGAACTTCTCATCATTCTCAAAGCCCAGTTCCAGCCCGGCGGACAAGCCGTCCTGCCGCAGATGGAAGTCACCATTCCCGCCCGTCTCGTGATCGACAAGGAGACCGTCCACCTCACCTTCGACAACATCAAGGTGAGATCGCTCACCGACGAGCGAACTGCCACCCTGGGCATGGCGGAAGGCATTGTCCAACAGTCGATTCAGGCCAACTTCCCCCGCCTCTCCCTCCCAAGGCAATTGCCGCCAGAACTCTGGAACCGCAGCGGAATACCTCCCTCGTTCAACTACGCCCGTGCCGCCGATGGTTGGCTGGGCATCGGCATCGACTAAAGCTGCGCCACCCGCTGATATATTCGCCACAAGCGACACAACCCCTCCGTCGACTGCGGGCAAGCCATCGGCGTTCTCGCAAGAACAGGGTTCTTCCCTGCAACTGGCGACTTCTGGCGTAGTTTTTCACCGCTGGAATACGTTCGGCGACTGATTCCCCTCGGTCGCTTGTCGCTTCACAAATCGGCAGGCAGGGTTCGCTCTCATAGAGAGAAATTGCCTGTACTGCGAGAGGCGGCGTATTCCCACCGATCTGGGGGGACTCCATCTCATGACATTTCGCCAACGGATATTTTTACCTACGCGACGCCAGTGCCCAGCGCGTCACCCACGAGGGGCTGCGACGGTCGAATTGGCGATCTGTCTGCCGATCATCATGCTGGTCGTCTTCGGCTCGATCGAATCGGCCAACGCGATCTTTCTGAAAACGACCCTCACCCAAGCCAGCTATGAGGCCGCCCGGGCCGTCACCTCGACGGGTGGAACTGTCGAAGCCGCCGAAGCCCGTGCCAGGGAGGTTCTCGCCAGCCGGAATGTGACCGGGGCAAGCATCTCTTTCACTCCCACGGTCGAGTCCGCCACTCCGGTGGGCACGATGATCCAGGTGAAGGTCAGCTCGCCCGTCACCAGTCTGTCGGGGATGTTCGACTGGTTCACCAACCTCACCAGGTTGGAAGCAACCACCTCGATGGTGCGGACTTGAACAATCTCGGTTTCCCTGCCGATTGATCGACCGTTCCTCATTGCAGATATTGAGAATCTTCCCATGCGCCGCGTTCCCACTTGCCGCTCCAATCCACTGCTTCAACATGCGCTGCGCCACGTTTCGTCCCTCGCTTCCAACCGCCGGGGGGCGATGCTGGTGCTGGTGGCCGTGGTGATCATCGCCTTGTTGGCGATGACGATGTTCACAGTCGATGTCGCCTATATGCAGCTTGTCCGGACGGAACTCCGCGCCGCGACGGATGCCTCCGCCAAAGCCGGGATGGAGGCGCTGCGACGCACCCAGGATGCCGATGCCGCCGTCGCCGCCGCGATCGCCACCGCCGCCGCCAACAAGGTGGGAGGCGAGTCCCTGCTTCTCACCGTCGACCAGGTTGAACTGGGCGCCGCCCTGCGGAATGCCGACAACTCGGTCTCGTTCTCCGCGGGACAACTCCCCTACACCGCCGTGCGGGTCAATTCGGCCATGACCAACGATTCCGCCGCCGGCCCGGTGCCGTTGTTCTTCGGCGGTGTGTTCGGGATCAACACTTTCCAACCGACCCGCTCGGCCGTCTCCGCCAGCACGGAAGTAGAGATCTGCTTCGCGATCGACCGTTCGCACTCGATGTGCTTCGACCTGACGGGCGTCGATTGGTCGTATCCCCCCGGAACACCCAGGACTCCCGATCCAATCGCCTATCCGCCGCATGCGTCGCTTAGCCGCTGGGCCTCGCTGGCCAAGGCGATGCAGTCCTTCGTCAACATCACCGCCACGCAGGAGCCCAAGCCGCGGGTGGCGATGGTCACATGGGCCTCGAAGATCACCCAGGCCAACTATGAAGGCAAGCTGACCAAAACCAACAGCCCCGAGATCTTCGTCGACGTCCCGCTCACCACCGACCTCTCGTCGCTCAATGCGGCCATCTCGGCCCGATCCTCCAAGGTGATGCTCGGCGCAACGAACATGTCCGCCGGTATCGACGAGGCCCGCAAGATCCTCAATGCCACCAAGGCCTCTCGGCCCTATGCGCATCGCATCATCATCCTCATGACGGACGGTCTCTGGAACCAGGGACGCGATCCGCTGCTCGCCGCCGAAGATGCCCGCCGTGATGGACTCGTCATTCATTCCGTGAGCCTACTCCCTCGCAAGGGCGATGTGACGCCCCAGGTCTCGGCGATCACCGGCGGGGTCAACTATCCCGCCACCAACAGTGCGGCCCTGGAAGCCGCCTTCGCCGAAATCGCCCGCACACTCCCAATCGTGTTGACGGAGTAGTTCCCGCGTCTTGAATCGACGAGACCTGGCCCGAACCTCTCCGGACTTCTGAAAACCAACAGCCCCATGCACACCTCTCGATCAACATCAGCACGGCCCTTCCGAAATCAATCCCACCTTCGCAGGGGGGCGTTGTCGGTGGAGATGTCGCTCACGATCCCCGTCCTCTTCGCCATCTTCTTCGGCTCGGTGGAGATCACGCGGCTGAACATGTTGCGGCACACGATCGAGAATGCCGCCTACGAAGGAGCCCGCCAAGGGATCGTCCCCGGAGCCACCGCCGACTCCGCGAGGGCCGCGGCGCTCGCCGCACTGGCCGCGATCGATGTCCGCGATGCGGTCGTCACCGTCGATCCCCCCGTGATTCTCGCATCGACTCCGAGGGTGACCGTGGAAATCCAAGTTCCCGTCGCCCGCAACAGCTGGGGAACCTCCTCGTTCGTGGGGCTGACGGAACTCGAACGCTCCTGCACCCTCTCCCGCGAATCGCTTTCGTTCTGATGCGACCGCCAACGGGTGGACCAGATCGATGTCATATGAAGTTCGGCTAAATGACCGAACGCTACTTGGCGGCTTCGAAGAGGCGGGGTTCGCCCCCATCGCGCGGCGGGCGGAACTCGGAGCGGGAGCCGGTGTTGAGGGTGTAGGTCTCGTACTTCGAATCCACCAACCGGCGATAGGTCAGCGGATAGGGGATGCGGTAGCGGTGGGATTCACCGGGTTTGAGCGTATAGGGGCCGCCCCAGGGGCCCGTGGGGGCCTTGGTCTCATAGGTGAATGGAACATCCGACTTGTTCGAGATGCGGATGCTGGGGGTTTCCAGGGTTCCCGCAAGTTCCGTTTCGCTCGCCGCGATTTTGCTCAACTGATAACTGGCCAGGCCGAACTGCACCTTGGGCACCACCGAGGCAGCGGCATCGCCCGTCGAGATCCACTTCGTCCATGACAAAGAGAGCTGCTCGGCCAGCAGGGCGTTGTCGATCTGCGGATTCTCGGCCTTGTAACCCGGTGCGAAACTCCCGGTCGCTTCGACGACCGATTGGCCGGGATAGCTCAAAGTGAGGGTGGTCGCTCCGCTGGGGAGATCGTTGAGGATCACCTGCACCGGCATGGCGATTGTCAAATCGAACTGGGCCGTGGGGGTGAACTTGCCACCCGTTTCGGGCCGCGTGCCGATTTTCAGGAAGGCATGGTTGATCTTGAGCAGCATGGGGGCGGAAACCGTGTCCGAAGTCTCCAGCGCCCCTTCGATCTTTCCGGCGGGGGTGAACTGGATCGGCTCGGTGAGGACGAACTCGGTGTTCGCTTCCCAACCTGCGGGCAGGCGGGCGAGATCCGGTATGATCGTCTTGAGGAACTCGGGATCGGCCAGCTTCGCAAAAGATGGCTCCGGCGTATCCAGGACATTCACCCGCGAAAGACCGGCGTCGATGGCAAGTTGCGTCAGCGGCCCGAGCACCTTGGGAGAAACGCTCACCCGCAGGTCGAGCGACGGTTCAATCGCGGTGGCGGTCAGGTTGCCACCCTCGACGAGTTTCACACTCTTGGGCTTCGCCAAGGGATCCAGCGAGGCGGCTTGCAACCCCATCACCAGCGAAACACCCTGCGCGTCGGTGTTGATCTCCTGAGGGATCAACCGCACTTGCGGGGCACCAGTGGGGAGTGGCCAGGCGGCGGAAACCAGTTGGCTGGCGTCGCCGAACGAATTGAGGTTCAGCTGATTTTCAAGCTGAGTGATGATGGTGGGGGCCGCGTTGCGGACTTCGCTTTCAATCCGAGCCCGTCGGCTGTACAGGCCGCTCATCAGATTCTCGCGGACCATGCTCTCGGTCATGCCGAAGCCCTGGGTGGAGACATTGCCGGGTTGCGAGACAGCCCAGTTGTCGGGAGCGATGCTGAAGAAGACGTTCAGCGGTTGGAAGCGGATGCGACCGTTCGCAAGAAAAGGCCGGACATCGACTGTGAGCCACTCCGGGCGGTTGTAGCCGATGTAGATCCCGATCGGGCTGGCCTGGGCCGCATGCCGGGCACCGGTGATGTAGGTACCGCCGATAGTCATGGTCGCATTTCGGAGGGCCAGTTGAACGCGTAGCCGGCCCGGTGCCACCCCCTGGACAACCACTCGTTCGACACGGGTGCTGTAGCTGAGGTTCGAGAACTGGACGCTGAACTGCCGTCCGGAGGCCGTTGTCGAGTCATAAATATCCGCAATGCGACCACCGATGACACCGCCGCTGCCGATCATCTGCGGCGCGGTGGCCGCGACACTGTCGAGGACGCGGTTTCCCAAGCGAACGGAGAGTGCGCGGGGAATCTCGATGGCGGGCGTGAAGGGCCGGGCGGCCTGCGTCGCCACCAGTTTTGCTGTCGCGGCCGGGGTCGTGGCTGTGTAGACGGGCTTGGTGGAGGGATTCTGCAACCAGGCGAGGACTGAGTCGTTGTTGAAGACGTCGTTGGTCAGATCGTGGCCGGCTTCCGGGAACTCCGTGAAGGTGACGTTCCCACCATCGGCGGTGAGGGCATCGGCCAAGGCCTTGCCGCTGGTCATCGGCACAAGTTTGTCCTTGGCTCCATGCAGCGCCCAAACCGGGGTGTTCTTCAGCGGGCCGACATCCGCAGGATTGCCACCGGCGGAAACAGCCAAGAGGGCCTGGAACTTGTCGGGATACTTTTCGGCCAGTGACCAGGCGCCGAAGCCGCCCATCGACCAACCGGCGAGCGAGACTTTTTTCGGGTCGATCGCGAAATCCTTGCGGGCGGCATCGAGAATGGCGATGGCCCGTTCACCGCTGGGAGTCCCCGCCAGCCAGCCACCGGTCAGTCGGCCCGAGTCGTCGTCGCTCTGGGGAAAGACGACGATCATCGGGAAGGAATCGCGCCGGGCGGTGACGACCGGCCCCAGGCCGACGGTCAGTTGTCGCAACCCGTCGTTGCCCAACTCGCCTGCCCCATGGAGGAACAGAATGGTGGGGTAACGCTTGGTCGAGTCGTAGCCTTTGGGAAGAAAGACGCTGTACTTGTGCGTTCCGGCCTCGTCCTTGAGCTCGCGGTTGTAGAACTGGCCCGACGCGGCGAGGCCCGCGGGAACCTGGGCGATCGCCAGTTGTTCGATCGCGAGGGGAAGCCCCAGATCGGTCGGCAGATTCTGGGCGATGGCCGGGGAGCCAGCCAACGCGGCGGCAAGGCTTGTGGCGAGGCCAAGGGAGAGCCAGAAATGTCTCATGGTGTCCTTCCGGAAAGACTCGGGCCGCTGGCTGGGGGCAGCCGCGACCTGAAAGGCGGTTATCTTCGAGACAGGATCGAATCGTCACAGGCGTGAACCACGCCTCATGTGACAACGACTCCGTCGAGCATCCCTGCCGACAGCATACGTTGCGAAAAAGCATCACGGTGTCATAGACGGAAAATATTCACGAAACTGACAAACTCTTACAACCTTCCGTCTGCACGAGTGAACAGACCTGCCAGAATATCTTTACAGTTTGATGAAAAAGCGGATTGTAACGAGCGAGTGCCTTTGAAATTCGGCGATTGCTTCGCCCTACAATCCATCGAGGTTTCGCAGCCTTCGAGAATCCTGGTCGACAGGAGGTTGCCAAGGCCCTTTCAACCAGCAACTGTTCTTTCCGGCGACACGACCCAATCTTTCAGGTTCCAGCTGACACCATCGAAAGTTCTGGCTGAACCACCCCATGATTTTCAGGTGTCTCGCGGAATTCCAGCGGCTATCTGTGCAGTGGTGCCCCGCGCACAGTCTGTAGGGGCGGGCCTTTGATGGAAGATGCGGCGAGCCGCAGCGCATCGAGAAGATCTCATGGCTGGCCGAACGCCCGATTGTGACAACTTCGCAACGCCAGGCGCTTGTTTCGGACTGCAGAGTAGCAGAGACTGAATGAGGCTCGATTTCCGCCGAATCTGGATTCTCCCGAGGGACGGCTTCGGGACCGCGCATCCCTTGTGCTCCCGTCTTCCATTTCCCGTCTGGACGAGACATGCCTGCCGACAAACGACCGGCAACACCGAACTCCGCCGAGTCGTCGCTGAAAGACGCGACTCCGGTGGCGATTCCGATCCTCTCGGCCCGCGAACGGCTTGACGCGCTCAAACAGCTGGGACGCTACAAGATCGAACGCAAGCTGGGCCAGGGGGGGATGGGTACGGTCTTCCTCGCCAAGGACACGGAGCTCAAGCGGCTGGCCGCCATCAAGATCCTGCCCGAGGACAAGGCCCAGAATCCGATCCTGGTGAAACGCTTCCGGGCCGAAGCCCAAGCGGCCGCCCAATTGCGGCACGACAACATCGTCACGGTCTTCGACAGCGGCGAGACGGACGGCCTGCTCTACATCGCCATGGAGTATGTCGACGGGCCGGATGTCTTCGACCTCATTCAAAAGCGGGGGCGGATCGCTCCCCGCCGCTCCCTTGAGATCGTCCGGCAGACAGCCTTGGCGCTTCAGCACGCGTTCGAGAGGAACATCGTCCACCGCGACATCAAACCCTCGAACCTGATGGTCAGACGTGATGGCGTGGTGAAGTTGACTGACCTGGGCCTGGCCCGCTCGATCGACGAGACGCTGGAGACGAACATCACCCGGGCCGGGACGACCGTCGGGACGGTCGATTACATGTCGCCCGAACAGGCCCGCAACAGCAAGCTGGCCGACATCCGCAGCGATATCTACTCACTGGGCTGCACCTGGTACCACATGCTGACCGGCAGCGCCCCGTACGCTGAAGGGGCGGTGACCAACAAACTGCACGCGCACGCCACGCAGTCGATCCCCGATCCGCGGGACATCAATCCCGAGGTACCAGAGGGCTTCGTGGCCGTCCTCCAGCGGATGATGGCCAAAAAGCCAGCCGATCGGTATCAGACACCGGCGGAACTTCTGAAGGATCTCGACTCGCCCTCCCTCAAGCGGGTCAGCGTGGCGGATGATATCGCCCGGGAAGTCGCCCGGGAGCGGGAATCGGACGACGCTTTCGAAGCTGCGGGCGAAGCCTCTTCCGTGACCAGTTCGGGGCGTCAGCGGGTGACCAACTCCGGTTCCCAGGCCCGCGCCCCCGAGGCTCGTGGTTCCGAGGCCAGGGAAACCAATTCCCGGGGAAGCGACACCAGGGGAAATTCCTCCAAGGTGCATGAAAGTGGCCGCCAGCAAACGCTTCCTCCGCGCCGGCTGGCCGCGGGCCAGGAGGACGATTCGGCGATCTCGTTCGACTTCCGCAAATTACTGATTCCGCTGGTCGTCGTGGTCGGCATCGGCAGTGTGGTCTGGTTCGGCAAATCGTTGTCGGGACTTGGAAACGTGTTTGGATTGAGCGGTGTCCAACCCGGTACGGCCCGCAGCGACTCTCCCTTCCAAACCGGCGGCCCATCTTCACCCACGATCGTGGAAGGCGCGCAACCCGTCGAGGGATCCCCCAACGGCACAGCCACCGGCGAGACCCCGCCAGCCCAGAATGCCACCGCCCAAAACACCACCGGCAATGCGAACACCGCACCCGAGATGAATCCCGCGCCGGCGATCAACCCCCAGCCGAACACCGTGGCGGGTGCGACCACACCGGTGGCCGTCCCCACGCTTGCCGGCTTGCCACGCTGGGCGTTGGAACCCTTCTCCAGAAACGGGTTGCCGGTGATCACGGTTTCAATGACTGCCAAGGGGCCGCAAACCGCCAGAACCTTGACGGAGGCGATCAAACAGATCACACCCATGGGGGCGGTGATCCGATTGTCCTCGAAAGAACGCCACGACCTTCCCGTGGGCCTGTCGATCAGAACTGAGCGACTCTTGATCGAAGGAGACGGGGGTTTTGCGACGATTCAATTCGTCCCGAACCCCTCCAATACAAAAAATGCTCCGGCAGGCCAGACCGCCGAAAAATCGACCGGCAACCGCAACGGGCTGATGCTGCAGTCGCAACAAGTCGCCTTCGAGAAGATCCATTGGGTCGCGGAAGCCGACGAGAAAGCCCCGCTGAGTGCGATGGTCCGTGTCGAGTCGCCCCGACTGACTGTTCGCAACACCTCGTGGACGGCTCTTCCGGGAGGTGCGGCAAGTGCCGAGGGTTCGACCGCTGGTTCTAACTCGCCTGGCCAACCGTTGGTGGCCATTGACTGGCGCAGCACGGCCACCGGTCTCGGTTTTGAACGCGGTGGCCAGTTGCTGCTGGAATCTTCCATGACGCGGGGAAACCGTCTGACGGCCCTCGCGATTGCGGGGGGAGCCTGGCAGGCTGTCGTGCGGCAATCGGCATTGGTGGCGAACGAAGCCCCTCTGATGTTGGTCGAATCCGCGTTGCAGTCCACCGCGTCCAAAGGTGCTCCCGGTGCCCTCGAAGTCGCGCGGGCCTTGATGTTGCAACATGTGACGGCGGTGACCAGTCAGGCCGTGTTGGACATCGCGCCCACTTCGGCGGGAAGTCCCTCCGCCAGCCTTTGGGTGGGCATCGCCGACAGCCTTCTGGCCTCGAATCCCAGGGCCACGGACAGTGCGATGATCCGGGCGGCGGGATGGCCGCAGAACCCCAATCGTAAGGTCGACGAGTCCCGGCTGATCGATTTCACCATCGTCTGCGAGCGGACTCTGACGCGTGGATTGACCCGGCTGTACGACACCGGGGATGCCGGGGGTTTGCAGGTGAACGACGCCAGCACCTGGCGGCGTTTTTTCGCGGCGGATTTCGGTGGCGTGGCCCGGCTCGATCCGTGGCCATTGGCCGTGACCGATGACGCCACTGCCGCAGGTGGTCTCGACCGCTGGACTCCGGTGCTGCTGGACGGCTCATCGATCGCCGACGCCCCGCATCCCCAAGACAATTCGATTCTCGGCTGCGATGTCGCGCTCCTATCGATCCCCGCACTTTCCGAACGCAGCTGGTCGAAGGTGCTGGCCCCCGTCCAAGCCCTGCGATTGCAGCTCGACCAAGCACCGTCAAAGGAGGTTGTTCCACTCGACCTGGCCACCTACGGGAACGATCTGGGGCAACTGCTGTCGCGATCCGATCTACCGCAGAACGGCCACTTCGAGATCAGCGGCTTTGGCATTCGGCCGATGACCCCCGTGGTTCTCAAGAACCGCCGATTGATCCTTACGTTCGTTTTCCCAAGCGATAAAGCGCCGTTGATCCTGCAGCCCAAACCAGCGGGTGACAAGCCAGCCCTGTTCGAAGTCGAGGGAGGGTCACTGGAGATCCGACACGCCACAATTCGTGGCGTCGGCTCTTCACGCCCCGCGCCGGAGGCCTATTTCTCGGCCAAAGGGGGCACGATCATCTGCCGCGATGTCGAGATCCAGGGCGGAGTCACGGACGACTGGCAACCTCGGGACGTGTTTCACATCCAAGGGAGCGGCAAAGGAGAGTTGGGAGCGGGATTCATCCAATCGATCGCCCAGTCGCCCGGACGCTTCGCCTCCATCAAAGGGGTGCAGTCTTCACTGCTCATGCAGCAGGCCGGAGTGGTGAGTGGAGTGGCCGGGATTCATGTCGAACCGGGAGCTTCCTCAGGAACCGACTGGCATCACGTCGATGCCCAGCAATCGACCCTGCTCGCAGGTGAAGGCGTTCTCCGGCTCTTCGGGAAACCGGACGACTTCCGCTTCCCCCCCGTGACACGAAGTGCCGATCTGGGGACAACCGCGCCCCCGGCAGGCAAGGTACGGTTGTTCTTCGACCGCTGCATCCTCGGGAAGGTCAACGGCTTTGGAAGACCGGGCCAACCCGCCGCGCTGATCGAGATCCCCCAATTGGCCGAATTGGTCAAACGAACCGAATGGCACAGCCAGCAGACGGCCCTCGGCCCCGCGCCCGATCTGCTGGTGAGGACGTGGACCCGCACCATTCCGGTCGATACCTCCGCCTGGCAGCAGCTTTGGCAGGGAACGGAGAACAGTGAACTCCTCCTCGCACCGGGGATGGTCGCCTTCGAGAAACCGCTGCCGCCCCAACCCCGCGAATGGAAGGATTCGGGGCCGGAACTCTTCCAGTTGTCGGCGGCGGCGAAAGCAGTCAAGAGTGGTGAGGGAGGCCAACCGCTGGGTGTCATTCCGCGGTTGTTGGACGACATCGGGCCGCTCAAGAAAGGGAAGTCGGTTTCAGCCACTCCCGAGAAGGGGACAACCAAGACGGGCCCGGGCTTCTAGAACGGATCTTTTCGTAAGTGCTCAACACCCCAAGCGACTTAAGGGTTCATTGGCAGCACGCGCCGCGAGCAGCCAAGACTGCTCCCACTTTCAGGTCAACCCCGTCATGTTAAGCTCATAGGGTGTCTACCGATATGCCGCCAAGCACCGCATGATCATTTTTGAAGTTCTATTTCTGAATGGGTTTGTTTTTGATTTACCGCTAGACTTCGTGAAGAATTATTGATGGATCGAGAGCGGGCGGCGGACAATTTCTCGGTGCCTTCCTCGTCGCCCGTAAAAGCCGTTTGTGAAACTCTGGCGTGAATGAACGCGGTCTTTGACACCTCGTTCCTGTGATCATTGTCCGTGTGAAATCCCCTTGGAGAATCTTCCATGAGCCATCCGACCCGCAATGCTTTTGATTCTTCCGCCGGTGATCCGGGGCTTGTCCATCGCCCGAAGCCCGCCCACCGTCGAGCGGGCTTCACGCTGATTGAACTGCTGGTGGTAATCGCGATCATCGCTCTCCTCATCGCCCTGCTCCTTCCGGCCGTCCAGCAGGCCCGCGAAGCGGCCCGCCGCACTCAATGCCTCAGCGGGTTGCACAACCTGATTCTGGCGTTCGAGAACTACGAGAGCGCCCACCGCTCCTATCCGTCGGGCTGGCTCGATTCCGGTAACGTCTGCACTGAAACCTTGAATTTCCCGGAACCGGCCCAAATTCCGATCACGGGCAACCAGGTGCTCGCTTTGACCACCTGGACCATGCCCGACTTCTGGGCCTGGAACGCCCTCGTCCTCCCGCAGCTCGATCAAACCAACGTCAACATCAACTTCGGCATCCCCCGTCTCGACTCGAACAACAGTTGCACGCCGATCCAGCAGAATCAGCAGGCGGCCCAGACAAAGATCGACATCTTCATTTGCCCCAGCGCGACGCTCCCCAACACACGTCCTGGCAACTATGGCTACTCAACCTATCGCGGCGCGGCCGGAACCTCGGACTCCAACGGCCCGCGTTACAACGGGATGCTCTACCGGAACAGCGCCGTGGGCAAGCGCGATGTGACCGACGGCCTGGGCCAGACGATCGTCGTCGGCGATTCGCTCTTCGGCTTCTGGTCGGACGGCTACAGCTGCTGCGTCTCCTACCCCGATGCCCAGCCGCAGGACTTCGATTTCCACGCGACGAACGGCCCGATCAACCTCTTCACGTTCGGCAGCAACCACGGCCAGATCGCCAACTTTGCGATGGCCGACGGCTCGGGAAAATCGATCTCGAAATCGGTCGACCACACGATCTTCCGCGCCCTCCAAACCCGCAACGGCCGCGAGAACGTCGGTGACAACTTCTAACCTGGCCAATTGCAATTGGTCATCGACACACCCAGATCCCCCGACATCCCACAGGATGTTGGGGGATTTTTCTTACCGGTTCACCAGACCGCGACCACCAAACCGGTGGTTTTGGGAAACCGGGAGTTGCAAAGCCATTCGCGAAGTGGTCAGTTGATGGAGACATCTCCCTCTTGCACAGGATCGGTTTCCATGGCCACTTCCCCTTCGCATACGAACAACCCGTCTGACACCACACCCGCGAGCCGAACAATCTCCCGCCGGAGCCTCTTGACCGGGTCGGTGCTTGCAGCGGGAGCGGCCAGTGGCGTTTTGGGCCAGCACGAAGCGGCGGCGGGTGTCGACTGGAACGCCGCTCCTTCAGCTGGCGCGATACCACGAAGACAGCCGATCGGGGTCTCGACCTACTCCTTCTGGCAGTTCAAGCCCGATCAGAAATTGTCGATCGAGGAGTGCATCCAGAAGTCGTCCGCCTACGGGTTCGACGGAGTCGAGATCCTCCATCGCCAGATGACGGATGAATCGCCCGCCGGCATCCGCTCGATCAAGCAATGCGCCCTCAAGGAGGGGATGCCCCTCTTCGGGCTGTCGACCCACCAGACCTTCGTCTCCCCCAAGCCCGAAGTGCGGCGGAAGAACATCGACCACACGATCCATTGCCTCCAACTCGCCCACGATCTAGGGATCCCCACCATCCGCGTCAACACGGGAACCTGGGGCACTCGCAAGGACTTCGACGACCTGATGGCCCATCGCGGGATCGAGGAGGTGCTCGAAGGTCACACCGAGGACGAGGGATTCCAGTGGGTCAATGACTCGTTCGCGGAGTGCGTCGTGGCCGCCGAGAAGTTGGGTGTCGTGATGGGCCTGGAGAACCACTGGGGGCTGGGAAGGACGGCTACAGGCGTGTTGCGCGTGATCAAGGCAGTGAATTCGCCCTGGCTCAAGGCGACGGTCGACACGGGGAACTTCCTCGACGACCAGTACACGCAGTTCGAGCAGCTCCTGCCCCAAGCCGTGTTGATCCAGGCCAAGACCTACTACGGCGGCGGTAACTGGTACACACTCGATCTGGACTACAAGAAGTACGCCCAGCTGATCCAAACCGCCGGCTATCGGGGCTACGTCTCGCTGGAGTTCGAAGGCAAGGCCCCGGCGGCCATCGCCATCCCCCAAAGCCTCGCCATGCTGCGGTCAGCCTTCGCGGGCTGAAACAGCGTCAGCCATGCCGACCGACGCTAAGGCGAGACGGTTTCGAGATTGTTCGTGATCGAGCGGACGCCCGGTTCGAGGCGGACGAGTTGCTCGGCCAGTTTGCGATGATTTTCGCTACTCACTTTGCCGGTGAGCACCGCCTCGCCGGCATCATTCACTGCGATGTCGATTCCCGTCAGTTGAGGCCGTTTGAGAGAGATCTTGTCGAATCTCATCCGGGTGTTGACTTCAATTCGATCCGCCACCGGCTTGGGAAAGTCGAAGGCAATCCGCTGCTGGGGGCGGATGGTGATCTGCTGGGAAGCGGCACCGCCGCCACCAGCTCCACCAAAGTTCTGGCCACCGTTCCCGCCACCGTTGAGTTGCTGCTGAACGGCGCGGTTGACTCCGCCGCCGCCATTGTTGCCGCCGCGCTGGTTGGCCCCTTGTCCCGTCTGGCCCGCGTTCGCCTGACCGACGAAACCGCCGGTGCCAAAATTCTGCCCGACAAAGCCGCCCGTGCCGCTCTGCTGGCCAAAGGATGACATCCCCGCGCCAATCCCTGTCAGCGGCGTGCTGCCGAATCCCGTTCCCGCCGCCGATTGTCCGCCGCCGCTCGACAATCCCGAACCCGCCAGCGTGTTGCCACCGAAGGCGGAAGCTGAGTTGGCGTTGGGTGCCGTCGACCTTCCCGTGCTCGCCGATCCGCCACTGGAGCGACCACCACCGGACTGCTGTTGGGCGTGGCAGATGCCGCTCTCGCCGGACGTCAACTGGATGGTTATGGCGGCGAGGATCGCACCACCCCAGAACTTCCATCCGGCACGCCTGGCGACGCCTGCCTGTCCAAGCAGAGCCTGGCCACGACCTTGCGGCTCGCAACGAACGTAACGACTGGGCGAAGCGTGGGATGTCATCATGGAAGCATCTCCCGAATCGAGACACACAGTCTTTGGGTCTGTGCACGTGGATCTTGTGGCGGCAAAGCGGTCGAGGCGCGGGCACTCCCCTTCACATCGGACAGTTTCGCGCGCCGTCTCGTCCATGAACACCCCTTTTCGCCGGACGTTCCGGGAAATTCAGGCGAGAGTGAACATTGGTCAAAGCCGGCGGCTCCACTTTCGGCTGATTTCGCGACTTGACCGGCTTCGATCGCGATGCTGGCCGTTCACTTGATCTGATCGATCAAGGCCGCCGTCTTCTCGTCATTCCAGAGATTGGCTTCAACCTGGAACTTCAAGTCAATCTGGCCGTTTTTTCCGGGAAAGCGGGCTGTGATCTGCACATACCTGGTTCTCGAAGTCGTGGCCTCCCCTTCGAGGATCCGAATGGGAACCTCCTTGTTGCCGATCAACCGCTTGATGATCTGCTCATTGGGGGCGTTGAGGGGTTCGAGCTTGGGATAGTTGCTATCAACTTGGTCGAGAGCCGCATCGAAGGGGGTCGGCTTCTTGCCGATATCGGGGCCGATCGCCCGAGGTTCGAACTGGAAAACCCGCAACCAGCCCCGGCCATCCTTCTGCCGGTAGAAGATGGTTCGCATCAGGAAGAACACGTTGTCCATCGACTCCGCGCCGTCGGGCTCGAAACCCGACGGGGGTGTCAGTTCGATCACTTTGGTCAGTTCGGCCTGGATACCTTCTGGTGTATCCAGTTTGCTTCGATTGATCGCAATGCCGAAAATCAGGCAAATTCCACCGCAACCGACGATGCCGATCCCGCCGACGATCCCGAGAATGAGCAGCGTCCGGCTGATCCGGCGTGCGGGACGTGAAGCCGGAGGAAGTTCCTCGGTGGCCATCGACATGCAAACATTCCTCAAGAATCCCCGCCGGTCGGCAAGGTCGGAAAAACCAGTTCCATCCACAGCGATTTGGGAAGTCGCTCACTGAAGCATATCGCAGCCAACCAGCCCCTGCCAGAAACGGGGAAGGCAGTGGCGCGGGCGAAACCCGCTCCGATGTTGACGATCAGCCACAACAGAACCTTTTCCCCCGCCCCGCGTCCATCCCCTGCGGTGCGACCGCAGGCGGCCTATACTCCGCCATCAAAGGACGGCGATCCAATTCACCCACCCGATTTGCCCCATTGCCAAGTTCCTGAGACAATCCCCTTCGCGGCATTCATTTCCCAACCATCAACTTCCAACCATCCACTCACCAATTCCCCCAGGCCCCTTCATGAGTCTCTTCCTCTC
>PNLE01000115.1 GCA_013822855.1 Planctomyces sp.
TGTCCTTGTCGTACGAGACGACCTCCAGCGATTTGGCGTCCGCAGGGTTCTCGAAGGCAGGGAAGAATTCCTTCCCGACGACGTCGTATTCCTTCGGCGGCTTGGGGGTTGCGGGGCCCGCCATCAAAGCGGCGACTAATGCAACGAGGGCCACGCCCACGAAAATGATTGTCCGTTGTGTTTCACGCATGGGAGAAACCTTATTGCAATTTAAACCGACAACCGTTGCCCGCAAAGCTTGGAGAACAATTCAAAGAAATGTGGGGCACGAGCGACTGTCGGTGATGGGGGTTTGGAAAAAAAGACTGAAGGTTCAGAGCGAAATCAGAAATCGTGGCCGGAAGATCAAAGCACTAATTCTTGCCGGAACCGACTCGGCGGGTGGGGCTGATGTCCTGCTGTTCATTTCTCAAGCGGAGCAGCAGCATCACAAGGCCAAGGATCGCCGGTGGAATGGGAGCCAGCAGGAAGGCCGACAGGAAGAAGCTTTGCTCGACGACGCGGATCTGCCGATCGGTCTGGCGCTGGATTTTGTCGAGCTTGACCTGCTTCTCCTGCTCGATGTTGCTTTCGGTGACCTGGACGCGTCGGGACTCGTTCTCCTGGGCGATCGAGAGGGCCTGGATCTTGGCGATATCGTCGAGAGAGTCGTCCTTACGGATCTTCTCGACTTCCGCCTTGAGTCTTTCCTTGGCCTGATCCAATGCCGCCTTGGCTTCCTCATTGGCCTTCTGCTGTTCGTCCGATCGTTCCTTGACGAAGGGGGCGGTCTGACGTTCCACGGCGGTGAGTGTGCGGGCTTTCGCGCGTCGCTTGCGGAGTTCGATGAACGTCTTGTCGTCGGCTAGGACATCGACCGCGTTCAGCACGAAGGTGACGTTGTCGAGGTCGAGATTCAGCAGTCGTCGCTCGCGGACCGAGAAGAACCAGTCGGCGATGAGGTCGGTGTCGGCGACGTAGATCACGTTCACAGGGGTGCCGCCAGCCTTCGTGTCCCCCTCGATCCGGCAGGCCACAATATGGGAATACTCGTCCTTCACGCGGGGCGGTTCTTCGACGATTTGGAGTCCACCCCCGAAGAAGCCGGGACGCACCAGATCACCCCACGGGATGAGTCCCGAGTCGGGGCCGGTCTGGAGCAAAGGAGTGATCTTCACCGTCGCCTTGTCGCGCTTGCGGACGGTTCCCGAGAAGAAGAGGAGCACTTCCTGCAAACCGCTGGTGACGGGGCTGGCCTCGGAGAAGGCGTTCTTGACGCCGCTTTTCGAACTGATGGCGACAATCTCGGGCCGTACGACATCGGAGAATTCGGGGTGGAGCACTTTGATGGTGTTGTCGAAGACGACTTCGTCGAAGTTCCATTGGATCCCCAGCAGGTTGACCAATGAGGTCGCCTTGCCACCATCGGCCTTGGGTTCGCCGGGGGGGGACATGCCACCCATCATTCCGCCCGCGCGGGGCCGCGGCTGTCGGGGAGCGAGTTCGACATTAGTGGCGGGGATGGGGTCATCGAAGATCAGTGTGGGGCGGCCCTTGCGCACGTAATCGACAAGATTGCCCATCTCCGGGGTGGTCAGCGAGGAAGGGAGGACGGCGATCAGCACGTCGTACTTCTTGTCGTCGATCGGGGAAGCGGGGGAGACCACCTCGACGTTATACTGCTTCTTGAGTTCCGTGACGATTCGCCATTCGGGTGAACTGCGGAAGCTCTGCATGTCGAAGCCGCCCGTCAGTTTGGCTTCCGTTTCCAGGATGCCGACCGTGCGGCGTTTCTCCTCGGAAACGGTCTGGATCGAACGGGTCAACTCGTATTCGATGGGGAGGGCGATGTCGAAGAAGGGGATGACCACTTCGTTAGCACCACTGTTGATAACGGCCCCAAGATAGACGTCGTCCATCTGGATCCGGCCGCCGCGCTCGGATTGCACCTTGCGGGCCTCGATCCCAAAAGCCTTGGCTTCATCGGCTGCTTCGCTGAACGGTTCGACATCGACAATGCGGACGGAGAGCCTGCCCCGACCGATCTGGGCGTATTGCCCCAGCAATCCGATCAGCGACGTGCGAACCGGGGCGTATTCGCGAGGAACCTGCTTGCTGATGAAAGCTTGGATGGTGACCGGGCGATCGGCCTTGATGGAGGAGAGGGTTTTACGTGTCGTTTCAGTGATGGTGTAGAGCTTCTCTTGGGTGAGATCGAAGGCGAAGTTGACGTTCGCCAGGATGATGTTCACCGAGAAGAGAACCACGGCCAAAGCGATGGTGCGAATCAGGTATTGGATGCCCATCGCCGAACCATGCTTGCCACCCGACCAGTGCCGATAGCCGATGAGGACGCGGTTGATGTAAAGCATCAGCACGATGAACGAGGCGAAATAGACCAGCGACGAGAAGCGGACGATCCCGTTGCCGAAGGGCTGGAAGTGATAGCGGATCCCGAAGGTTTCCAGCGAAATTTCGTTCCCGAACAATGACGACAGGGGAGCGGGAATGGGGAGGTTCATCGCAAAGACGGCGGGAAGGCAGAGGACGAGTCCGATGATGAACGCGACTGTCGCACTGCTGGTCATGTAGGAGGCGAGCATGCCCGCGCTGAGCAAGGCGCAACCCGCCAGCCAGAAACCGAGATAGTTGGCGGCCAACTGCCAGAGATCGGGGTTGCCGATCATGAACAGGACGAGGCAGTGGGTGAGCGAAAAGAGGAGGGTGACCGAGTAGACACCGATTACGGCCAAGTACTTGCCCAGCAAAACTTCGATATCCGAGACTGGCAGCGTGAAGAGCAGTTCGTCGGTGCCGAGTTTCCGCTCCTCCGACCAGACACTCATGGTGATGGCGGGGACGACAAAGAGCAACAGCTGCGGGAAATAGAGATTGAGCTGGGCCAGATTGGCCTGATTGTAGGTGAAGAATTCCTCGCGGAAGGCGAACCAGGCGCCGGCCGTCACGAAGACGATGATGAACAGATAGCCAATCGCGCCGGAGAAATAACTCCAGAAGTTGCGTTGGAAGACGGAGAGGACGACATGAGCACGAATCATAGTTGCCAGTTACCTCAACGATATTTCAGGCGGCAGTTCAATCACCGCGATGCAATCATTAAATAATCAGTCGGCTAGCTGTCACCGGCATCATCGTGGCGGCTGCGGAGCTACTTCCCACCGACCGTCAGTTGCCGGAAGCGGGCTTCCATGTCACCGGAGGCCAGCATTTCCGAGGTGGTGCCATCAAAGACGACCCGGCCTTCGTTGATCAGCACGACATGCGAGCAGACGGCGGTCACTTCCGTGAGGATGTGTGTGGAGAGCAGGATCGTCTTGGATTTGGCGAGGCTCAGGATCAGTTCCCGAACGTCGTGGGTTTGGTTGGGATCGAGGCCGCTGGTCGGTTCGTCGAGGATCAGCACCTGGGGATCGTGCAGCAGGGCCTGGGCCATGCCGACCCGTTGCCGATAACCCTTGGAGAGTTTGGCGATCGGCTTGCGCCAGACCGAAGTGAGCGCGCAGCGATTGGCCACATACTCCAGGCGGCTCTTGAGCAGGGCGGGTGCCATGCCGCGGATTTGACCGGCGAAGTGGAGCATCGACTCGGGAGTCATTTCCAGGTAGAGCGGCCCGTTTTCGGGGAGATAGCCGAGGAGTGAGGCGGCTGCGAGGCGATCAGTCTCCATCGGGTGTCCGGCTAGATAGGCCGAGCCCTCGGTGGGAGCGAGATAGCCGGTGAGCATCTTCATGGTCGTCGACTTGCCGGCGCCGTTGGGGCCGAGGAAGGCACAGACCTGACCGGCGGGGACGGAGAAGGAGACATTGCTGACGGCGGCGAATGGGCCGTAAAACTTGCTCAGCCCCCGGGCTTCGATCATTGGTGATGAAGCCGCCTGACCGGCGGCCGGCGCTGCGGCCGAACCCGCTTTGCTTTCCGCGAATGTCACCATCTATGGGATTCCTTAGTCGAGACTCTGGGGAGAGACCTATCTCAAAGCGATGTGATCGGAGTCAACCTTCAGAATCCGGCGTTGGGCCTACGGATTCTGAGGGGTGCACCAGCCCGTGTACCAATTGAATAGACCCTCTCAATCGGAATTCCGCTGGAGAATTGCACCAACGGTTCCACGAGATCGTCGGATCCGATCGGTAACCCGTCGGGTAGAAACCAGGCAGGCGGGCACCATCGTGTAGCATCCGTAAGAACTACTCCTCGATGAATTCCACTTCTCCATCGGTGAATTTGATGTTGTACTTTTCGCGGTATTCGTCAAACCAGCGCTGTTGGAGAGCCATACTCTGGGGCTCTGCCAAGTACTGATACGTCGTCGGACTATTGATCACGAGATTTTCGGGGATAAATGCGGTCTTCAAGTATTCGGCGTGGAGTTCATCCAGCGACCTCAAAGTCGTATCCGGCAACCCCGCCCGCTTCGTGACTTCCACCAGGTAGATGATGGAGCGATCCTGGTTGGGAGCGGCTCCCACCTGGCCGACGGCAAGGTCTTCGAAGACCGTCTTCATGAACTCGTTGCCAGCCCCTGTCACACCGGTAACGTTCGATAGTGCCGGTGGGATGAAAATTTTGAAGAGATCCATTTGGGGATTGCTCGATTCGACCGTCATCCATGAGAAGGCGTTCGTATCGCGGAGAGTGAGCGCGGGGGAATCGGGCTTGCCGGTGATCGTTTGATCCTTGATCAGATCAGCCAGCGACTTGTTGCCCTCTTTGGCCGCCTTGACAAGTTCCGAAGCCCTCTGCTGTGCGAGTTCGCGGGCTTTCTCGCGCTTCCAGGCTTCAATGACCAGATCCTTGACCGCCCCTTCCGTGAGTTCGGGGGGGCGAGCGGGTTTGCTGTCGATCACCCAGTAGATGAAGTCGCGGTTGACGAGACGGTCTTCGGCCAAGCGTGCGCGGAAAGGATCGATCAAGAACGCCGCCCGGTGAACGGGAACCGGCTGCTGGGCATTATTTCGATCCAATGAAGTTTCTAATGCTACGCCGATATGCCCGGCGGTTTTGGCACGCAGGTCCAGTTCGGACAGGAGGGCGGTTTCCTCATACTTCAGCTTGTGGCGATCGGCGATTTCCTTGACCTCGGCAGTGATCTCGGCAATGGCACTGGTGCGTTTCGCTTCGTCCACTTTTCCCTTTTCGTCGGGCGTGGGATAGAGACGCAGGGCAGTCTCAATTTCCGAGACCGACTTGCCGATGGCGTTTCGCATGGCCGCGAAGGCACGTTCCTTGAGGATCAGTTCCTCGATCTGGTTGCGAACATCTTCAAATGGCTGGATCGCATCCTTCTCGATGCCAGCATCGCCCGCACCGGGCAGGACTGTGCCCGAGGGGAGCGTGGGATCGATCATCAGTGGGGATTGATCCACCGGCTTTTCTGCGGATGGTGTGACCGTTTCAGGTGCCTCAGTGGCGGGTTTGTCGCCAGCTTGTGGGTCAGCCTTAACTGGCGCATCGACTGTTGTTGGAGTGTTGTTCGCGGGTGCAACCGGAGCCGTTTCCGTGGCCTGCGGAGTGACGGGTGGAGCTGTTGCAGAGGCTGAGGTGGCGGGAGTTTCCTGGGCGTCGCAAGTACTGCCTTCTAAGCGGGATTCGGCGACGGCGGAGAGAGCCTCACTGCTATTTTCAACCGTGTTTTCGGACTCTGGCGTCGTTACTGGTGGTGTGGTCGGAGCTTCCGGCTTAGAAGGTTCCGACACTGGGGTCTCCGCCTTGGGGGCATCGCTGCCGGGCACAGTGTCAGCTTTCTGGGCTGTGTCGGCAGGTGTCTCAGTGGCAGGGGTTTCCGTTTTGGCCGGAATCTCGGGTGCTGTCGGAGTGTTGGACGGCGTGAGGGCGCTGGCGGGTTCTTCCGTCTTGCCGGGAGCGACGTCATTGATCAGGTCATCAGGCAGATTGCGGGCGCGGAAACGGGGCTTGTTCTGCTCGTAATAAAGACGAAGCTCGTCTTCCGTGGGACGGACAACTTCTTTCTCGAAGGTTTCGAAATCGGCGGCGAGTGATCCGAGGGCCACGCGGGGAGCCTGCAGGAAGCCCGGAGTGCCATCCGGTTGAGGTGGCTTGTCGCGAAACTTGCGAAAGAACGTCGTCAGCTCGGCTTCGGTCGGTTCAGGCAGACCGCCCACGAAGGCGACGACCGGAAGGGCGGCGACACGAAGTTCTTCGTTGACGTTGAGCTTCTCGAAGTCATTCCAATACTGGGCGGGGGAAGGGGTGAGCATGGTGGCCGCGCCTTGTCTTGCGACGGGCGGACGGAGCATGCGCGAAGCGAGATTGGCCGTCAGTTCATCCCGCAGAACGCTGAAAAGGCGGCTTTCGTCGATGTTCAAACGTCGAATCAGCTTGCGGAAATCGTCGACACTGAGTTTTTCATCGGAGATGCGGCGAATGAAGCGATCGACTGCGGCATCGTCGACCACGATCCCCAGTCGTTTGGCTTCCGCCAGGAAGATCTCCTTGAAAACCAGATCGCCTGGTGCCAACGAGCCGAAGTAGCCGTTCTGGAATTCGGCCGCCTCACGTTGCCGCACGGCGGGATCCACCACGGATTGCACGAACTCCTCGGCGATCTGACGGTTTCTCCGCATCGCCAGCATGTCGTTCTCGGTGTATTGGCCAAGAGACGACGTCACGAGTGGTTCGTCGCCGCTGACGGAAGTCAGGCCGATGAACGCGCAGATGGCGCCCACGGCAGCGCCACCCAAGCCGTACTCCGTCCCTTTGCCTCGCTGGGCACCGACAAACCACATCCCACCGCCGCAGATGAGGGCGATCAGTGCCACGCTCAGGGTCATGGGGAGCTGCCCGCTGCCCATGGTCGACTGATCGAAGAAAATGAAGGAAAACATGGCCATGCAGGTGACTGCGACCATGAGTGTCTTCTGGTTTCGGCGAAACACATCAAACGGCGATCCTGCCATGCCTGCTTCCTCTGCGTGATGTCAGTCTGTGCGATGGGGTCTGCGGCGAAATTTTCTTGCGTGGCCGAGCTGATATTTGTCAGCCAGCCGGTTGTTCTCAAAGCTGTGTTGCGAGCGAATACGCGGATGTTCCCTCGTTGGCAGACACGATGGCTGGAAATTCAATTGGTAGTCATGGTGTTCACTGCTCCGCCACTCCAACGTCCGAGGGTCATTACGTCAACCTTGGGGGTCAGCGCTTGACAGTTGCCGGAACAATTCCTTATGCCTTGGCTGGACTGCCGAAATCCGTGCACACCTTAACATAGGGATGAGCGGCACGCATTCTAGCTTTCCGCATAACCCGCACAAGTTCCACGACCGGAGCTGTGCGGGGTTTCCAGTCGAGCCGACGAAATTTCCGCAATTGATTCCGGACAACGGAGTTCACTGCACGTCGGCTCCCTTTATTACATCGGGTATTCTCCGTGGCAGCGAAGCAACACAAAGCCCTCGTGATCGTCGAATCCCCTGCCAAGGCCCGCAAAATCGGCGAGTATCTGGGGAAGGATTACATCGTGATGGCCAGCATGGGCCATGTGCGGGATCTCCCTTCCGGTGCCGCCGAAGTTCCCGCCGAGCTCAAAAAGGAAAGCTGGGCCACGCTGGGGGTGAACATTGACCAGCGGTTCGAGCCGCTCTATGTCGTTCCAAAGGAGAAGAAGAAGACCGTCAAGGAACTCAAAGACGCGCTCAAGACCTGTGCCGAACTCATTCTGGCAACCGACGAAGACCGCGAAGGGGAGAGCATCGGCTGGCACTTGATGCAACTGCTTGAGCCCAAAGTGCCCGTCAAGCGGATGGTGTTCTCCGAAATCACGAAGGACGCCATCAAGAAGGCAATCGAAAACACACGGGAACTCGATCAAAACCTGGTGGAGGCCCAGGAAACGCGGCGAGTTGTCGACCGGCTGTATGGCTACCGTCTGAGTCCGCTGTTGTGGAAGAAGGTCGCGCCCCGGTTGTCGGCTGGCCGCGTGCAGTCGGTCGCGGTGCGGGTGCTGGTGCGGCGCGAACTGGAACGCCTCGCCTTCCGCAAAGGAACGTATTGGGATTTGAAGGCCGCGCTGACGACGGCCGATGCCGCCAGTTTCGAGGCGAACCTCCATGCCGTCGGCGGCAAACGGGTCGCGCAAGGCCGCGATTTCGACGAAACGACCGGCAAGCTGAAGGCTGACGCCGATGTGCTGCTCTTGGGCGAGGAGCAGTCCAAGACGCTCCAGCAAAAGCTGGCCAACACCAAGGATTGGGTGGTTAGCAATGTCGAAACCCGGCTGCAGACGCGCAAGCCCTATCCACCGTTCACTACCAGTACGCTGCAGCAGGAAGCCAACCGCAAGCTGAGCCTGACGGCCCGCGAGACGATGCAGGTCGCCCAGCGGCTGTACGAAAACGGCTACATCACCTACATGCGTACCGACAGTGTGAGCCTGTCGCAGGAGGCGATCTCCGCCTCCCGCGAGTGCGTCACCAACCGGTACGGTAAGGATTATCTCCATTCCGAAGTGCGGCAGTTCACCACGAAAGCCAAGTCGGCCCAGGAGGCCCACGAAGCGATCCGGCCCGCTGGCACCGAAATGAAGACCTCCGAAGAGCTGGGCCTCAACGGTCGGGAAGGGGCGCTCTATGCGATGATCTGGAAGCGAACCGTCGCCACCCAGATGGCCGAAGCCCAACTGCGATTCCAGACCGTGACCTTGAGTGCGCTCGAGGCGGAATTCCGGGCTACGGGTCGACATGTCGAGTTCGCGGGTTTCTTCCGGGCCTATGTCGAAGGGAGTGACGATCCTGAGGGTGCGCTGGAGGACAGTGAAACTGCCCTGCCACCGTTGGAAAAGGATCAAAAGCTCGGCTGCAAGGAAGTTTCGGCGGTGGCCCACGAAACCAAGCCACCCGCGCGCTTCACGGAAGCAACGCTGGTGAAGACACTCGAAGAAGAGGGGATCGGCCGCCCGAGTACGTACGCCTCAATCATCGGCACGGTGCAGGACCGCGGGTATGTCCGCAAGCAGGGGAACCAACTGGTTCCCACCTTCACGGCGATGGCGGTGACCAAGCTGCTCGAAAAGAACTTTTCGCGGCTGGTCGATCTGCAGTTCACCGCGCGGATGGAGCAGGATCTGGACGATATCGCCAGCGGTCAGGCCGAGCGGTTGCCGTACCTCAAACTGTTCTATTCGGGTGAAGCGGGCTTGGATGAACAGGTCAAGCAGAACGAGGCGGGGATCGATCCGCGCGAGGCCTGCACACTGGATATCGACGGTGTGACAGCCAAGGTGCGGCTCGGCAAATTCGGTGCGTTCTTTGAAGGGGAGCGTGATGGGCAGCCGGTGACGGCGACCATTCCGGACGATATTGCCCCGGCGGATCTTTCCAACGAGTTGGCGGAGAAGTTGATCACTCAGAAGAGCCAGGGGCCGCAATCGTTGGGGATCGATCCCGACAGCGGATTGCCGATTTACCTGCTGATCGGGCCGTTCGGGCCTTATCTGCAGCTGGGAGAGATGAAGGACGGGGTCAAGCCCCGCCGGGTGTCGATCCCGAAGACACGTGATGTGGCGACCGTGCAATTGGCGGACGCCCTCGATTACCTTCAGTTGCCGAAGACCTTGGGCCCTCATCCCGAAACGGGGAAAGTGGTCAAGGCGGGGATCGGCATGTATGGCCCCTACGTGCAGCATGAGAAGACCTACAAGTCTCTCGACAAGACCGACGACATCCTGCAGATGACGATGGAGCGGGCGCTGGAACTTCTTTCGCAGGCCAAGGTGCGTGTGGCCGTGGTTCCCCTCAAGGAATTGGGGGCGCATCCCGTCGATGGCGAGCCGGTTCAGGTGTTCGAGGGGAAGTACGGTCCCTATGTGAAGCACGGCAAGATCAATGCGACGATCCCCAAGGATCGCGAACTCGATTCCGTCTCACTTGAAGAAGCCGTACAGCTCTTGGATGAGCGGGCGGCGAAGGGGGGCGGTACGAGTCGTCGTGGTGGCAAGAAGGCGACGAAGAAAGCCGCCACGAAAAAGGCTGTGGCTCCCGCCGCCCAGGCTGCTCCCAAGAAGGCGACGACCAAGAAGAAGGCGGCCACCAAGGCGACGAAGAAATCCGTCACCTGATGCTGGCGGTTCAGAACGTCAATTCCTCAATGCGCTCGCGGACTTCCATGAGGGCGAAGCCGAGGAGATTGAGGCCGGGCCATTGATCCGGGCTGGTCTTCCGGGCATCGTCCGCCGAGAGGCCGATGCCCCAGATGGAGTCGTTGGGACTGGCTTTGACGAGGACTTTCGCGCTGGTGCCGAGCAGGTATTGGCGGAGATGGTGGTTCTGGATGAACTTGGCCCAGTTTCCTTCGGTAACCAGGCGAACGCGGTGCTCGACCCAGCGTGCCTCGTCGAAGTCGCAAACTTTTCGTCCCCAAGCCTTGGCATCCTGTGGGGTTTCTGCGGCGCGGATTTCCGCGAGTGCGGCGAAATCACCGAACAGCATGGCCTTGGAGGCCATCATCCAGTGCTCCGCCGTCGGGTAGGCGATGCCGTCGATCGTGAAGGGGGCCGGGAACCACTGGCTCAGGCAGGAGTTGTCAACGCCATCATTCTGGGGAGGGGTGTGGCCCCAGAAGTAGAGGAACTCGATGGCCGCGCCGCTGGCGTGTCGCTGGCGCAGTTCGTTCATGTCTCGCATGAGATTCTCTGTGGGGTGGGATGGGGCGGCTCCCTGACGGAGCAAGTCGCGATGTCTGGTTGAAGATGGTTTTCTCGCAAAATCCGCAGGAGGGAGCCTGCTTTACGACTCTTCTGCCTTACATCTTCGGTCGTTTGGGGTCTTTGGCCAGAGGGAGTTTGACCTGCTTGCCACTCCATGAGGATTGGTAGATGGCGAGGATCATCTCGACCGACTTGCGGCCTTCGGCACCGGTCACCTTGGGTGGCCGGCCGGTTTTGATCGCGATTAGAAAATCTTTGATCTGTTCGGCGTGGTTCTGAAAGCTGATCGCCTTGGGGTCGCTGGCCCCCCCCGAGAGGGCCGAGTTCTTGCCGAGCTTTTCCAAAAGGGCGGCATCCTTCGCTTTGGGTTTGGCGAAGTTCCAGAGAGTGATCTGATCCTGCTCGATGATTGCCGAACCGGTGGTGCCGTGAATCTCGGTCCGCTTGAGAAGACCGGGCCACGCGCTGGTGCTGGCTTCGATGACCCCCAACGCCCCGTTCTTGAACTGCAGCGTGGCGACGCCGACATCCTCGACTTCGATGCGGTCGTGCGCCAGGGTCGACGTCATGCCGCTGATCGTGGCGACATCCCCCATGAGCCAATAGAGCAGGTCGACATTATGGATCGCCTGGTTCATGTAGGCTCCACCGCCGTCGAGCGCCCAGGTGCCGCGCCACGCCCCGCTGTCATAATACTCCTGGCTCCGCCACCATTTTACGTAGGTATCGCCGAGAGTGAGCCGACCGAAGCGGCCTTCCTCGATGGCCTGCTTGAGCGCGATATTCGCGGGACTGAAACGCGAGGGGAAGATCGCACAGAGTTGAACGCCGTTTTCCCGGCAGGCGTCGATAATCGCATCGCACCGCTTGAGCGTGATCTCCAGCGGCTTCTCGACAACGACGTGCTTCTTGGCCTTGGCGGCAGCCACAGCCGGTTCGACATGCGCCCCGCTGGGCGTGCAGACGCAGACCACATCGATATCGGGCCGGGCGAGGAGTTCGTCGATCGTCGCGCAGGCCACGCCCCCATGCTCGGCGGCGAAGTCGATCGCCTTTTGTGGTGAAGAGTTGTAACAGGCGTTGAGTGAAGCGCCACGGATGGACTTGATCGCCTTCGCGTGGAAGTGGGCGATCATGCCGCAACCGATGATTCCGAAGCCGATGGAGGGCATGGTGGGGGTTCGCGGGTGGGGGAAGGGGATGGTTCTCAGTTGTCAGTAGTGAGTAGTCAATTGCGAAAGGCTACGAGGGAAGCGAAATGCGGACGTAACGCTTCTTGCCCGCCTTCAGCAATAGGCCGTGCGAAACAGGAATGGGCTGGTCGTGAGCCGTGATGGTCTGGAGGTCTTCGCCGAAGTAGGCGCCGCCTTGGGCAATCAGGCGCCGGGCGTCGGAGGTGGTCGCGCAAAGGCCGGTGTTCTTGAGCAGGTGAGCCGCCTGCACGGTTCCATTGGTGATCAGGGCAGAGTCGAGCACGACCGATTCGATCTCGGTCGGCAAGGCACCCGCGCTGACTTGCGCCTCCCATTGCTGGATCGCCTCGGCACCGGCCGAAGGGACGTGGTACTGGGAGATCACTTCGCTGGCGAGGCGCTGTTTGGCCAGCTTGGGGTGGCCGGTGAGGAGTGCCGAGACTTCCTCCAGGGGAATATCGGTCAGCAACTCGAAATACATCTTCATGACATCGTCGGGGATCTGCATGAACTTCTTCATCATGTCCAGCGGCGACTCGGCGATGCCGATGTAGTTCCCCAGGCTCTTGCCCATCCGAAGTTTGCCATCGAGCCCCACGAGGATGGGCGACATGACGCCGATCTGCTGCTCCAGCCCCTGGTCGCGCTGGAGATCGCGGGCGAGCATGAAACTGTAGAGCTGCTCGGTGCCGCCGAGTTCGATATCGGATTTGATCTCGACCGAATCCCACGCCTGCATGATGGGATAAAGGCATTCATGCAGGAAGATCGGCGACTGGTTGGCATAGCGTTTGGCGAAGTCGTCGCGGGTCAAAAGCTGGGCGACCGTCACCTTGCTGCACAGCGTGAGGATGTCGGCGAAGTTCATCTTCGAGAACCACTCGCCGTTGCGGTGGATCTCGGTCTTGGACAGGTCGATCACCTTGCCCACCTGGTGGAGGTAATCGCGGGCGTTGGCTTCGACATCCTCGGCCGAGAGACGTTTGGCGCGGGCCTGATCGCGGCCGCTGGGGTCGCCCACCATCGCGGTGAAGTTGCCGATGATCAGCACTGCCTGATGGCCCAGTTCCTGGAACTGCCGCAGCTTGCGGAGGGGCACCGTGTGGCCCAGATGCACATCGATCCCCGTGGGGTCGATGCCGTACTTCACACGCAGCGGCGTGCCGGTCTCCCGGCTCTTGGCCAGCTTTTTGGCGAGTTCCTCTTGAGGGACGACCTTCTCGACACCGCGGAGGATGATGCGGAGTTGCTCTTCGACCGGCGGGAAGGAAGTGCTGGCTGCGGACATGAAGACCTCGATCCGCCAGTGAATAACTTTGGGGCGGAATGTACGGAATATGGTCGTGAACACGAAGGGTGGAAACGAAGGCCCTGACTTGGGGTCAAGGTGACGACCTGAGGCCGACAGTGCAACTCAACTTTGGGAGGGAGATGACTCGGTGGCGGGTTCAGGTGCTTGTGTGGGAATGTCGGGCGCGGCAGCGGGCGCCAAGGGCTGGCCCAATTGCGGTGCGACCGGAGCGGGTGATTGAACGGGAACGGGAGCGGCGTTTGGTTTGGAAAGGGCATCCGCCGCCGCGACACTCAGTAGCTGCATGAAGAACATCGTGCCGTTGAAGAAGGCGTGCAGCGCAGCCACGGAGAGCCAGCTTCGCCGGCGGTCGTAGATGAATCCCAGTGTGAGCGCGACGATCAGCAGGGGGACGGCATCCGGCCAGCCGTGGATCAATGCGAAGATGATCGCGATGGTGGGTATGGCGATACGAGAGCCGAGTTGCCGGGTCAACCACCCCTGAAGCACGACTCGAAAGAGGAGTTCCTCGAAAAGGGGGGCCATGACGGCGGAGGTGAAGAAGAGCAGCAAGAGGACTTCCCACGGAGAGTTCAGGGAAATCATCTTGAGGATCGGGTGGCTATCCTCCGGTTTGATAATGGGTGTCATCGAGAGGCGGATGAGTGCCGCTCCGACGATCATCAGGGGGGCGGCCCAGATTGCGGCCATCAGGTCTCTTCCCGGTTCGGTGGGGATGATTCCCAGCTCCTTGTAGTGTCGGTAGCCAATCGCCACGAGGAGCAGGACGGCCAAAAATCCATTCTGAATATTGAGGAAGACGACTTGTTCGACCCGGAACGGACCCGGCGGGGAGAGGGGGACTCGAAAAACGTGCAGAATCAGTGGTAAGGAAAAGGAAAGAACGACCCAGGAGACGGCGAGAAGAGTGGCGATGCGGGGCCAATGGACAACGCGATCAACATGGCGCCTGGGCACGGGAGGGGGCATTTCGCTGTCGTAGAGGGCTGCCACACCCCAGATGGTACTGGCCATGCCGCAGCCCAAGAGGGCCACCATCATGGATGAGAGAATCCAGAAAGCGGTCGTACTGCTCACAATTTGGATTCCATCGCGAGATACCACGCGTCGCGGTTGCGGCGTATATTTGGCGTATATTTGTGGTCTGGATCATTTCTGGAGGGGATTTTGACGACGACCGAAACCAAGAATGTCCTCGATCACATCGTCGAGCACAAGCGCGAGGAAGTGGCCCGAGCGAAGTCCGAGCTTCCCCTTATTGAACTTGCCGCACGCCTCAAAGATGTGCCTCCCCCGCGCGGATTCATCGAAGCGATCGCCCGCGCGAGCGATATCGCGTTGATTGCCGAAGTGAAGAAGGCAAGTCCTTCGGCTGGCCTGATCCGGGCCGATTTCGAGCCGGTGGAGTTGGCCAAAACCTATGTCCGGCATGGGGCAACCTGCCTGAGTGTGCTGACAGATGAGAAGTACTTCCAAGGATCGCTGGACTACCTGAGGCGGATCCGCGCTGCAGTCGATGTGCCGCTTTTGCGGAAAGAGTTCGTGGTCGATCCTTATCAGATCCTTGAAGCGAAGGTCGCGGGGGCGGATGCGATCCTCCTGATCGCGGAGTGCCTGCCTCAACCGCTTTTGGAGGAGTTGTTCCAGAAGGCCACGGAACTGGGACTGGATACATTGATCGAATTGCACGACGAAGAGCACCTGGAACGGGTTCTGGAACTCGGGCCGAAGCTGGTCGGAGTCAACAACCGCGATCTGAAGACGATGGTCACCGACCTGGAACAGACTGTCCGGCTGGCGAGTCGCATTCCGGAAGGGGTGTTGCTGGTCGGCGAGAGTGGGATTCGCACGCGGGCGGATGTCGATCGATTGAAGTCGGCGGGAGCCCGGGCCGTTCTCGTCGGGGAATCGCTGATGAGAGAGCCGGATGTCGGCCAGGCCGTCGATCGATTGCTGCAACGAACACGATAAAGCGATGCGTTTCGAGATAGGCAGACTCTGCCAAAGTCGACGGTTTACGATAACTCAATTCAATGGAGATGATTTTGGAAGAGCACGTGCTGGTCGTCCCGACGCCGATTTTTCACGGATTGGGGCATTTCGAGGGGTTTTGCGGCGAGACGGAGAGGTATCTCACGGAACTGCTGAACCCGGCCCATACAAGATATGAGCCTCGCAGCACGGTCGAGACCGATCCGACGCTCAAGCAACTGATTCCCTACTGTATTTTTCTGCACGAGGGGCAGGTCTTCTACTACCGCCGTGGCAGCAAGGGGGGAGAGGGGCGATTGCACAAGAAGCGTTCCATCGGCATTGGAGGCCATATTTCATCAACGGATCCGGTGGGTGCCGAGCGACGTTACACACCGGCGATGGAGCGGGAAATTGAAGAGGAAGTCTTTCTGGAGTCGGCGTTTAAGGAAAAGTGTGTCGGTCTGATCAACGATGATTCGAGTGACGTGGGCCGCGTTCATTTGGGGATTGTTCACGTTTTTGAGCTAGAAGCGGCAAAAGTTCGCCCACGGGAAGAGTCGATCTTGGAGACAGGGTTTGCCCCGCCGTCACAATTGATCGCTGAAATCGATGATTTCGAGACATGGTCGCAGATTTGCCTCAAGTCGCTCTTCGGGAAGTGATTCACGAAAAGCGGGTGTCGAGGATGCAACCTGGTGGCGGCTGGCAACGGAAAAGGACTTCACTGGTCTGGAACGTGCAGGAATTTGGCCTGCCTCTCCGGTGCTGGTGGAAACGCCGAGAATAGTCTTGCATGACAAAGGAGTGTCGAGCATGAGCAGTGGTTTGACGCGTCGATCAATGTTGAGTGCGGCTGCCTTGGCAGCCGCCGTTCCCGGCGCGATGTCGGTGGCGCAGGCCCAAGAGGCCGCCGCTCGTGGTCAACTGACCGACGAAAGCCTCGGCACGCTGCTGAAAGCCATGGGCCTGGAAGCCAAGCTGTTCGACAAGCGCTACGATTTCGTCTTCAAGGCGAACGTCAACAACGAAGAATGGCAGCTTTCGATGAGCACTGTGCTGAGCCT
>PNLE01000116.1 GCA_013822855.1 Planctomyces sp.
AGAAGAAGCTGTCGCGCGGATACTTGACCCGCAGCTCGCGCAGTTCGACGCCCATCTCCCCCAGCACCTTCTCGTAATGCGCCGCCAGCGGCGAACCTTCAAGATCGATGCGGGCCGACGGGAGCGGCAGCTTCATCTGCGAGAGCGAATCCTGCTCCTCCATCGTCAGCGAGGTGCAGAAGGCGACCCGTTGGGCCGCCAGGCTGACATCGTAGACGCGCTCATGCCAGACCTTGCTGCGGATGAACTCGGCGAGGATGTGGTTCCAGAGGAAGCTCTGGTAGGCCGACAGGAAGAGCCCGCGCAGATCGACGCGAATCAGCGCGAAGGCGTTCTTGAAGTTGGTGGGATGATCGCACAGGTACGTCACGATGCTGCGGCGTGAGGACTGCGAAAGCTTCGCCTTGCAGTCTTCCCAGTGGCCCCAGCAATCGCGCAAGATCCGCTTCTCTTCCCGATCGTCGGGACGGTCGTGGGGATTGGGTTCCGCGAGAGCGAGCCAGAGGGCCCGTTCGTAGTTCCCGGCACACCACGGCTGCGCGATGAACTCGCGAGACGCGCCCAGCGAGCCGAAGCGCTGGTCATCGAAGTAGTTGGGAAGGCGGTCGACGAGGAGCGACTCGCGGAGACCGACGTACTTCTGGGCCAGATTGCGGTTCAGATCGCGAATGACGATATGAAAGCGGTTGCCCGAGATGTCGGTTGGGCCGAAGTGCTGCTTCGTCTGGCCCTGGTAGACGAGCGTGAAATTCTGCTGGTTGAGATCCCGCTTGGGGCCCCGGCTGATCGTCACGAACTGCTGGGTGACGGCATGGCGATCCTTGAGGCCGCCATAGCTGATCTGCTCCCGCTTGATCTTCCAGCGACGGAGAATGGCTTCGATGGCTTCGGGAGTTCCAAGCGATGTTTTGGTGAGCTTGTAGACGGCATAGGTGCCCCCCTCAATCTCGAATTCGCTCAGTTCTTCAACCTGGAAGTCTTCGGGGAGACACTTCAGTTTCATGCGCGCAGCCGCAATCTGATATAGGGCGAACAGTCGGCGTTCCAATGAACGAACTAGCGCAGTATACCGTCCCGACGAGGCGTGAGCCATGCGTGAGCGTTAGTTCACGTCATTAAATGCGCGGAAAGTCTTCGACGGTGCCCCGCTCCGCCATAAACTCATTTGGAGAATGAGGTTATGGATTTGGCTGCGAGGGCGATTCCGGAACTTTGGCTTCCGGCGCGGGAATGGATTCGCTAGTCGCAGGAGGCACGGCTGGGGATTCGCCGCCAGCGGGAGGTGTCGAAGTGGCCGGTTCCACCCCTGTGGCGGGTACCTCAGGAGCAGGAGAAGCAGCAGGGGCGGGTGAGATGATCTTGGCGGTGATGATTCCGTCCAGCTTGGGGAACTCTTTGGAGAGGTAGGCGTCGCCCTGCCGTTCGATGAGAGGCTGCTGGGGAGCTTCGCCGTACTCGCGGTTGATCTTATCAACGAGATCCATCCCCTGGGTCACGATGCCGAAGGGACTGAAGCCCATGCCGTCCAGGCGGCTGTTGTCGGCGTAGTTGATGAAGAGCTGGGTGGTGCGGGTGTTGGGACCGGAGGTGGCGAAGGTGAGCGTGCCGCGTCCGTTGGTCTGCTTGACGGGGTCGTCGCGAAGGGGCGCGCCATTCCACTTGGCATGCACCTTGGGGTCGGCGGCGATGCCGAACTGCGCCACGAAACTCGGCACGACTCGGAAGAACTTGGTGTTGTCGTAGAAGCCGGTCTTCACGAGGGTGTAAAAGCGGTCGGCCCCCCGGGGAGCCCAATCGCGATTCACTTGGATGACGACATCACCCATCGTGGTGGTGAAGAGGACTTCGAACTTGTCCGGAGCGCGCTCGTCATCGGGGGTGACGGTGGGAAGTTCTTCAGGATCCAATGCAGGAGCCACAGGACTCGATGCTTCTTTTCCCGCAGGTGAGGAATCACAGGCCAGGCCCGTGCCCAACAGGATGAATGACATGCCGCTGAATGCCAGAAACCGGAAGCGGCTGATTGTCAGATCACACGGGAAAGAAAACATCGCTGCTCACCTTGATGAGGAAGGAACTTGCCGCAATCCGGTTGAATATGAACCCCTCCTTGGGAAAAGATCGTAAGGAGACTGCTGGAACTTTCGATTCTAAGCCTTGTATTCCGAGAAGATGAGCGAGACGTTCTGGCCGCCGAAACCGAAGCTGTTGGAGAGTGTGCGGCGGACTTTCCGCTGGCGGGCTTCGTTCGGAATGTAATCCAGATCGCAATCAGGATCGGGTGTCGTGTAGTTGATGGTCGGTGGAACCGCCCCGTCGCGAATCGAGAGGAGGCAGGTGATCGCCTCCACGCTCCCGGCGGCCGCGATCAGGTGGCCCATCATGCTCTTGATGCTGGAGACGGGGATCTTGTAGGCCTGCTCACCGAACGTCTGCTTGATGGCCAGCGTCTCGACCTTGTCGTTGACTTCGGTGCTGGTGCCGTGGGCGTTGATGTAGTCGATATCGTCGGTGTTGAGCTTGGCATCCTTGAGAGCCATCTTCATGCAGGCGATGGCACCGCGGCCTTCGGGATGGATGTCGGTGATGCGGTAGGCGTCGGCGGTGGAGCCGTAGCCCACGACTTCACCGTAGATCTTGGCCCCGCGCTTCTTCGCGTGTTCCAGCTCTTCGAGAATCAGGATGCCGGCCCCTTCTCCCAGCACGAAGCCGTCGCGATCCTTGTCGAACGGGCGGGAGGCGGTTTGCGGGCTGCTGTTGCGGGTGGAGAGGGCGGTCAGCAGGTTGAAGCCGGTGACGCCGAAGGGGTGGATCATGCTGTGGGCACCGCCGGAGATCATGGCGTCGGCGTCGCCTCGGCGGATGATCTCGGTCGCTTCGCCGATCGCCTGGCTGGATGCGGCGCAGGCGGTGAGGCAGTTGAGGTTCGGCCCCTGGGCGTTGAAGACGGCAGCGAGATGGCCGGCCGTCA
The DNA here is from genome assembly GCA_013822855.1 of Planctomyces sp. GTDB lineage: Bacteria > Planctomycetota > Planctomycetia > Planctomycetales > Planctomycetaceae > Planctopirus. Next base: position 2,972 of record PNLE01000116.1, read on the forward strand.
TGTTGGGTTCCTGCTCCATCTCCTTCTGGGGATGCATGCGGGCCAGGCCTTCACGGGTGAAGACTTCGAGATCGACCTCGCCGGAGGTCTCGTTCTGGGCCTGGGCGATGATGCTCATGATCATGAGGAAGTCCTGCTGGCCCTCCCCCGCGCCGAGATAGACGCCCAGGCGACCCGGATCGAGGCCGCTGTCGCCGATGCCGGAGTCATCGAAGGCCTGCTTCGCCGCACCCAGCGCGAAATGGATGTTCCGTCCGCTGAACTCGAAGGGCTTGGTGTCGGCGATGTAATCGCTCAATTGGTAGTTCTTCACCTCGCCGGCGAACGTCGTGGGGAACCGGCTGGCATCGAAGTGCGTGATGGTGCCGATGCCGCAGCGGCTTTCCTGCTGGGCCTGCCACATCGATTCGATGGAATTGCCAATGGGAGTGATGGCGCCGATACCCGTGATGACCACTCGTCGTCGCATGCTGGAAATCCTCATTGGAAAAGCGGCTCGGCGGGAGCCGACTCGCGGACTCAATTCTCGAAACAACCCGCGACACTTTCGATGCGTCCGGTTTCCCGGTACTTGAACCCAACCTTGTGGTCACATCAGAAATTTGGCGGGAAATGGAATTCGTGCTGACTCATTGGAGTTAATGGACGGCAACCGGGTGGTTTCCGTCTTCGGGTATCATCATCCATCGAACAACATGGAAGGATTATTCGAGGGTCGTGGTGGTTGATCCAGAGGAATTCTTGCGGGCTGGCTGCACTCACTGAAATCTGCGGCTGATCACCATTTTGGCGAGAGAGCGGCTGGTCGTTTTCGCTCCGGAAGTTTTACACCGTCGGGAGGGAGGGATCGCCCGCCTTACCGACGTCGAGCACTCCGCGGAGCAGTTCGAAGACGAAGCTTTTCTGGTCCACCCGCACAGCGCCCGGTTGATCCGGATTCACGTGGGCGAAGAGAATCTCGCCGTCGGCGACGAGTCGTTCCCCCACCTTGGCGGACGCCGAGACCATGCCGCCGTCGGCATTGACGTCCTCCAGCGTGACCCGGTAGGTGAGCGTTTCCCCCGGCGTGACGTAACTATGGAACGTCATCCGCGGGACTTTGGCGAGGATCACCACCTGCGAGAACTGATGCGTTTCGCCGAGCAGGATGCCGCCCGTCTGGGCGAGGCCTTCCAAGATCAGCGAATGGGGCATCACCGGAAAACCGGGGAAGTGGTCGTGCAGGTGCTCTTCGGCCAGACTGACATTCTTGATCGAGACGGCCCGCTTGCCGCTCTCGAACTCCACGAAACGATCCACCCACATCCAGCGCATGACAATCTCGAGATACGGACGGGGAGAGCTACGACAATGCAGAACCCCTTCCGCATGCGAGAAGCTCCCCAGCCATGCATGCGGAAGGTGTTGCGATTCGTCGCCACAATCTCCAAAGCCTCTCGCAGGCGGTCGTCCGGAGCAAACCTCGCGACGAGCCGGCGATCAAGCAGCCAGGAAGACTAGGCCAGTTTGCTTTCAAGGAAGTTGACGACCATCTTCACCGTGAGCAGATCGGGCAGCTTTTCAACCCGGGGATCCTTGGCGAAGGAGTCGATGTCCGCATGGGGCATCTTGGCCTTCAGTTCCGCCACGCCGGCGGGTGTCAGGACGCCGTTCGCCACGAAGTTCGGGTCGGCCGCGGTGACGTTCTCCGGCAGCAGTTCCGAGCGGGGAATCTTGATCCCGAAGCCCTTTTCCAGGCGGAAAAGGATATCGAGAATGTCGATCGACTCGGCTCCGAGATCGCCGAACAACGTCGACGACTCCTTCACTTCGTCTTCATCCACACCCAGTGCGTCGCACAGCGTGTCCCGAACCTTTTCAAAAATCTCGTCGCGTGAAGGCATCCAACCACTCCTCGTACGGCTTCCCGGGAATCACAACATCCCGGGCCACCGCAGGTCTTGTCCGATCTCACAGTCGTTCGCTGATCTTGGCATGTCGGACACACTTCTGCCAGATCGAACCCACGCGAACGCCGCTTGAAACTCCAGTGTCAACCCAATACTTAATCAATTCGCCGCGAGAATCTGTACTGAACAGGCCGCATTCACGATCTAACCCATCCCGGCTTAACCCATCCCGCCCAACGTCAAACCCCCGTCGACCTTAAGATTCTGGCCGGTGATGTAGCTGGCTTCGTGGGAAACCAGGAAGTGGACCGCATAGGCAATATCGTCCGGCTGCCCCAACCTCTTGCAGGGAATCGCTTTCTTGATCGTCTCGCCCGCCGCATTCACCACCGCGACAGTCATATCCGTCTCAATGAAGCCGGGGGAGACGCAATTGACCGTCACATTCCGCTTGGCCAACTCGACGGCCATACAGCGGCTGAAGCCTTCAATACCCGCCTTGCTGGCGGCATAGTTGGCCTGGCCGGGATTCGAGAAATCGGAAGAGACGCTCGACATGTTCACAATCCGGCCATAACGGGCGGACATCATGGGGCGGGAGACGGCTTGGCAGAAGTTGAAGACGCTCGTGAGGTTGGTGTCGATCACGGCCTTCCATTGCTCGGCAGTCATGGTGGCCAGAAGGCCGTCGCGGATGATGCCGGCGTTGTTGACCAGAATGTCGAGCTTGCCCCACTTCTCGATCACTTGATCGACAACGGCATCGCACGCGACCTTGTCGGCGACGTCGCACTTCAGCGCCCAGCTTTCATGACCAGCGGCGGCCAGCTCGGCGACGATCGCCTGGGCCGGCGCCTCGCTCGACTGATACACGAAAGCCACCTTGGCACCCGCCTTGGCGAGTCGCGTCACAATCGCCTTGCCAATACCACGGCTGCCACCCGTCACCAGTGCGATGCGTCCTGTCAGATCCATATTCCATTCCTTCTGATCCAGTTCGACGGGTCAAAGCCCTTCGGCCGGATTGATCGCTATGTTCAAAGATATCATTTTTGCGGTTGAAAACCCGCAAATCGCAGTGGGAGCGGGTGTTACGAAGCCATTTCCTGAGTGGCCGGGGCCGGTGACCACAAGGTCGGATAAAGCTGCCGGAGCCAGGCCTTGCGGGCCTCGTCGCCGGGTCGGGCGGCGGGATCGCGATCCGCCACGTTGAATTGGGTTAGCACAACGCGGGCACTGACCGCCGATTCACCGGTGCTGGCCAGTTTGCCCGAACCCATGAATTCCCAGATGTTCTCCGACTTCTTCTTCACCGTCATCGAAAGCTGAAGTTGATCACCCGGGGCGACGAAAGCATTGTATTTCAGGGCACGGGTCTCTTTGAGGAGAATCGTGCTGTAGGCGAAATCGTTGCTGGCCCGCATCAGCCAGGCACCGGTTTGCGTCAGGGCTTCGAGCATGAAGACACCCGGCAACACGGGGAAGCCTGGAAAATGATCCGCGAGGTATTCCTCGGCGATGCTCACATTCTTGACCGCGGTGATCGACTCGTTGGGGACGAGACTGGTGATGCGATCAATCAGCAGGAAACGCATGGTGTCTCAGCGGTACGGTGATCGTGGAAGATGCGGGACATTCGCACGTGCGAGGCGGTTTCAATCGCGGAACATTCTATTTCCGGGCGTGATCTCGCTGTGTTTCGCACTCAGTGTGTTGTTTTCCATCTGTCGGACTCAGCTTCGCGGGAGGAGGTGATTCCCGCGAAATTTCCGAGTGAAAGGCGAATCATAGGGAGTGGGGCAGACTGCCTCAAGCCTTGTCGCGGCGAAATGTGTACGCATGGATATACCGCTGAGGCCAAGGGAGATGCGAATGCTCCTTTTTTCTTTTCGCGGCTCTATTGAATGCAAATCCAAACGCCGAGGCCGCAGGCAATGGCCAAAATCAGAAGCTGGCACCAGCTCAGCGGCACGGGTTTGGCACCGATCGCGACGCCCCGCAGCACAGTGCCGAGCCAGCGGTAAACCGCCAGCAGCGACAGCAGCGACGCCAGCAGGATCAGCAGGGTGCCGGGAATCAGGGGGAGGGAGGGGAGATCGATGCGGTCATCGTCCGCCACCAGCACTCTCCCGGCGTGGAGCAAACCCTCGGAAGGGAGCAGCCAACCGAGCGGACGTCCCAATCCCGAAAGCACGATCAACCCCAAGGCGACGGCATAGACACCACCCCGACTTTCGTGGATGAGGCCGCCCCACTCCTCGAAGTAGGTGAGCGGGCGACCTGTCCTCCGGGCGAGGCTGGTTCCCCACTCGATCAAGAGATGGGCTAGGCAGAAGAGGGCTGCCTGAGCGGCGAGCGCCCCCCAAAGACTTCCATGAGCCATGGACGGTGAAAGGTAGAAGAGGCTCAAACTCCAGATCCAGCCACCGGCGGCGGTCATGAACAGAGTCGCCACCCACCGCCGCCAGTCCTCCTGGCGGAGCAGCATGAGGGCTCCCCAGAGAGCCGTCCAACCTCCCAAAAGCGACCAGACAATCATGGGCGTGGAATCGCCGGGTGTGAGAGAGGCACCGCGCGGAAGCGTCCACTCGACGAGCTGCCGGGCCATCAATACGGCGGCGAGCCAACGCAGCAGTTGATTCCCTGTGTCGCCCCAGCGGGCGACGGCGGCCCGGCTGGCGGAAGCGGCACTCTCATTCGTTCCCGGGATGGCGAGCGCTGCCGTGTCGATCCAGACAAAATGGCCGGGAATGGCGCAGGTCCGGCCCGCCCAGCCGAGGATCATCAGCACCCAGCCTTCCCGCGACCAGTGATTGGATGGCGTTCCGGCTGCTGCCCAGGAGGCGGGGCCGCCTTCGTTGAGCAGAATCGCCCAGCCACTCCAGAGAAAGAGGGAGGAGATGATCTGCCATGAAAGAAGATTCCAGCGGATCTGCCGACCCACGCGCTCATTTTGAGCGGGATCGCCGCCGGAGGGGGGATCGATATGCCGGAGTTGGGTGAGAAGCAGGACTTCCCAAGCCACCAGGGAACCGGTGAAGTCGGGGGTGGCCGCCATGACGGCCCACAGGCCCGCCGCAAGGAGCAGCCAGCAAGCCTTGGCATCCGGCGGAGAAGACTCTGTTGGGGTGGGAGAACGACCGTCTGGCGCCGATGGTGAGGCAGAGGGTGAGAAGGTGGAGGTGAGGCTTTCGTGCCACTCGGCGATGAGCATCATGACCAGGACCACGCCGGTGACGCCCAGCACGGTGCAGGACAAGGTTCCCGTGAAGGAGTTTCGAAGGGCGGGGTGCATCCACAAGCCGGGCCAATGTGTGGGAAACACGGCCAGGCCCGCGAGCCAACCAACCGCCGCCACCCAGTTTGTGCGGGAACCGAGGAGACGAAAGATCCCCATCAGGGCGAACAGCACCCACACCACACCGAGCAGATTCGTGTTTCCCGCAATCATCGCGTCGATGGCCTTCCGGCGGTTATCTCATGGAAATCTAGAATCATCATTCCCTGCGACTAGTTCTCATCAGGAGGCGGACAAAAGAGAATCATCTCATCAGCGGCACCAGACCAGACAGAGATTGATCAGAGTGACGATCATCAGAGCCAGGCCGGCGCCGCGCGAAAGATCCCTCACAGCGGGTGGATCATCCAAGAGATGATGTGCAAGCTGATGGCCGAGAGAAGAGGGGATGAACTGCATCTCGCCAGAGAGTGCGTGGGAAGCCGGCGAATATCCGAAGACTGGCAGGCGGGGAGATCGCGGCCTGCCGAACAAGAGCCGCAGCGCAAGGTTCAGGTGGGTTGAGATCAACATCATCCAACCCGCGAGGATCGCCAGCACCCACCATGACGACTCGAGGAGCCGGGTCGTCAGCAGGAGCCACAGGCCCGCGCCGACAGCTCCCGGCAAGCCACCGGCCAGCAGCCAGCCGTTCAATCCGAAGGCGCGCGACCAACGGGGGATTTGCTGCGACAGGCCGCCCCAGCCATCGATTTCCCGAGCCGGGGATTGGGCTTCCAAAGCGGCGACAAGCATCAGCAGAACCCCTCCAGCGAGGAGCGCTCCCGTCAGCAGTTGTTGAGCCGCGACGACACTCGTCGGCACCCCTGTCGGCACCACAGTGAGTTGCGCCAGCATCGAGAGTTGCAACAGGGTGAGCGTCGCGAAGCCGAGCAGCTTCCGCAGATCGGTTCGCGAGAGGGCGAGGCTGGCCAGCCACAAGGATCCCCCACCCGCAAGCCATTCCAGCCATGGTGCGTGTTCGCGCCATTCGCTTTGAAAAAGAGTTCCCAGGAAGCGTTGCGCGAGTTGCAGACTGCTGAGTGCCGATCCTGTGTTCAACACCAGTGCGAGTGGGAGGGATTGCGTGGCCACCAACGAGGCCCACCAGCCATGCAATGGAAACACGGCTCCCCGGATCCAGATGGCGATCAACAGACCCAGGAGGATCCCGCCGGAGGTGGTGCGCCAGACGCGGAGGGCGATCTCGTTTTGAGCGGGCCATCGCGATGCATCCGCGACAAGTTCTCCCAGATCAAAGGTTGCCGCCGGCGCAACGGGAACGAGATCCGATTTCAGCGACATCGAGACGGCGGAAAGCAGCCACATCGCCACCAGAAGCGACAAGCTGGCAAGCCCCTGCCACGCCACCCATCCCGTGACGGCACTTGACGAGCGATCGTTCGTCACGCCCGCACCACTTGGGGAATCTGTTGCGCCCAGGCCGACGGAAGATGGGGCCGGCGCATCCAGCAGCAGACCCACGGCCCCCAGCATCCAACCCAGATCGAAGCAGCCCAAACTCACACGCCAATCGGCGGCCAGCCAACTCGTCATCCAGAGAAACTGGATCAGCATGAGGTACGTCATTCGTCGGTCGTCCCGCGCGGAACCTGCCGCTCTCCCGCCGCCCACGACGACTCCCGGCGCGGCGATCGCCACGACCAGCGCGAGGACCAGCAGCGAGATCCAGGTCGCTTCCTGAAATGCGAACGTCTCTTCCAGCATGGACTCTGCAATTGAGAACCACGAGGAGACTGCCTTCGTCGACGGTTCCCCCGCTGTTTCCAACACAGGCGAGCCGGTCTGGGGTAGGGATGCTGCGACCTGGGGGATAAGTCGCCCCGCCAAGAGCAGCAGCACGCTGAGCCAGGGCCAGAACGTCATGATCCGGCGAACGATGACGAGCGGGCGCCGCGAGAAGGTGATGATCAGCGATAGACCCGCTCCCGCCAGTGGCAGCAGCACGACCGCAGGAATCATCCACATCCGGCCGTCAGTCACCGCACATCCTTTTCACTCACGCATCCCTTCGCGACATTCACACCCCATCCGCCACTCAGCGGGCGACGAGCAGCATGGTCCAGAGACACGCCATCAGCACGAGGACGAGAGCGTAGAGCGTGATCTGCCCTGTCTGCAATCCCTGCAGCCACAAGCCGCTCTGAACGGCAACCGTTCCCAACCGTTGCCAGGAGCCATCAATGAGATACCAGTCGGCGAATCGCACCAGTTGGGCCAGCCCGCGGACCGGAAGATTGATCCCCCAGAAGAGCAGCGCTCCCAAGTGGAAATGCTCGCGTCCCATTTCGATCAACGGCCGCAGCAGACGCCCCAGCAGGATTCCCAAGGTCGGCACTAGACCCACCACCAGCGACGACATCCCTCCCAGCATCACGACGATCGGCACGATCAGCAGTCGAAGGTCGAGCGGCAGGCTTCCCTCCAACCACCAGTTCCTCAACAGAGATCCCGGTAGGCTGAAGACGAAAAATAGAAGCATCGCCGGAATGAGCACCAACCAGTTCGCGCCACTTTCGGCCCCGCCTTCCCATTCCTGAATTCTGCTGAGATGGGGCAGGCCTGCCGCCAGCAGGAAGATTGCCAGCAGTACAGCCCCGTGCATCCAGGTGAGAGATTGCGGATCAATGGTGATCGGCAGCAGTGCCAGACCGAGCAGGGCGACCCCGCTGCTCCAACGGCTTTGTCCACCGGATGTGACCAGCAGGGCGATGCCCAGCAGCCAGGGGGCCACTCCGAACGTGAGTGGCTCCCCGATCGATGGGGAATTGTCGGGAGAGTTGGAGAGCCCTGCGAAGAAGAGCCAGGCCGAAAGACTGATAAGGGTGACAAAGAAGAGCGATATCGCCGGTTGAACTGAGACTGGGCGAGAAGAATCTGGCAGTGAAGACGCCGGGCCGGATGAATCTTGGCCGGATGATCTGGCGGTGGTTTGCTCCGCGAGAAACATCCAACCGCAGGCGACGGCCGAGATGGCGGCGACCTGCAGGGCAAGTTGCACCGCTGCAGCAGCGGGCCCGACTCCGGCATGTGTCACCAGGGGCCAGTGACGGGCTAGCAGCCACAAGCCCACAGCCGAGCCGCCAAAGGCCAGCGAAAAGGCCTTTCGAAGTGGGGGTTGCCGCTCCCAGGCCGTGGCGGCCAGCAAGGTGGGAAAGAGGGACAGCTTCGGCAGACAGCCCAGGAACCAGACGATCGCCGCGATCTCCAAGAAGCCTTGTTGAAAGGTGTTGGGTTCCGCGAGGGAGGTGATTTGCGGGAAGGTCGTGAAGCCCAGTCCCGACCAGAGCATCACCCCCGTGGCCAGCAGCAGGAGATCGCCGGGGAGCTGGTGGAGCAGCCATCGTTGCAGGCTGATGAAGCGTTCCTGAATGGGGTTTGAATCGTCGCCATCGGGGAGATTCCAGAGGGCGACTCCCAAGGTGACGAGATGGGCCCCCAGTGCGATGACGAGGATCTCGCTCGCGATCCCCGTCAGAACAAGGCCACCCAGGATTACCATCGCACCCAAGCTTCGCCAATCGGTTTGTGAGACGGAGTTCTCACAAACAATGTCCGGCAGACCGGGAGCAGAATCTTGTCGGCGGCGATTGTTGGTGGGGATGCTGAGCAGAGTCAGGCTCCCCAGGCACAGCATCAGGCCGAGCGCGACCAGCGGCCCCGCTTCCCCGATCAAATCGAACTTCCAGCCGAGTGCGGGAGTTGACTCACCGGAAGAGCCGGGGTCTGCGAGATTCAGCTGGGGAAATTGCAGACCCTGCAGCTGGATCACGGGAGTTCGCCCGGGAATGGGATCCCCCACGGAGGACGGGCTCACCCACAGCAGCACACCCAGCGAAAGAGCGGCAACCGCAGTCAGCCCCCAGATGAAACCGGGGACGATCCTTCGTATCGACGCCGAAACTCCATCGCCCCTGGGGAGCCACAACAGTGCGGCCAACCCGACGAGCGGCAGGCCCACCAAGCTGGCGAGGATCATCCACGGAAGGTGTGTCACAGTCGGATGTCGTCCGTCGTGAAAGCGGTCAATTCATGCGGCATTAGGGGGACGTTGAAGACGAGTCTAGAAAGCCTTCGGCAAGAAATCACGAGGCCAGATCGAAGTTGCACTGCGCCCACGAAGAGTGGCGACACTCGACAAACGGGCTCGCCCACGAACTCACTGCTCGCCGAAGGCGGCACGGTCGGCCAAACACGCCTCAGCCTGCCGCTGTGCGGGCAGTTCGTCGGCGACCAGGGTCTGTTCCTCCCGCCAGTCGACAGTGTCGTCGATCTCAAGTGGAAGGTCTTCGGCATCGCCGGCTGCTTCTCCGCTGATGGCTGAAAGCCGTGCCAGCGGCCGTTCGATGGCCCCCAGCAGCAGCACCAGCCAGGTAAAGGGCAGCAACCCGAGTGTCAGCAGTGGTAAGCGGGCGGATTCAGTGTCGAACTGATGGGCCAGCAGGATGGTAAGTCCGAAGAGAGCGACCGCCAGACTGCTGCGACGTTCGCCGCTGCGGCCCGCCAGACTGCGGCACAGGCCCAGCACGATCATCAGCACCCCCGCACCACCCATGAACATGCTCGTCTTCCTCCAATTCCTGATTCACTGGCGATGGGATTCATCCGACTGTCGGCTTGGCCTCGATGGTGTCTGGTGAAGTGCCGGAGACCGCCAGCACCTTCCAGCCGACGGTCAACAGCACGCACCCCAGAAAGACGAACGCCGGCCATTCGTCATCCAGTGAACCGAGTTCGACGGGCAGCGGACGAGGGCTTCCTCCCGAAAGTCCATCCCCCAGCAGCGAGCAGGCCGTCAACCAGACGACTGCGGCGAAAAGCGCGCTGATCGTCATGCGGAACCGGACGAGTGGCTGGGGTGCCATCTGCCGGCCTGTCGCGGCTTCCGCTTCCCATTTCCGCTGGATCGATTCGGGAAGGGAAACCAATCGAGGGGTATGGCGGATCACGACCGCCAGACAGATCCCACCCGCCAGCAGCACCATTCCGGAGGCTATCCATGACACTTGGAGAAAGGCTGCACCCGTCGCCGCCAGCACCGCGCCGAGCAGGAGGCCGAAACTCAGCTGGCGGGCGCGGGGAGAGGCACATCGCAGCGTGGCCCAGCCTCCCGCAAGTGCCACGGTGAGGCACCACAGCAGATCCTGCATCTGCAAGGAGTTCTGCCCGCGAGGCACCATTTTCAGCAAGATGGCGACGAGCGCCGCACTGGCGACAAAACTTCCCAGCCAGTGGAGCATGGGCCGCCGCGACCAGCTTGCGGCCCCCCAAGCCAAGCCCACCACCAACGGCCAGAAGAATTCCACATTCCAATTCATCTCGTTGGTCAAGTCTTTCGGCTACGGAGCAATTCTCGAATCGGGCTGTTTTTTTTGATCGGCCCTGTCGGAGCGGGGCCGCCCAACCGCCACGCTTCGGCGGCATCCGCACAGGCGGCGATCCGGCTGCGAACCAACTCAATCAGTTCGTCATCCTGCTTACGGCCGAAGGCTTCGATCTCTTCCGGCATGATCGGTTTGCCGATAACCACCCGCACGCGGCAGGGCCTGAGCATGATTTTGCCGCGGGGGAGCGCGAGGTTAGCCCCGGCGATTCCGGCGGGAAAGACGGGGACCTTCGCCCGCCTCAAGATCGCCAGAAAGCCGGGTTTGAGTGGGCCCATTTTGCCATCGGTCGAACGGGTTCCCTCAGGGAAGATACCGACGACAAAGCCGTGATCCAGGCGGCGCTGCATTTCCCGCAAGCTGCCGGCGCGGGCGGAATCGCGGTCGATGGGGACGACGTAAACCTTGCGAAGGAAGGCTCCCAGGAACTTCTTCTGGAAGAGCGTGCTGCGGGCCAGATAGGTGACCGGACGGGTGAACTGCAGGGGCAGCAGCAGGGGATCGAGCATGCTCTGGTGATTGCTGAGGATCAGCGCGCCGGCGCAATCTTTGAACTGTTCGCTGCCTGTGGCCTTGTAGCCGAACCATGGATAGAAGACCGCCTTGAACGCCATCTGCCACCAGAACCAGGTCCAGTTCCGTTTTGTGGGATGTGGCAGTGCCGGAGGCTGGGGAGTGGTCGCAGGGAGGGAGGCCCCCGGCGAAGTCGAGGTCGGCGGAAGGGACGCTTCGGGAGGAGAAACTTCCGGCAATTCTGGTGGCATGTCGCTCGTTCACGATTCAAGTTGCAGAAGGTCCGGCGTGCGATCCATAGCTTGATCAGTAGACCCACCACCGCTGCTCGCGAAGCATACTCGACTCCCCTCGTGATGCGTAGCCTCTGGCAGCGCTGGCCACCTGGGAGAGCGAACGAAACAGGCGTCTGGCGGGAACTCGGGTTGTGCGGAAATCCCTTTGGATTCATAGTCATTACGGGACGCCGACCGGGACGCGGCTGGGGAGGGATCTTCAGACACCGGCGGCTATCCCGAGGGACACGGCTTCAACATGAAGTGCCCGCTGTGATGGATCCAGAAAAGGCGTGACGAGATGCGTTCCAGTTTTTCACAGTCGCTCAGGCCATTGGCGGCGTGTGGCCTGCTCTTGATGCTGTGTCTGATGACTGGGGGGAACTTCGCCGGGGCGCAGGAGGCCGCGCCGGCAGCTGGCGATGTCGCCGCCGCAGGGCCGGCTGACAATGCGACAGCCGCACCGGCACCGGGTCGCTCCCCTTTTTGGTGGCTGATCGAGACTTCCGGCGAGATCGGGTTGGTGCTCCTGGTCATCTCGCTCTATTTCGTGGCCAAAGTGACGCAGTGCTTTCTGGAACTGCGGGAGCCCGTGATGATTCCGCCGGCGTTCATCGCCAAATGCAATCAATTGATCGCCAATCGCGAATTCTCGGCTCTGTTGATCGCGGCCAAAGCCGAGGACTCGCAGATCGGGCGCGTGCTGGCGACCGCGTTCTCGGGATTGTCGATCGGCATCGCCGAAGCGCGGGAAGCGGTGGATCGGGGTGCCGACACGCTGGCGGTCAATCTGGAAACCAAGATCAGCATGCTGGCGGTGATCGGTTCGCTGGGGCCGATGATCGGGCTGCTGGGGACACTCAAGGGGATGATCTCCAGCTTCTACGTGATCGCCTTGTCCGATCAGCAGATGAAGGCCAGCCAGGTCGCGGGCGGGATCTCCGAGGCACTCATCCTCACATTCGAAGGGGTGGCCCTCTCCGTCCCCGCCATCTACTTCTTCGCCTTCTTCCGCAACCGGGTGGCCAATCTGACGGTCGCCGTCCAGAACACCGCCGACGACATCGTGAAGCGGGTCTATCTGGCGGCGAAGAGCAGTTCCTAGTGGGGGAAGGAGGAGAAGCGGATGAGGGGAGAAGGAGGGAAGGGAAGAAGGTTCGAAGCCAGAGGGGAGGAGCGGAGAAGTACAAAAGCCGAGAAGCGACAAAGCTGCAAGAAGTTCAATTTCAAATTCCAAGCACTAAACGCCCAACACCGAATACTCAACCAACAACTGACAACCCCCATCACCTCTCCCAAAGCCTCCCATGCCCATTCATCGCCATTCCAACGGTTCGGAGATGAATCTGGAGCCGAACCTGACTCCGCTCTTGGATCTGGTCTTCCAGCTCATCACCTTTTTCATGCTGGTGATCAACTTCAAAGGGGCGGCCCTGGACTTGAGTCTCAAGCTTCCGGTTCTTGGCTCGGCCCGGCCTGTCGAATGGAAGAAGGGAACCGAACCGATCGTGCTGAACGTCCGCAGCGACGGGATCGTGCAGGTCTATGGCGAAGTCATCGACCCGGCCGAGTTCTTCCCGGCTCTCGCTCTCAAGGCGGC
>PNLE01000117.1 GCA_013822855.1 Planctomyces sp.
CTACGACCCGCAGTTCGCTCGCATATGAGCTACCCGTGCCAGCTGGCGTCCATCTATCGGCAGCGAAGTCGAACGGTTCGGCGGTGGTGACGAACGGGCTCGCAGCACTGAGGTGCGCAGGGTGTGAGGGTGATGGGGGTTGGTGCTGGATTGAGGGACGGTACTTCCAGCGTTTGCGGGGCGAGTTCCTGGAGCCAGATGTTGCGGAAGTGGACGGGGTTGCCGTGGTTCTGGAAGAGGATGGGGAGTGCCTCGGGGCCTTCCTTGCTCCCTCCGCCGGTCTTGTTTTCCAGCGAAACATGGTTCTGCACCACGACGCCGTTGTGCCAGACGGTGAGGCGGCCGTTCTGGATCTTCTTGCCGTCCTTGTCGAAAAGTGGGGCCTGGAACTGGATGTCGTAGGTCTGCCAGACGAGCGGTGGGAACGACATGTTGAGATCCGGCATCTTGAAGCGGTAGATGGCGGCGGCATCGTTGAACTGGGGGATCAGGCCGAACGAATCGAGCACCTGGACTTCATACCGCTTCTGGAGATAGAAGCCGCTGTTGGCCCGCGCCTGGCTCGTGGCGAAGGGCATGAAGGGGGTCTTGAACTCGGCGTGGAGATGGAAATTCTGCCATTGGCCCTTGGTTTCGGAACCGATCTCCATGAGGCCATCGGGGGTGAGCTTCAAGTTCTTGAGCTGGCCGCTGTCGGTGCCGTCGAACAATGAGATGGCACCGGCGGGGGGAAGTGCCCCTTCCCGCTGGCTGCGGCGATGCCACTTGGCGGCGTGGGCCACGAGGGTGCCGTCCCGGCGGAGCCACTGGCCGGAGTGGCCATCGCGAGTGATGAATTGGCGGCCCTCGGGATGCTGGCAGAAGTCGATGACGAGGCCGGCAGGACCGGCGATGCCCGTGCCTTGCCAGGTGGGTGGCAAGAGTTCGGAGGTCGGTTCGAGGATGGGAGTGTGATTGGGCATGGTGGCGCGGGGGCCGACACCGTTGCCGGGGAGGCCGCCGGGGTAGGCGAGGGCTTCGAAGTCTCCGTCACCGCGGGCGACGACCTGGATGCCCAGAAGTTGCCAGCCCTTGGCGGGCGACCAGTCCCAGGTCATGTATTCGCCCTGGAGGGTGTAGTCGTGCCCGGCGTCTTCGACCTTGGTGGCCCCTTTTCTGAGATCCACACCGGTCGGCGAGAGGGCCGGCTTCTCGACAGGCTTGGGCTTGTTTTCGGGTTTCGGCTTGCTCTCCGATTTGGGTTTGGCGGGGGACTTTGGTTGTTCCACCGTTCGGGGTTTGTCAGCTGGCTTCGCCTTTTCGGTGGCCATGGGCTTTTCGGCCGGTGTTTCCATAGGGGCTGGCTGAGAAGCGGCGGGAGGTTCGTTTTTCGCGGGTGCGGGAGCCGGGGCTGGATCGTCCATCATCACCGGTGAGTTGGGGGCCGGTGGCATGGGCCTTTCCGTGGCAGGCGTGGTCTCCACGATTTGGGCGTTCATCGGGTTGACGGCGGATACCGGTGTATCGTCGGCGACGAGCGGAGTGCTCGCCGTCAGGAAGAGGAGGCCCCAACCGATTCGAGACCAGACGTGGCCATGTGTCGATCGTGGCGAAGCGGGTAAGGACATGAATCGGCCTTCGGCGAAGCAGTGGAATCTTGGGGTTGGACGATCGCGCATCACTCTCAAGCAGATGGGACACTCCGTGCTGAGTGACCAGCTAAGACGCGAGTCGTTTTTTCGTCACATATTGCCTGCGTCGCCTAGGATGACACAAGCGGATGCTGATCTGTTTTCACCAAAAATCGGCGGTGACAACGGATTCGCCGAGTCCTGAGGGAGATGCGGGCGGCTGGGAATTCATTGAAGTCCGGCTCTGACTCGATCTTCCGAATGGGCCTCACAGTCGGGAATCACGGTGGGAAACTGGGGATCAGCACGAATTTGATGTGCAATTTTGATCAAGGGAGATGACAATCGCCATTGGCGAGGACTGGCTTTGCGGCCGGACTTTACGCCCCACGAACGACCCGCTCTGGAAGATCTCTCATGCCGCGATTCCTGTCCCGTTTGCCCCTGCTTGCTCCCTCCGCCCGTGTGACGGGTTCCCCGTCGACCCATTCGATGTGCGGCGGTCTGCTGCTCACCGGGACGCTGGTGCTGGGGGCGATGGCTCCCACGGGTCTCTTCGCCCAGGAAGCGGCCCCGGCAGCCGCCGCCAAGCCGCAGGAAAACCCTCTCAAGCAGGAGGAAGTCACCGACGCGCTCTATGCGATCCCCAAGGGTTCGGCGGATGACATTCTGGAGTTCCTCGAAGAACTGCAGGAGAAGCGGCCCCGGTTGAAGAGTCGCGAACAGGCGATCGCCCATGCCATCCGCGTGCAGAAGACCATCATCGAGGGGACGGGGCAGATCGTCGCCATGCCCAAGGTCGAGTTGGAGACGGCTGTGGAAGCGGCCAAGATGCATCTGGACGCCCTCACGCTGTTGGCCAGTGCCCAGGTGAAGGGGGCTACGGAAGAAGCGCTAGCGGCCGCCACGAAACTGAAGGGCGACCCTCGCAAAGAGATCTCCGAACTGGCGATCGACCGGCTGTTGGCCCTGCGGATCCTTTCCGCACCGACGATGACCGCGCAGGAGCGGGCCGCGCTGTCGCAGGAAATCCTCAAGAAGATCGAATCCTCCAAGTTCTCCGAGGAAAGCATTGGCCTGGGATTGCAGCTGGCAATGGCGATGGAAGGGATGCCAGAGACCGGCCCGGCGGTGGACTTCCTGGGCGATCTGGCCGATCTGCTCGACAAGGGGGATACGAAGGAACTGAAACAGGCCTCGGAGCAGGTGCGCGGCATGGCCCGCCGGCTGAACCTTCCCGGCAACGTGATGGTACTCAAGGGAACCACCATCGACGGCAAACCGTTCGATCTGGCGAGCCTCAAGGGGAAGGTCGTTCTGGTCGACTTCTGGGCGACATGGTGCGGCCCCTGCATCGCCGAGATGCCGAACCTCAAGAAGGCGTACGCGGCGTATCACGAAAAGGGTTTTGAAGTGGTGGGAGTCAGCCTCGACGACAGCAAGGACGATCTGATGGAGTTCCTCAAGGAACGGGAAGTCCCCTGGATGACCCTTTTCCACGAAGGAACCGAGGAAGCGCCGGGCGGTTGGTCCAGCCCGCAGGCCGCTTATTATGGCATCAGCGGCATCCCGACATGCATTCTGGTCGATGCCCAGGGGAAGGTGGTCTCGATGGAAGCGCGGGGAGAAAACCTCGAAGTCGAATTGGCCAAGCTCCTCGGCCCTGCCCCCGAAAAAGGGGAAAAGGCTGCGGATAAGCCAGCCGGGACGAAGCCCGTGGAACAATAGGGGGTGGAGGCCGCTTCTCTCGCGGCAAGCCGCCTTGCCCGCATGACCCGATGTATGATTCCGGAATCCCGGCAGTTGATAGGCTGCCGGGATTTTTTGTTGGTGTGTTAACGGTCGCATCCGGGCCTCTCCACGATGGCCACCTCCTCAAAACTTTGAATTCCAGTACGGGAACAATGTTCTCCGCGAGACCTGGATTCACGAGCCGGGTTGACTTCTCAAGTGGCCCAAACAAATGCCCCCAGTGAATTTCACCGCAAACCTGCCGGAAATTTACTTCGTGCATTTCGCCCTTGGGATTGTTAGAAAAATCTCATCACCCGAATTTCATGCAGAGGGGTGATGCCTGAAGATCTCCCTGCCGCTAAAGCCTCGTGACGGCGAGATGTTTGTAGAATCGGTCTTTAAAATCAGACAAAGGATGCCGGTCATGCGGAATTGTGCGTGGGGATTGTTGGGTTGTTCGAGTCAGGCCAGGACGCGGTGGGCCTCTGTCGCCGCTGCGGCGTTGTTGTCGGTCAGCGGCTCGCTGACGGGTGGTTCCCTGCTGGCGGATGACAAATCCGCGAAAGTCGAAGCGGCCAATATTCAGCCGGCGGGCGAGGCGAAGTCCGACGCAGCCGCCAAACCGGCTGTTGATGACGAAGCGAAGGCGAAGATCGCCAAAGCCCGCGCTGCGGCCGCTCTGGGCCTGCTGCCGGAAGATATGGATCTGAAGCTGCCCGAAGACATTTTCGAACTGCCTGAAGGGGGGGCGCGGGAACTGTTGGCGGTGGCCCGTCGACTCGGATCACCGGCAGCGTTTTCCAAGCTGAAGGTTTCCTCGTTTGAAGAATTCAGCGCGCTCCGGTTGAAGGCGAACAACAAGATCACCGAAGCCACCGAAAAGGTGCTGGCTGATACCACGGCCACCGAAAAGCAGCATGAGCAGGCGGCGGCGATGCTGCTCAACGCGCAGTTGCTCCTGCTGCGACTCGAAGCCCCAGGTTCGGCACAGTCTTCGATCGCGATCGCGGCCCGGCTGGCTTCCGATAAGCGGCCCGGTGTCGCCAAACTTGCGGCCGAGAAGATCGACCAGTTGAAGATCAACACGATTCCCCAGTTGGAACCGGCGGCTGTCGATACCCTTCTCGCCGAGACGCTCAACCGAGTCAAAGTGAGCGATTTCTCGACCGACTCGATCAAGCTGGCGGTTGAAGCCGGACGGGTGCTGGAATCGGGCAAAGATCCCGCCCCCGCCGCCAGCTATACGCTGCGATTGGCGGATCTCCTCGAATCGACCGACAAGTCCGGCATCGCCGACACCGCAAGCCGCATTCGCGGCTTGGCCCGCCGATTGAACCTTGTGGGGAACTCGATGGAAGTGGTGGGAACGACTGTCGAAGGGAACGAATTCGACCTGGCCTCACTGAAGGGGAAAGTCGTGCTGGTCGACTTCTGGGCGACTTGGTGCGGTCCTTGCGTGGCCGAGATTCCCCGCGTGAAGAAGCTGCGTGAGGCCTATCACGACAAGGGCTTCGAAGTCGTGGGGATCAGCCTCGACAATAGCATCGAGCCGCTCAAGGCGTTCATCGAGAAGCGGGAGATCCCCTGGGTCAACCTTTATCCCACGGGTGAGGAAGCCGAGAAGAACGCCGGTTGGAAGAATTCGATCGCGAAGTTCTACGGCATCAATGCGATCCCCACCTGCATCCTGATCGATGCGGATGGAAAGGTGATCTCCGTCAAGGCCCGTGGCCAGGTTCTGGAAGATGCCCTGGAAAAGATCTACGGCCCGATCCCGGAAGCCGCCGCCGAGACCAAGGCCGCCGCACAATAATTACCGGCCAAGGACGGCGAATCGCAGGAAGTGAGAAACCATCATGGAGGGCGGGTGTTCCCGCTCTCCATGATTTCTTTGTTTGCAGCCTTGTTTGACGAGCAACTGACCACTTGAGTGGAAGTCAGCGAATGGCGTTTTCAATTTCTCCCGTCCGGCAATCGAGTTATCGCTCCGGGCGCGCGGCGATGTGGCTGGGGCTGTGTGGCTCGTTGGGTTTGGTTGCGGTCGGTGGGCCGTCGATGGCGGAAGAGCCGACTGCCAGTCACGTTCAAGCCGCCAGCGCCGTCGCGCCGGAGAACGTGGTGGCGGCGGGTCACTCGCATCATGGGGAGGCCTTCGACCAAGGCCCGCGCCAAGCCGCATATCTGATGGGAACCACAGGGCAGGTTCACTTCCCCGTGACCAGCAAACATCCCCAGGTGCAGGCATGGATCAACCAGGGAGTGGGCCAGCTGCACGGCTTCTGGTACTTCGAGGCGGAGCGGTCCTTCCGGCAGGCGGCGCAGCTCGATCCGGATTGTGCCATCGCCTACTGGGGCATGGCCCAGGCGAACATCAACAACGAGAAGCGGGCCAAGACGTTCATTGCGGAAGCGGTGAAACGCAAGGAATCCGCGAGTCGGCGGGAGCAACTTTACATCGGCGTCCTCTCGAACTGGTACGCCTTCGAGACGAAGAACGAAGGGGATCTCAAACGCCAGCGGGCACAGAAGAGCATCAAGGAACTCGAAGAGATCGTCTACGAATTCCCCGACGATCTTGAAGCCAAGGCAATCCTGGCACTTCAGACCTGGCAGGTGCGGAACGATCTGCCGATCACCAACCATGTCGCGCTGGGGACTTTGCTCGACGCCGTGCTGGCGAAGCATCCCCAGCATCCCTGCCACCACTTCGTGATCCACCTGTGGGATTACGAGCGGCGTGAACGGGCACTGGCTTCGGCGGCGCAGTGTGGCCAAGCGGCTCCCGGGATCGCCCACATGTGGCATATGCCGGGTCACATCTATTCGGGTCTCAAACGCTACGCGGATGCGGCCTTCCAGCAGGAGGCCTCGGCGCGGGTCGATCATGCCTACATGACGCGCGACGCGGTGTTGCCGGATCAGATCCACAACTTCGCCCACAACAACGAGTGGCTGTGCCGGAATCTCATTTTCCTGGGCCGCCTGGGCGACGCAACGGCCCTCGCGACGAACATGACATCGCTCCCCCGGCATCCCAAGTACAATCGCCTGCCGGGGGGCGGCAGCGCCCATTACGGCCGCTTGCGATTGTGGGAAATCTATTCGCAGTTCGAGATGTGGCCCGAACTGATCCGGGCGGCCCACGAGTCGACGCTGTCGCCGACGTCCAATACTCCAGAACAAATCAAGCGGCTGCGGATGCTGGCGCGGGCCTACGATTCGACGGGAGATATCCCAAAATTCGATGCGACCGGAAAGACCTTGCGCGACTGGCGCGACCGGATCACCGAGGATCGCGAACTGGCCATGGCCCGGGCGGAAGCCGAGGCGCGTGCGAAGGAGCCGTCGAAGCCTGTGGACGACAAGGCGATCGCGTCGGCCCGGAAGTCGGCCACACGGTCGACCGATGAAACGTTGAGGCAACTCGAACGCGCGATCGATGAAGTGACGGCCCTTCGTTTGGCCCGCAGCGGCGACCACGCGGAGGCGATCAAGAAGCTCAACAGCGCGGGCGGGGCCAATGCCCGGGAACTGGCCCGCTTGAGACTCGCCGCCGGCAAGAAGGAGGAGGCCCGAACCGAGTTGGAAAAATATGTCTCCCAGCATGCGGAGGAAGTGCTCCCATTGGCGTGGCTCGTCGACTTTCTGGCCGAGGTGGGTGATGAAGCGGCCGCCAAGGAGAAGTTCACGCAGTTGCAGAAGGTGGCGCATGCCGCCGATTTGGAGGCCCCGGCGCTTCAGCGGATTTCAAAGCGGGCCAAGGCCTGGGGCTTTCCCGACGATTGGCGGACACCCCGTGTGACACCGACCGATATCGGCGCGCGGCCACTTCTCGCGAGTCTGGGGCCGCTCGAATGGGTGCCTCCCACCGCCGTCGATTGGCAACTTCCGGGACGGCTCCCCGGGTCTTCGGAAGTGAGCCTTGTCTCCAGCGCCGACTCGAAGGGAAAGCCAACGATTGTGATCTTCTACCTGGGAGCGGGCTGCCTCCACTGTGCGGAGCAGTTGCAGAAGGTCCTTCCCAAGGTGAAGGAGTTCGAGGCGGCGGGCATCTCCGTCGTGGCGATCAGCACCGACGACCTTCCGCAGCTCGAAAAGTCGATCGAACGCTTCGGCTCCGACGTGAAGATCCCCCTGTTGAGCGACAGCGATCTGCTGGTCTTCAAGAAGTTCCGCGCGTACGACGACTTCGAAGCGCAGCCGATCCACGGCACGTTCCTAGTAGATGGCCAGGGGAAGATCCGCTGGCATGATCTGGGGGCGGATCCCTTCATGGATGTCGATTTCCTGCTGGAGGAATCGCAGCGGCTGCTAAACCCTGCCCGCTTCCAGGATGTGACGTATCCCACCCCACGACCGGAAGGAACCCCCGCCTCGGCTCTTGATCCGATGAATCAGGTCGAAAAAGCGAAAAGCGAGAAAACCCAAGACACGCCAGGGAATCCTGTGTCACCTGATATCGAGGCGACATCACGGCCTCGTAATAGCCGTGCTTAGGCTCAGCCGCACGAGGGGGGCGCGAGGCCGGGATCGTTCCATAAACAGGCCTGCAAAACTACACAGCTCGGCAGAGGTTGGAATTCACATGAGGGAAATGCACCACGATGGCGCATTTCCCTCAGCGCGTGATCGGCACAGGACTGAGGCTCCATGAAGGAAACCTCGGGGACTATCAATGAGAATCGTATCTACACCAACGGCAATTCGGGCGAGGCGGCGACCACTCAAATCTTTGTCGGCCGATCTTCGCCGGTTGCCGTCCATTGCCTTCCAATGGTGTCGATGTCCCGCGGAGCGGGAACGGCCGGAATATTGTAACCTATAGCGTCAATGCGGTTTTTGCGAATCTCGGCGGAATTGACTCGAAACTCCTGATCACGTTTAGCGATCACGTTTTTGTCTTCCTGGCCGTCACCGGTCAGAGACCACATCAACAACGGCTCGCCCATGGGAACCGGTGTCGTCGGATCGGGCCATGTATGCCACGTTTTGCCCCAGGTCGTGAGCAGGCCCTTCATGAAGGCCAGTTCATCCCCGGCATTCATTCCGGGAGCGATCAGACCCCCGCCGAGGACTTCATAGGTATGGGGGTGCCAATAGAGTTTTTCCACATCCGGAAGTGATCGATAAACCTCGTCGGACACGATATATTCGACACCCAGAAGCTTGGCATCCTTTGCTGCGGAACTGTAGAGAAGACACTGGTGCATTCCATCCGCCACTCCGCCACAATAGTGTTGTGTGATGATCTGGATGCGAGGGTCTTTCTTGGCACAATGAATACCACAAAAATGAAGGTGGTGGTTCCCTAGTGGTGCCATCATCTCCTTGTCTTTCATCCCGCCATGATGGTCGTGACCATTGGCACGCGTGTCATTGCACATCGCTGCGGTACCCAGCGCTCCGATCGCTCCCATCAACTCTCGCCGATTCATATGCCTGGTTCCTTGTAGAAGATATGCTTCAAGGCAACTCATTTCACGCATAGAATGTGTATTCCGGCGTGGATGCGCGACAACAAATTTCCCAAAGCGCAAAGATATCATACTTTTCCGGCTTCTCGTTGACCTTGCGAGACTGATACAAGCAACGACGTTGATTCCGCTCTTTCTACAAAATATTCCGATGGAACCTTCCGAGAAGAATATGCTTTCTCCGCTCAACACCCCGCTTGTCTCAGTCAGCCTTGGCGGTGATACGCCGATTTATGCCAAGTTGGAATATCTTCAGCCGTCTGGCTCGACGAAGGATCGTTTATCATTTTTCATCCTTGGCAAAGCGATGCGCAACGGTTCGCTAAAGCGAGGCCAGTGCGTTATCGAAGCTTCGAGCGGATCGACAAGCATTTCCTTGGCGATGGTCTGCGCGCATCTCGGGCTGGAATTCATCGCCGTGATGCCGGAAGGAGTCAGTCAGGAACGAATTAAGAGCATCTCCGCATACGGCGCGCAGATCGTATTGACGCCCTCAAGCGAAGGAATTCTGGGTTCGCTGAAGATGTGTCAGAAGCTGGCTCCTGAGCGTCAAGGCTTCCTGCCTCGACAGTTTGAGAACTTCGACAATGCTCGTGCCCATCAAACGCAGACGGCGCAAGAAATTGCCCATGAGCTGGGGACTGAATGCATCGATGCGTTCGTTTCGGGAGTCGGCACCGGGGGGACGCTGGTCGGCAACTATTTAGGTCTCCGGGATTTTGGCTGCAACGTCTCAGCCGTTCTTGCGAAGCCCGTCAGTCGTCAGTGGATCTCCGACGTGGAGTGTTGCAGCTTCTCGGAAAGAATTCCGGGAGTCGTCGATGGGTTGTCGACGATCTACCGCGAAGCGAAGATAGACAACCTGATCGAGATCGAGGTCGACGATACGCTGGCCATGGAGACAACAAGAAAACTCATTCAAAGAGGATTTCCTGTTGGCCCCAGCTCAGGACTCAATTTCGCAGCCGGTCAGCTATTGCGTCAACAATATCCCCACTTGAAAACGATCGTCACGATATTTCCGGACCGTATGGATCGCTACTTCAGTACTCCGCTCTTTTCGGGCGACTCGATCATTTCCCGCTGACCCGCCGAGGCCATGCGGATCTTTTCTCTGATTCGGCAAACGTTTTCAGCCGCGATTCCCGGGAAGTGGGTGGTGCCTGGAAGCGATTTGCACAGAGAAAATAGAGTTGATGTGCCAACAGGGCACCAGTCGGGCCTCAAAAGCGGTCTCGTTCTCCCGCTGGCGAAGCGAGCTTTCCGACAGAAACTTCACGCGTAGCGTCGAGAGTGTTTACTTCGGTGGATCGCTCGGAGCACTTTGCGGAAAGACTTCGACAAACGGGAGCAGCCATGTGGCCGAATTGTTTTCCACGGGAGGCGTGGACGACGACCAAGTCCTCACCCAGTCGTCCCATTTCAGCGTGACATCGTGGTACACGATCTCGTCGCGGCGGACGGGTTCCAAGCCGTTGGCTTTGGCGATGGAACGCGGTCTGGGGGTGAGGAGCGGCTGCTCGTTCAACGCGTACGTCACCTCCTCCCGGTAATCCGGATTGGGCCACAGCACGATCCCCTGGGGACTGATGTCGTACCGGTGGTTCCCCTGGCAGAGCCGATGTTCGATCTGTTCGCGGATGATGTCGACGGCCCCGGCCTTGTAGAAGCCCAGGAGCGCCGACCTGAGCACCGACTTGTGCGATTCATCGAGGCGATCGATCCAGCCGGTGGTGCGCCAGCCCGCGATGATCAGTCCCGACTGTTCGGCGAATTCGAGCTCCGCGAATTGTTCCCCCACGAATTCGGTTTCGGCCGAATCCAAGGAGCTGCTCGTTCCCTCCTGTGGTTTCACAGCGAGTCGAGGATCACCGAGCCGGGCGACGATGCGGTTGGTTGAGATCGAGATCTGTTCGAGGTGTGGAGCCGGTCCTTTCCACAGGGGCGATGCTTCCAAAAGACGCAGGAAGTCCCGCTCGATGAAGTGATGCAGCGACTCGATGAGCTGCTCCAACTGGATGTCGGTGCGGGCCAGCTTGCGGATGCGATCGGCCGGTTTTTCCTGGCGTGCGGCCTTTCGCCTGCGGGCGAAGAGCTTGGGGATCGTGCCTGAATGGAAGCCCGGCTTGAGCAGGCGGAGCATCGTCTCCCCGTGGTGGCCGATGATCGTGGGGCCGACATCCTGGCGGCGGTTGGCCTTGTAGAGCCGCCAGTTCTCTTTGAGTTCCCAGACGAGGAAGCCGAAGATCCCGGGAATGCAGGTGATGACGATGGTTCCCGCCGCGTTTGCCAGCCAGTGCCCGAAGCGATGGCCGATGAAGGCCGAGAAGATGGGGATCAGCAGCGGCGCGCTCCACTTCGTCAGCGGAATGGCCAGCGGCAGCAGCAGTTTGTGCGAAACGGTCACCACCGGAAAGTGCTTGATGGGATTGACCTGCGGCTCAATGAGCAGCGTCACGCAGAAGCGGACGACCGAGGCGATGACACTCCAGATCGCCCCCAGGACGGCCTTGACCGCCAGTGAAAGAGTCGTCTCGCCAGAACGGAAGCGGAGCCATTCGTCGACCGAATAGAGCACCCGTTCGATGAGATCCATCAGCCGCCGGAAGACATCGAGGATGAACGAGAACAGGGCGACGACAACCCGCACGCGGAACTGATGCCACGCCTCCGAGGCCCATTCGGCGACCAGTTCCTCGGTGTCGCGCCCCATCCGCGAGTTGAGCAGTGCCAGCGAGGCGACGAACGTCACACCCGCCAACCAACCCCAGCGGGCGGGAAGCTCGCCGCCCGCCCAGATGGCCAGCCAGATCGCGATCGTCACCAGGAGAGGAGTCCACAGGTACCGCCGGATGATCCTCACCGGCAGGCTGCGCAGAAAGGCCTGCACGACCGGCTGTTTCAAGAGCCAGTGGGGGATGTCGTAGGCCACCCCGCGCAGAAAGATCCAGGTCGATTCCGCCAGGCTCCACAATCGTTGCCGGAAGGCGGGGACATGGATCAAGGCCAGCAGGAATGTCCCGCAGACCACCACGCTTTCAAGTGTCGCCAGATGCAGCTTGTGATGATCGGGCCAATCGTGGGTGAACCACTCGTGAACCGGGCCGATCAGATGCTGCACACCCTCCAGGAAGATGAACGCGCCGCCGTAGGGCAGGGCGATGAATTTGGTGAAGAGCCGCCCCAACGGCACACCGAAGGCGAGCGAACTGAGCCGCTGGAAGACCCGCAGGTAGAGCGGCCCCGGCTGATAGACGCCTGCCAAAGGATCGATGAGCGCGCGATCCGTCCTGAGCAGTGCGTCGCCGCCCACGAACTCCTTCACGCCGGAAAGATCGGGGAGCTTGAGCGCGTTTCGCGAGAGGGCGTCGCGGACATTCCCCAGGCCGAAGAAGCCCCGCTCGACAACCTGGTCGAGCAGTTCATCCACCACTTTGCCGAAAGCCATCGATTCCACGAAATTGCCGCTCACCAGGCCCGCGCTTCGCAGCGACTCCTCGATAAGTGGCTGGAGTTGTCGTCGGGCGAGTTTCTCGGCGGCATGGGCGGCGTCCTCCAACAGCAGATACAGCTCGTCACGGATTCCCGGCGTGACCTGGGCCGCACCGATGCGGGCGATGGCCGATCGCAGATGGCGGGTGATCAGCACGACCCGCTGATTGGGGAGCGGCGTCTGCAGCGGCTTTCTTCCCATCGAGAAGAGCCATTGCCAGGCATCGACGTTGTAGGTCTCGCGCTCGGCGTCGACGCAGACCTTCTGCAGGTCGTAGAGCAGCCGGGAGGCGTTGTTCCAGAATCCATGCCGGGAGGAACGCGCCAAGGCGGCCAGCACTTCCCCCCACCGGGGGATCGTCGCGTCTTCAAGTTCCAGGGCGCGGGTGATGCGGGTGGCGAGTTGTTCCAGGTGCCGGTTGAACTCGGTTTCAAGCTCCGGAACGAGATCCTGCGGTGCGGCTTCAAGGGCACCGGCGAGAAGCATCGCGGCCCGTGCGTCGTTGCCACGCGAGCCGGGTTTGACCGCCGCCCGCATCAGCCAGCGGGCGAGGACGGGCGATCGTCGGCCACGAACTCCATGCACTTCTTCGACTGTATTGGAAGGGACGTCCCCCAGGCTCACGACATCGGTACTGGTGCGCAGTCCCGGAGGACGCGTGGCCTCGAAGATCTCCTCCGCCGGAAGCGATTCCTTGAGCACGTTGTCCAACGCGTCGGTGATGGCCAACGAGGGAAAGTAGTGCCCCAACAGTTCGGGTTCGAAGAACTTCAGCTCATGGTAAAGGGCCACGAATTCGGCGTAGGTCTGCCGGGCACTCTCGGGATCGAGCAGCAACCCTTCGCTCTTGAGCACGCCCTTGATCTCGTCGAACTCGGTCTGCCCGATTTGATCGATGCGGGAACGCAGTTCGGCCAGCGGAAAGTACGCGGGGGAGAGCAGCCCTTGGAGTTCCAGATCAAGCCGGGCGTGAAAGAGGGCCCGCCAGTACTTCATCAACAATTGCGGCTTCTGCTCGATGCCGGAACCCGTGAAGCGGTCTTCCCTGGCGATCAGTAGGATCATATCGGGCAGGCTTTCTCCCACCTCGATCCCCAGTTCATCCCAGGCGACGAACCAGA
This sequence comes from Planctomyces sp., assembly GCA_013822855.1. GTDB lineage: Bacteria > Planctomycetota > Planctomycetia > Planctomycetales > Planctomycetaceae > Planctopirus. The sequence goes on from PNLE01000117.1 coordinate 13,433, forward strand.
CCAGCCGATCGCGCGGAATGACATACGTGCCCGCATGCGGCACACGCAGCCAAATGCTGGAGAGTTCCAGTTCGCTACGGATCACTCGGCGGAGCACGCGGGGCATCACAACGAAGGCGCGGGGTTCCAGGCGATGGATCTCGGCCTCGACATCCGCCGTCCAATCGACAATGCCGTTCGCCGAGGGAGGTGTCGGTGAAGGGGAGGTGCCATCCTCCGAACGGGGGGTGATCCGCGAAGAATGGGCGATGGGCGACGCCCCCCAACGTCCCGCCGATGACGAACCCGGCAAGGGCTCGCGCGGCGGGGGAGAATCCTGAAGCTCTTCTTCCGACGGATCGGATCTGAAAACCATCCCGAGATCTCTCCCACCGGCATCCCTGCCCATCAGTTCTCTTTCCGAGCCGCAACATTCCGAGCGGTCTCGCAACTCCTTCCCATCATGTCACGCGGGGCGGATCAGGAAAGCAATCCTTCGCCAAAAGGTTCGTCGCTGGCGGAAACGTCGTTTTGTGGCTTCGGTTTGGCAGGAGGTTTTTCGCTTCGCTGGGGCGGTGCGACGGGTGGTGCATGTGCCGAAGAAGCCGATCCCTCTGCGTTCGTTCCCGCTGCCATCAATCCCTGTGAAGTGGGCCGGGCGACACTCTCGGGGCGACCTGCGGGCGAACGTTCCAGCGGCGCAGCAGCCTCGACTTCAAGCCCGGCAGCAAAGTCGTCTTCCGGGAGAGATTCCGGTCGATTTCCTACGCGATTTCCCGTCGGGCCTCGCTGGGCCGGTGAGGACTCGCGCGAAGGGCGACGGGCGGGTGTGGCGACAGGTGCCGCCGCACGGGTATCTGTCGTCGCACGGATATCCACCGGCGCCGGGACATCGGGCGGCATCGATGGCAGCGGATCCACGCTCCCGCCCGACACACCCGGCTCGAGAATGCTGGCGTGTGCGGCCTGCGAATCGGATTGCCGCCCCGGCAAAGAATCCGCAGCAGGTCGTCCACCCCGAGGATGAGATTCACGCGGCCCACCCGCAGCGGGTCTGGGCTGCTGCCGGGAAGGTCGCTCGGGCCGGGGATTGCGGCCTCGCGAGTCACCCCGATCGCCGGTTCTCTCGGTCCCACGATCGGTGGGAGACGTGGGTGGCGAATCGGCTGTCAGCCGGGGAGCCTCGACATTCGCAGATGGGGAATCAGCCGCGGTGTTGTCCGCAGGCGAGCCACCCGCAGGCCGGGAATCGGGACGCTGATAAGGCGTCTTGTGTCCTTTCGGAACTGTTCGTGGCTGCACCACGCCCGGCTGCGAAATCCGGCCCGGCTCGGCATCCTCGGTGAATTGCGGTCCGCGTGGGGCATGGGGATCAAACTCGACGACGGGGCGGAGCACACGCAGTTGAGGTTCCTGCAGCACCATCCAACGCGTCGAGTGGGACTGGCCCGTCCCCCCGCAATGGCAGAGGGCGGAGGTGATCACCCCCGAAAGCCGCCGTTCGGCTCCGCAGGCCGGGCATTTCCAGAGTCGTCGGCAATCCGTCTGCAGGCGTCCTGAGGGGCCTTTCATGAGTCTTACTTCTTTCAGGTGGCCAAAGAGTACCAGAGCATGTCCGGGCCTCCGGCAACCGAGGCGTTAACGTTAACGTTGGCAGTTCTTGGGCTGTGATGACATTCGCCAAGCAGAGATGGTCGTGGCGAACCTAACAACTATGAACCTTCATCCTACCTTTCCGAGGAAGGTAACGCCAAGAAGGGGGAGAGCTTGCGTCGAGTGGAAATCGGAGTTTCCCAAGGTTGTCGCAAAACTGGATAGACGGCTGGCGCAATGAGATGTGTGGGCACGGGGCGGGCCGAAGGCTCTGCCTCTTCGCTGGATCTTTCCTGCCGTCGCCGTTCGCTTGGCAAGGGAGGGAGGGGTGACTACACTCTTCAATCCCAGCAAAGGCACAAGGTCGTCGACAGGATGGCGTTTTCGCTTTCTTCCGCTTTGTGTCTTTTAATTACCGAGTCCATCGAATCCAAAGCGAGCCGCGTCATGGCCAAGAATACCCGCAAGATCAAGCCAGCCAACCACGGCACACGCCCCGCCAGCTCGAAGGCGCGCAAGGCCAAGCGAGCCAAAGTTCGCACCTAATTTGCCATCCGCCGGGAACGGCGGTTTGTACGACTTCAATCTGAAAACGCTCGACTTCATCAAGAAGCCGGGCGTTTTCACTCTTTGAGCTCTTCTCGCCAGCTGAACCAATGCTGCGGAATCTCGTGATCTTCAACACGAACAGCCCCCTGGATTGCCGTCCAGGGGGCTGTTCGTGTTTTGGGTGTGAGTAAGATCGCGGGTGGCGGCTGTAATCGCTGTGGGTGTCAGA
>PNLE01000118.1 GCA_013822855.1 Planctomyces sp.
TCGAGACTCATCGCTTCCTCCTCGGGTGGCAACATGTCAATGAACGCCAGGTCGGCGGTGAAAGCTACTTGGTGCCCGCCTCGTGCACGTAGCGGACGAGTTCCTTCACTTTGTCGGCGTCGACTTCAGGATAGACACCGTGCCCCAGATTGAAGACATGTCCCCTTCGTCCGCGACTGGCATCCAGTATCGCCTGGGCCTTCGCCTTGAGCATCGGCAGATCGGCCTCCAGTGCGACAGGATCGAGATTGCCCTGGATTCCTGTGGTCTCGCCCACAAGTTTCCAGACGTCACCAATTTCCTGCCGCCAATCGATTCCCAGCAGATCGCCGCCGGCCTCGTACTGCATGGCGAGCAGCGCGGGGTTTCCGGTCATGAAGTTGATCACCGGCACCCGCCCCTGCACCGCATCGATCACGCTCTTCGTATGCGGCAGCACGTACGTCCGGTAGTCGCTCGGCGACAAGCACCCGGCCCAGCTATCGAACAGTTGCACGGCTTGGCAGCCCGCCTGGGCCTGGGCCAACAGGTACTTGATGATAGTTCGTGAAAGCCGACCGAGCAGTTCATGCCACTGGGCCGGATGGTTGTACATCCAACGCTTCGTATGGAGATAATTCTTTGATCCGCCCCCTTCCAACACATACGAAGCGAGCGTGAAGGGTGCTCCGGCGAAGCCCAGCAAGGGGATGTTCGCAGGCAGATCGCGGCGAATCAGCTTCACCGCATCGAACACGAAACCCAGGCTTTCGACGTTTTCGAGTTCATGGAACCTGTCGAGATCACTCGTGATCCGCAGCGGGTTGTGGATGACCGGTCCTTCCCCCTTGGCGTACTCGAGGTCAATTCCCATCGGCCGGAGCATGGGGAGGAGATCCGCGAACAGGATGGCTGCATCGACATCGAGGACTTCGCGGGCCGTCAGCGTCACTTCCGCCGCCAGCGAGGGTGTCTCGCATAGCTCGATGAACGTCACCTTGCTCCGGACGGCCATGTACTCGGGCAGGTAACGCCCCGCCTGGCGCATGATCCAGATGGGAGTCGTATCGACTGGTTCGCGGCGAACAGCCCGCATGAAGCGGCTGTCTGCCAATTCCGGTGTCATCATCAAAAGGGGCCGCCTCAAGTCATGCCCGTTGCGGTTATGGCAACGAGGGCATCGCGTGGTTCATCAATGAGTTTCAGCAGAGTTGGTTCAAACCGCAGATCGCTTCAGGGCGACGATCGCGGATCCCGCCTCGCAAATGAGTTTAACAAGTGGCCCCATTTTGGGATGCTCCGGCTCCAAATCCGGTGGCAGACCGGCCTCGATCAAAGTCTCAGTCGCCGTCGGACCGATCGATCCGATCACACACTTCTTGGCGGAGCGCAAAAACTCTTCACGCTGCCCCAACGACTCCGCTACGCTCAAGACATGATGGATCTGCTGGGCACTCGTCCACAGCAGGGCATCGAATTGGCCGCCAATACATTCGTGGACGGCGGCTTTGAGAGGCTCGATGTTCTCCGGCAGCGCCCAGCGATAAACCGGCACGCGGGTCACGATCGCCCCCCGCTCCTCCAGTGCGGCATAGAGCGATTCGTTGGGTTGGCCATACTCCTGCACCGCGATCGAGACGCCACGCACCTCACCCCAGGCGTCAATGGTCTCGATCAGTTCACGCCAGGTGTTGGGTTCCGGCGCGCGGGCATCGACATGCACACCCCACTCCCGCAACACCGCATGTGGCTTCGGGCCGCGGACAATCGTGACACACGTATCCCAGGCTTGGAGAAGTTTCGCCCGTTCGAACTTGGTTTCCAGCACTTCAAGCAGCGATTTGGCCCCCACACCCGTGAGGAAAATCATCAGCCTGTAGTCGCCGGCAAGCAACTTCTTGCCAAACGTAAAGGCCTGGAGATTGTCCGAGAGGGGGATCTCCCGCATGGAGGGAGCGATCGTGGGAACACCTCCCATGCGCTCAATCAGGGAAGCCATTTCTTCGCCACGACGGCTTTCAAAGGAACAGATCCGCAGCTTTCCTTCCAACAAAGCTTCGCTCTCGGATTCCGCATCAGTCCCCATCGCCATCCCCTCGTCGGAATTCTTTTCAGAAGCCGTCACTGCCTTCAATCTTCCAGTGATTATAGCAGTTGAAGGTTGAGCGGGACTCCCCAGCGGATTGATCCAGCGCGGGTGTTCATCGATAGGTCGAAGTCGACGGTGTTCAGCAAAGCTGTGATCAAAAAAACAGGGGTGGAAGACTGGCAGTGTAGGCGCTCGCCCGAGAACAGCCAAACGACCGGCCTCGGCTACACTGCCAGCCTTCCACCCCTGTGGTTGCTGACATGTCGTTTACTGGGCAATTTATGCGCCATTACGCCACTTTCATTGTCAGTCCTACACAAACCCCAAGATGTAGCCTGTTTATAGACACATCAAAAACATCGAATTGATGTTTTGCACTCCAACCGCGACGGCATCGGCTGATGAATTAAGCAGCCTTGCCTTTTCTTTCGCTTAACTTTCATGCAAGGGACCCCCACTGTTTGAGTGTTCACAATCGTATGATCAGACGAGGGGATCATCTCAACCAGTCGCCAAGGCCGACCGCCCGCATCAGATCACAGATTTTTTGCACCGACAGAACAGCTCCCCGGTACAATTCCCGAATCCTCGGAACACTTCTCGGCAAGGAAGGATCGGCGGGCGTGGACAACGCTGGAAGATTGGAACATTGGACGACTCATGTGGGCCTCTTCGGATGGTTCCAGCTCGCGTTTCCCCCCAGTTGGAGTCTCCTTGAGAAGCAAGGTCGCATCCTCCTCCGCCCCGCCGAGGGAGAATCCACGCTGGAGCTGACAGTCTCTTGGCATCAGGAGCCTGTTGATCCTCAGGTTCTGCTGCGAAAACTTCTCCTGACGGAGTTTCCCCGCCGACGCCGGATGTCGGTCCGGGGATCAGCCCACAAAGTGGCCAACACCTCCTGGCATGCGGGGGAATCCTTGCCGGTTCGTCCTTCCAGTTTTTGGAAAAGGATTTGGGAACGAGGTCACTGGAGGAAGTTTCAAGCGGCAGTCCTCTGCGACGGCAAACTCGCCATCGTGGCGAACCTTCGACACGACATCGAAGTCGACCATGAGTTCCAGACGCTGGCTCAACTGGTTGTCCAATCCATTGTGATCAACCGCCAGCCGTGCGATCCGCCGGGCGTGTTCTTGGCGCGGGCCGTCGATTTCATCCGGCAGACACACCCAGATCTCACTTGCCAGCAGGCCGGTGATCTCCAGATCAGCCTGGGGGGCAGCACGGTCAGTCTGGTGAACTTCTATCGAGAGTACCTGCACCGCCCGCTTTCCTTCGAGACCATCCTGGAGAACGCCGTCGGCACTCTCGTCAATCTTCAGAAAGAGACCAACGGACACTTTCGCCCCACGCGGGAAAGCGTGGAGCCGCGTCTGTTGCCGATGCTCTACCCGCAAAAGTCGATTCAGCACGCCGTCGGGCCGGGGCTATTCGATGCCGATCATTGGGAGGGTGGACAACTTTCCCTGGCGACGATGGAGGCCAACCAACTCGCCTTCGTGTGCGAAGGCTTCGCGGCTGATCTGGCGCTCACCTACGTTGTCGACGAAGAGCAGGCGTATTGGTATGTTCAACCTGCCCAACTCGACGACTGGCGGATGTCGTACGACGAGTTGCGCGCGACCGCCCTCGAAAACCTCGACAAGCACTTCGAAGAGCATCCGATGGAGATGACGGTCATCGAAGGAGATCCCGGCCCGACCGTCGCCATGCCCTCGAAGCCCGACGCCTACAACGCCGCCCGTCTGACGAGCGAGTCGTTTCGGGAACGCTTGCGGCATCTTCTCGGTGGATCCTGTGTCGTCGGTGTCCCCAACCGCGATTTCTTCGTGGCGGTGAGCCTGCATCATGAGGAAACGATCGAGCAGATCCGCCAACGGGTCTCGATCGACCACCAGCACATGACCCATCCGCTCACCTCCCGCCTGCTGCTCATCACCGCCGATGGTGTGAGCGAGTATGTTTAGCGGTCGTCATCTCTCACATGGCGACTCCCTGATCGCGGAGCGATTGCCGCAACCGTTTTGTTTTGTGGAAGGATCGTGTCTGTGCCACGCTCGATGATTCTGCTCGGCACCGGAACCAGCCACGGCGTTCCGATCATCGGGTGTCACTGTCCCGTCTGCCTTTCAGACAACCCGAGGAACAACCGGACACGGACGGGTGTCGCGGTCGAGGCGCCGGAGGGATTGTTCCTGATCGACACCTCGCCCGAGCTGAGGATCCAGCTGCTCCGTGAAAAGATCGATATGGTTCACGCCGCGATCTTCACTCACTCCCACGCCGACCACATCTTCGGACTCGACGACCTGAGACTCTTCGGCTACCGGCTCAACGCCCCGATCCCGCTCTATTGCGAAGAGATCGTGGAGCACCAATTGCGGGCGGCCTACTCGTACGCCTTCATGCCACCACCGCCGGATCTGCATCTGGGAGCCGTCCCCATGTTGAAGTTCGAGAGGTTGACCCTCGAACCGTTCCAACTGCTCGGCGAAACGATCCTGCCCATCAGGCTCCTCCATGGGAAGCTTCCCGTCCTCGGGTTCCGCATGGGAAACGTCGCCTTCTGCACCGATGTCAGCTTCATCCCCGAAGAGAGTTTCGAGCGTCTGCAGGGGCTGGATGTCTTGATCATCGACGCGTTGCGGGATGTCCCCCATGCCACCCATTTCGGCATTCCTCAAGCGCTGGAAGTCATTGAGCGCACTCGACCCAAAAAGGCCTATCTGACACATGTTTCCCACCAGCTGGAATACGAGGCGACCAACAAACGTCTCCCGGAAGGCGTGGAGTTGGCGTACGATGGCTTACGGATTCCACTGGCGGATTGAGCGACCGCGCGACCCGCCGAATCAAGTTCGCAGCCGCCACGGAGAGATCACGGATGAATCATGAAGCGGCTTGCCTGAACTACCTGAAGCTGGCACGCATCGCCCACGACAAGGGCCAATGGCTCCCCCGCAATCGACTGATGTTGTTGGCCGCCATCACCGCCGCACGCGCGGGCTGGCTCGACGTGGCCGAAAGATCGAGGGGGCTGCTCATCGGCTGGAACCCCCGGCACGTGATCAACTCGGAAGCCTCTGTCGCCCAGAGCCTCAACGAAGAACGAGTGCGGACCCTGATTCAAAATCATGAGAAGCAAATCAGCTATGAACGGGCCGAGCATCTGCTTTCGTTGACAGGGGATGCCCCGAAGGATCAAGTTCCCGAGGCACCGGACATCGACGCGGCCGCTCATGGGGCCTGCCTCGACCTTCTCGATCATCTGACGCCCCAGTGACTCCGCTTCATTTCCGGCCTAATGCGGATAGACCTCCTTGAACCAACCCAGAAGCTTGACTCGCATCCGCTCGACACGTTCAGCTTCCTCCGGAGCCCGATTGGTTGTCTCATAGGGATCCAGATCCAACTGGTAAAGTTCCGCCTCTTTACCATCGAAGTTCACGAGCAGCTTCCACGGGCCTTCCCGCATCGCCAAGAACGGGCTGCGGTTTTTCGGATCCTTCGGAAAAGCGAATGCTTCCGTTTTGCGGCCATACTCCCAAAAGTTGGCGCGGACACCACTCCCCGGCGTCCCCATCCAGGCACCGGACATCTCGCGCCCATCCAGCTTGAGCGAATTGGTCGCCAATTGCTGGCGGCCCTGCTCTCCTCCGGCGTATGTCATCAGCGTCGGCAGCAGGTCGATCGCGGTGAAGACGGTGGTTTCATCGACGACACCTGCGGGAATCCGCCCCGGCTGCCAGACGATCAACGGCACGCGGATCCCCCCTTCGTACAGGCTCAGTTTGGAACCACGCAGGCCGCCCGTCCGAACTTGATCAAAGGTGGGGGCCGGACCGTTGTCCCCCATCAGGACCACCAGCGTCTTTTCAGCCAGCGAGTGCTTGCGTATCGCCTCGGTCAACCGGCCGATTTGCACATCGAGATTCGCCAGGACGGCTCGATAGCGATCCTTCTCGGAACGATCCTTGACGGTAGCCGGGTTCCCCCCACCCACCGTCTCCAGTTGTTCCGCGCTGGGCCTGAAGGGGACATGGGTATCGTCAAGCCAGAGAGTGATCAGCGCTGGTCTTGTGGAATCCTTGAGCACGTACTCGATAGCCTGATCCACCAGCCAGCGTGTTCGATCCGATCGATGGACTTGCCCCGGCTCGAGCTGTTCCGACCAAGGTGGATACTGCTTCCCCAGAGCGGCCGCTGGCTCCGGGCTCTCCCATGTCCCGTGGGCGTGATCATAGCCATAGGTAGAAAATTTCGGCGCGCTGGTCACATCACGCCCCCCACCCAGATGCCACTTTCCCAGATGACAGGTACGGTAACCCATCGACTTGAAGATCCGCGCCAGGGAGGGAGCCGATGGACTGAGAAAGTCCGCCTGACCGCAGGCCTTGTTGCCAGCCCGCGTCTGGAGATAGCTGGTGATCTTGTGACGACCGGAGTACTGCCCCGTCACAAGTGCTGCCCGCGAAGGGGAACAAATGCAGGACGCACTATAAAAGTGTGTCCACCGGATCCCCTCGCGGGCCATTTGATCCATCGCGGGAGTCGGCTGCAGTGTGCCCCCGTAGCAACCGATGTCCCCCAGTCCGAAGTCGTCCACGACCACGACAATCACATGCGGCTGGCTGGCCGATAAAGCGGCTTTGCTGGAAGGGGCGGCCTGGGTCGAATCCTGCGCCGAGACCCCGCTCGACATCCCCATGACCGACAGGCCAAGGATCAACAGCCGAATGACGAGCCCCAGCTGGAGAGTTCGAAGCATCGGAGTCGCCGCCCGTTTGAGAAACGAATCGACACGTTTTGAGTTTGAAAAGCTCACGCCCACCCCCGCCATCTTCCTGTGAGTTCGCTAGCGCTCCTGCATCATGACAGCAGAGGTCACGATGAACCAGCACTCTCTCCAAGTGAACTCCATTTCGATGGAAACAGACCTGAGTCGCTTGTGCCATCGAGAGATTACGACCATTTGTTTGGTGTCATCAAAAGTTTGAACGTATTCAGATCTTGTTGACCGAAGTGCGATGTGCTCTCAACACATTCTGGGCAGCCTTGAGGCAGTCCCATCAAACTCACCCCGAAATCACGCGATCTTGCAAATCGTTGCCCGCGCTATACGATAAAGTGGGTGAAATAAGACCAACAGCTAAAATTTCCGGCTGCATTGCATAATTTCCCTTTTGTTTTAAGAGGGTATTTCCGCCCCCTCGCCGATTGATCTGCCCGCCAAAAAAAGACTCTCCACCCATGCGATCTGTTCTGATGCTCACGACGACTCGGATCCAAAGACCATGCTTCTCGGGGACAAGATTTTGCGGAGCCTTCATTTTTTGTCTCCTCACGCTCACCGGTTGTGGCGTTAAAAAGGCAGCACCAAAGCCTCCCGGGCCGCCCGAGGTCTTCGTGGCCACGCCGATCGAGCGAACCATCACCAATTATGAGGAATACACGGGCCGCATGGCGGCCGTGAAGACGGTTGAGATTCGTGCCCGTGTCAGCGGCTATCTCGATCACATCCACTTCGAGGATGGTGCGGATCTTGAGGAGAATGCCCCGCTCTTCCAGATCGACGACCGGCCATTCGTGGCCGCAGTCGACCAGGCGCAGTCCCATGTCTCGCAACTGGAAGCTCGACTGGAACGCCTCAAAAAGACTGAAGACCGGGCTCTGCGTTTGATTGAGCAGAAAGTCACCACCACGGAGGATTACGAGGTGGCCAAGTATCAGGCCCTCGAAACTGAATCGGAGATTTCGGCGGCGAAGGCCACGCTCGATATCGCCAAGCTGAATCTGGAATTCACGAAGATCAACTCTCCCATCGCCGGACGCATCAGCCGGCGCTTGGTCGACGCGGGCAATCTGGTTCAAGCCGATGTCACGCCACTTGCCACTGTTGTCACTCTTGACCCGCTTTATGCCTACTTCGACGCGGACGAGCGAACGGTTCTCCAAGTCCGGCGGCTGATCGCCGAAGGCAAAATCACTTCGGCTCGCGACCAGGCCATTCAAGTGCAGGTCGCATTGGCCGATGACAAACAGTTTTCGCTGACGGGCACGATCGACTTCGTCGACAACCAGGTGACGGCCACCACCGGCACGCTCCGCATCCGGGCCGTCATCGACAATCCCAAAAAACTGCTGGCCCCCGGCATGTTCGTGAGGGTTCGGGTTCCCATCGGGTTGCCACGGCAGGCATTGCTGGTGCATGAGGAATCCCTGGCATCCGATCAAGGAGAACGATTCGTCTATGTAGTTACTCCGGAAGATAAGGTGGAGGATCGCCGGGTTGTTCCTGGGAAACTCGATGGAAAGTTCCGTGTCATCGAATCGGGCCTCAGTCCCGGGGAACGCGTCGTGGTGACCGGCCTCCAAAGGGTGAAACCGGGGATCAAAGTCGTCACGAAGCAGTACGAGGACTCGAGACCCGGCACAATCACCAACGTGCATACTCCGGACGAAGTTCTCGTCGGCAAGCCGGATCTGAAAGCGATCACGACTCCCTAGCCAACCCAGCGGAGTTCAACCCTCGAACAACCTTGTCCCAACATCCTGCGGGATCAATTGACACCCCGTTCATGACTTGCGGCACACTCACCACCCGCTCCTGATGCCACCGCCGGAAAGCGTTGAAATTGCGATTCTGCCGCTTCTTCATTGATCGTCCCATCTTCGCTTCGGTGCTGTCGATTGTCGTCACCCTGGCGGGGGCGATCGCGATGGTGGGGCTGCCCATCGCGCAATATCCGGCTGTCGCCCCTCCCACGGTTCAGGTCGATTGCAACTACCCCGGCGCCAGTTCGCTGGTTGTCGCGCAAACGATCGCCGCTCCCATCGAGCAACAGGTCAACGGCGTCGAGAACATGCTCTACATGTCCTCGCAAAGCACCAGCGATGGTTCCTACACGCTCACAGTCACCTTCAAACCGGGTGTGGATCTCGATCTGGCCCAGGTGCTTGTGCAGAACCGCGTGGCCCTGGCGACACCGCAATTGCCGGATGTGGTCCGCGCCACGGGCGTGATCACCAAAAAACGCGCCCCCGACATCCTGATGACGGTCAGCATCAACTCGCCGACCGATCGCTACGACCAGCTCTACATCAGCAACTATGCGTTGCTGCATCTGCGGGATGAAATCGCCCGGCTCCCCGGCATCAGCGAAGTTCTGCTCTTCGGGCAGCGCGACTACAGCATGCGGGTCTGGATCGATCCCGAGCAGCTTTCGACCCGCGGACTGACGGTGAACGATGTCGTGGCCGCCGTTCGCGAACAGAACTTCCAAGTCGCCGCAGGTTCGATCGGGCAGCCACCGCACGCGGGAGGTGTACCGCGTCAGATCCCGCTGGCTGTGGTGGGACGACTGAACTCCGAGGAAGCGTTCGAAAACATCATTGTCCGTGCCACGGAGCACGACCAGATCGTCCGCATTCGCGACATCGGCCGGGTCGAACTGGGTGCCCGCAGCCAGGACATCAACAACCGCTTCGACGGCAAGCCGACCGTCGGCCTGGCGATCTTCCAACTCTCCGACGCCAACGCGCTGACCACCGCCGACATCATCAAGGCGAAGATGGAGGAACTGGCCAAGGACTTCCCCGAGGGACTGGCCTACGAGATCGGTTACGACACGACACCGTTCATCCGCGAGTCGATCGACGAGGTCTTCAAGGCCCTCCGCGATGCCACGATCCTCGTGGCGATCGTGGTGCTGATCTTCCTGCAAGGGTGGCGGCCCGCGATCATTCCTTTGGTTGCGGTTCCCGTCGCCATCATCGGCACGTTCGCGGCCATGGCGGTGGTCGGATTCAGCATCAACAACCTCACCCTTTTCGGTCTGGTGCTGGCGATCGGAATTGTCGTGGACGACGCCATCGTCGTCGTCGAAGCCGTCCAGCACCACATTTCCGAAGGTCTGTCCCCTCGTGAGGCGGCCATCCGGGCCATGGACGAAGTCGCCGGTCCGGTCATCGCGGTGGGACTGGTGCTGAGCGCGGTCTTCATCCCCTGTGCGTTCATCACCGGTATCGTCGGCGAGTTTTTTCGTCAATTCGCCCTGACGATCGCGATCTCGACGATCCTGTCGATGCTCAACTCGCTGACCCTCAGCCCGGCGCTCGCGGCCATTCTGCTGCAAGGGAAGGACGCCAAACCCGACATCCTCACGCGGATCATCAACTTTCTCCTGGGCTGGTTCTTCGCCTGGTTCGACTGGGCCTTCCGCAGTTCCACCAATGTCTACACAAATGTTGTCGGCAAGTTGCTGCGTGTACCGGCGCTGATCCTTGTCGTTTACGGCGGGCTGCTCGTGCTGACCGTCTGGGGATTCAACCAGCTCCCCCGGGGCTTCATCCCCAGCCAGGATATGGGCTACATGATCGCCAGCATCCAGCTGCCGGATTCCGCCGCCGCTGGCCGGACACGCGACACCGTGGCAAAGATCGAACAGATCGCTATGGAAACCCCGGGTGTCAAGAACGTCAATTCGATCGCGGGCAACTCGTTCATCCTCAGCTCCTACGGGTCGAACTTCGGCTCGATGTTCATCATCCTCGAGTCGTTCCACGACCGGCGCGGGAACCCCAAGAAGAGCGTGGATGCCATCGCGGCCTCCTTGCGCAAGAACTATGCCGAGAAGATCCCGGAGGCGATGATCAGCGTCTTTCCGCCGCCGGCTGTTCGCGGGTTGGGCCGGGCGGGTGGATTCCGATTAATGGTGGAGGATCGCGAGGAACTCGGTCTTTTCGAGCTCCAAAAGGCCACGGACGATCTCATCGCCAAGATGAATGCCACGGGGAAGGTTCAAGGAGGCTTCACGGTTTTCAAGACCAACTCGCCCCAGATCTTCGCCGACATCGACCGCCAGGCCTGCCTGCAATTGGGCGTCCCGTTGCCGGAAGCGTTCGGGGCGCTGCAAGCCACCATGGGCTCGCGCTATGTGAACGACTTCAACCGCTTTGGCCGCACCTGGCAGGTCGTCGTCCAGGCCGACAGCGACTTCCGCAACGACATCGCCGATCTCAAGAAGATCAAAGTCCGCAACAACCGTGGCGAAATGGTGCCGTTGGCGGCGGTCTGTACGCTCAAGGAAGTCAGCAATCCTCTGGTCATCTCCCGCTACAACATGTATCCCGCCGCGACCGTCAACGGGAACGTGGCACCCGGCTTCAGCACGGGCGAGACGCTCGACATGGTGGAACAACTCGCCGCCGCCGAGCTTCCGATGGGTATCGCCACCGAATGGTCGGAGCTTTCGTATCTGGAACGCCAATCGGGCGACACCGGGATGTTCGTCTTTTTTCTGGCCATCGCGTTCGTCTTCCTGGTTCTCGCCGCCCTTTACGAAAGCTGGGCGCTCCCCATGGCGGTGATCCTGGTCGTCCCCATGTGCATTCTGAGTTCGATCTCGGGTGTGGCTTACGCGGGGATGGATATCAATGTCTTCACCCAGATCGGGTTCGTGGTGCTGATCGGCCTGGCCTGCAAGAACGCGATTCTCATCGTGGAATTCGCCCGCGCCCGCCGCAAGGAGGGTACACCGATACGCGAAGCGACACTCGCAGCCTGCCATCTCCGGCTGCGGCCCATCCTGATGACATCCTGCGCGTTCATCCTGGGGGTCGTCCCGTTGATTCTCGCCTCGGGTGCCGGTGCCGAAATGCGGCGCACCCTCGGGATAGCCGTCTTCAGCGGTATGCTGGGTGTCACGCTGTTCGGGATCCTGCTCACCCCTGTTTTCTTCTACGTCATCGAAAGTCTCGGCGAGACGCAGTTCTTCCGATCCCCCTCCGTGCGGAACTTCGGACGCGGCGTGATCGATCTCATCACCCTCAAGCCCTTGATTCGCGGCTCGATGACGGCGGGCCAATACCTCCTCAACCGCTATGACCGCTTCGAGCGCAGACATCGTCCCCACCTGCCGCCCGATCCCGGCGGCGAGTCGACCACATCCGTCTGACACCGCCCCCGTCCCTTGTTCCCGCGGCACCTTGACCCCACGCCATTCGCCCACCGCAGGCCGATTCCCATGTTCTCACGCTTCTTCATCGATCGACCGATTTTCGCCAGCGTGTTGTCGATCGTCATCACCTTGGCGGGAGCCATCTCGGTCTTCACGCTCCCTGTGACGCAGTACCCCGACATCACGCCCCCCACCGTAGAAGTCTCGGCGATCTATGCTGGAGCCAACGCCCAGGTGGTCGCCGACACGGTCGCGTCCCCCATCGAACAGCAGGTCAACGGGGTTGAGGGGATGCTCTACATGACGTCCCAATCGGGGAACGACGGCAGCTACACGCTCACCGTCACATTCGCCCCCGGCAGCGACTTGAACATCGCCCAGGTGCTGGTGCAGAACCGCGTGGCCCTCGCCCAACCCGTGCTTCCCGAACTGGTGAATCGTCGCGGGATCACGGTCAAGAAGAAGTCACCCGCGATCCTGATGATCGTCAATCTCTTCTCACCCGATGAATCTCGCGACAACCTCTACCTCAGCAACTATGCGACCATCCAGTTGCGGGACGAGCTTTCCCGTCTGCCGGGCGTGGGAGACATCACCTACCTCGGACGGCGCGATTACAGCATGCGGATCTGGATCGATCCCGACAAACTGGCTTCGCTCGGTCTATCCAACAGCGATGTGATCCATGCCATCGAGCAGCAGAACGTGCAGGTGGCGGCTGGCCAGATCGGTCAACCCCCCGCTCCCACAGATCAAGTCTTCCAGTTCACGATGACCACCGTCGGCCGTCTGGCGGATGACCTGCAGTTCGGCGACATCATCGTCAAGACAGACGTCGACGGCCGGATCATCCGCGTGCGCGACGTGGCTCGTACGGAACTGGGTGCGTTGGCCTACGATCAGGTCTGCACGCTCAACGGCAAACCCTCCGTCGCCCTCTCGGTCTATCAACTGCCGGGCTCGAACGCCCTCGATGTGGCCGCCAGCGTTCGCGAGAAGATGGAACAGCTCAAGGCCAAGTTCAAGCCGGGCGTCGACTACTCGATCGTCTACGACACCACGCCGTTCATTCAGGAATCGGTCCGTGAGGTCTTCACGGCACTGCGGGATGCCGTGATCCTGGTGGCGATCGTCGTGCTGGTCTTCCTGCAAGGGTGGCGGGCCGCGGTGATTCCCCTGATCGCAGTTCCCGTGGCGATTGTCGGCACGTTCGCGGCCATGGCGATGTTCGGCTTCAGCCTGAACACGCTCACGCTCTTCGGGCTGGTGCTGGCGATCGGGATCGTGGTGGACGACGCCATCGTGGTGGTGGAAGCCATTGAACATCACATCGAGCATGGCATGGCCCCCCGTGAAGCCGCGATCCAAGCGATGGATGAAGTCGCCGGCCCCGTCATCGCGGTGGGGTTGGTGCTCAGCGCCGTCTTCATCCCCTGCGTCTTCATCACGGGGATCGTGGGCCAATTCTTCCAGCAATTCGCCCTGACCATCGCCATCTCGACAGTCATTTCGGCCTTCAATTCGCTGACACTCAGCCCCGCTCTTGCCGTGCTGCTCCTCAAGCCGCGCGACAAACACAATCCCCCCGAACCCCTTCCCCGTTTGGGGATCATCCTCATCGGTGTCCTCGGGGCCTACCTGCTGGCACCCACCATTCTGGGCTGGTTCGGTCTGGGCGATTGGGAGTTGGGCAAATACGTCGTCGCGGGTGTGGCGATTGTGGTGGCAGCCCCTTTGGCGGGAGCGGTCAATTTCCTGCTGGCCAAATTCTTCCAGGTTTTCCAGTTTGTTTTCAGCCGGTTGACAGCCGCCTATATCGGCATCGTCGGCGGCCTGCTGCGGGTGAACATCCTGGTGATGTTGGTCTACGTCGGCCTCTTGTACGCGACAGTCGAGACGTTCAACCGCGCTCCGGCGGGGTTCATCCCGTCGCAGGACAAGGGTTATCTGCTGGTGAATGTGCAACTTCCCGATGCCGCATCGCTGGATCGCACGGAAGCCGCACTCAAGAAGATCCAGGAGTTGGCACTGGAAACGAAGGGGATCCGCCACACGGTGGGGATCGCCGGTCAATCGCTGCTCCTGGGGGCGAACGCCCCGAACTTCGGCACCTTCTATCTCATGCTCGACGACTTCGAGCATCGTCATGGCGGTGGATTATCGGCCAGCGATGTGGCGGCCAGAATCTCCGCCACGCTGGCCGACGCGATTCCCGAGGCCCGCATCAACATCCTCGGCGCTCCCGCCGTGGATGGCCTGGGGAATGCCGGTGGCTTCCGGCTGATGATCGAAGACCGGGGAGACAACGGCTTCGCCACCCTCGAATCCCAGGCCGAGATCCTGGTCGACCGGGCCGAGGCCAATCCCATCTTCGACCGCGTCTTCTCCAGCTTCCGTGCCGCCACGCCCTGGCTCTACATCGATGTCAACCGCGACGCCGCCAAGACGATGGGAGTCTCCATCGACGAGCTTTTCAGCGCGATTCAAACCCACTTCGGTTCGCTCTATGTGAATGATTTCAACCGGTTCGGCCGGACCTGGCAGGTCAATGTGCAGGCCGACGGCGAGTTCCGCCTCGGCCCGGAAGACATCAAGCATCTGAAGATCCACAACTCGCACGGCGAGGTGGTTCCCCTCTCGGCGGTCGCCACGGCGCGGGAAGCCAGCGGCCCGTCGATGATCATCCGACACAACCTCTACCCCTCGGCGACCGTCAACCTCGATTCCGCGCCGCGCGCCAGTTCGGGCGTCACCATCGACACCATGAAGCAGATCGCCGACGGCGAACTCAACTCCAACATGCGGGCCGAGTGGACCGAACTGGCGTATCTCCAGCAGCAAGCGGGCAACACCGCGATGTACGCCTTTCTGTTGGCGGTGGTGCTGGTCTTCCTCGTGCTGGCCGCCCAATACGAAAGCTGGGCCCTGCCCCTGGCGGTGATCCTCGTTGTTCCGATGTGCCTGCTCTGCTCGATCCTCGGCGTGCTGTTCGCCGCCCTCGATGTGAACATCTTCACACAGATCGGCTTTGTCGTGCTGGTGGGTCTGGCCTGCAAGAACGCCATTCTGATCGTCGAATTCGCGCGGGCCCGCCGTCAGGCGGGTGTTCCCCGCCGGGAGGCCGTCCTGGAAGCCTGCGAACTGCGGTTGAGGCCCATCATCATGACCTCGTTCGCCTTCATCCTGGGCGTCGTCCCCCTGATGCTGGGCGAAGGGGCGGGTGCCGAAATGCGGCAGACTCTTGGCACGGCGGTCTTCTGGGGCATGCTGGGAGTGACGCTCTTCGGGATCTTCCTCACGCCCGTCTTTTACGATGTCATCCAATGGTTCGTCGATTGGCAGGAGAGCCGTTCATTGGCCCGATCCTCGCGAGCCACGGATTCCTCCCTCGGATCACCCGTCCTTCCCCCGGCCATTGAAGGCTAATTCGGGTGGATCAAACGATCTCAGGTGTTTGAAGAAACCTCTCGCCAGCCCGATTCTGGGGCTCGTTTCCTGTCAACCGAGAGGCGATCATTTGCCCGCGACAGGTGCTCCCGCATAAACTCCCGCAGATTGGAGTGGGCCAGACACCTTGGTGAACATATAGCCAACACAGTGGAATTTGACCTGCTCCCCGATCTCCATACAGCTCCAGTTGCGTCTCTCACTTTTTTCTGCCGGGAAAACTCTTCATGTCTCAACATGACATCGGCCTGATCGGCCTCGCGGTGATGGGTC
>PNLE01000119.1 GCA_013822855.1 Planctomyces sp.
AGAACGGCTTCGACAATTTTGCCCTCAGCGCTGTCTCTTCAGCAAGAGCGGGGGGGGAGAGTGCACCATGAGGCACCGCAACCGCTTTTCGCATGCGAATGTGGAACTCAACATGGCCGCCATGCTGGACATGGCGTTCCAACTCCTAGCGTTCTTCATTTTGACGTTCACGCCGGCACCTATCGAAGGGCAGTTCGCATTGCGCCTGCCGCCGCCTGTTGCCCAGACCAAGCCGGACAATCTCACAAATGTGGCCAACGACACGGAGGCGCTGCTCGATGTGAATGCGGTCCATCTCGGGTTGTCGGCCAACGCCGAGGGTCGGCTGGCGGAAGTGACACTCGAGGATCAACCGGTCTTCACGGGGGAATGGAGCCCACGACATGCGGGGCTGCTCAACGAGCGGTTGAAGGAGATTTTCAGTTCTCCCGACTCCCCGTTCCAGCAGGTGCAGATCGCATCCGACTCGACACTTCACTACGGTGAGATCATGAAGGTCGTCGAGGTTGTTTCCAAGCAGCGGTTGGCGGACGGAAAGTTTCTCCAGGAGATCGGCTTCGTGGAACGAACCGGTCGCTAGGCCGATGGGCGGTCACTTTTATGCGGAGTCGGAGATCCCCATCATGCGCAAGCATCCGGTGAGACCTTTTGGTGCGGGAATCCCGGCAGCGCGGTCGCTGTCGCTGCTGGTGCTCCTCTTGATTGTCGGTGTCTGCGTCGCCCGCTCCCGCCAGCCGGGATTGTGGACATGGCTGGCGATCGACGATTCGCGGCAACTCGTGCTGGCTGCCGAAGACGTGCGGCCAGCTGGAACATCTCCAACAAACCCGTCCGACCCAGATCCGGCCGCCAAACCGAACCCGCTGACCAACCAGTCTCTGGATGAATGGGCCGCTTTCGAGGTGGAGTCGGCGGCTTTGGAGGATCGGCAGTCGCTGCGAACTCAGGAAATGCCCGCCTATTGGCGGCTGCTGCAATGGGTGCTCGCGGAGCCCTTCCTCACTTTGCGGCAGCGGGCCGGTGAGACGACGTTGTTTGTGAATCTCTGGGAGGAGCCCGATGAGCATCGCGGCAAGCCCGTCCGCCTGAAGTTGAATGTCCGGCGAGTGCTCACCTACGCTGCTGGCGAAAACACGCTAGGCGTCACGAAACTGTATGAAGCCTGGGGCTGGACCGACGACTCGAAATCGTTTCCCTATGTGGTGGTCTTTCCCGAACTGCCCGAGGGATTGCCGCTGGGTGCCGATGTCTCGGCGGAAGTCGAGTTCGTGGGCTACTTTCTTAAAGTGATGGCTTACGACGCGTTTGAAACCCGGCGTGGCGCCCCGCTGCTGATCGGGCAAGTGCGGTTGCTCCAACCGGCTCCGCTGGAAGGGACCGCCCCGCTCACGACGCGCGACGTCCTCCTCTGGGGCGCTGCCTCGCTGGCAATGCTGCTCGCCGCCATCTGGTTCGGCGTGCGACAGTTCCAGCAGGATCGACCCAAGCCACAGAATCCAGCCGGTGCAACAATTCAGGATGCTGCAGTGCCGGGCGAAGCCCTGTCGACGGAATCACTGAAATTACCCGACGAGGAATTTGTCGTAGGGGTCGCCAGTGGGCAAGAAACCATGACCGCTTCAACTCCGCCGGCCCCGGCCGATGTCAACAAACCTCCCACATCGGAGACACTCTGGTTCGTCACGGGCCAAAGCCCCCCCTCCCAAGACCGCGGGCTCGATGTCTTTCGCGAGGCGTGAGTCGACGCTCCCCTGACAGCTCGTCGACTTACTCGTCATCGAACAGCAAACGCTGGATGGAGCGGGGCTTTTCTGGGGACGGGGTATTGAGATCGCTGGGGATGCCTGCGGCTTGGGGGTTAGATACATGGATCGCACGGAGCATGCGGCGGATCTCCTCCAGATGATCGGCCTGCTCCGGCGTCTTGTCCTTGCGCCAGCGGAGCATCCGCGGGAAGCGGACCGCAATGCCCGATTTGTGCCGGGGCGATTCCTGGATGTTCTCGAAGCCCAGCTCGAACACCAGCTCGGGTGTCACGCCGCGAACGGGGCCGAACCGTTCCGTGGTGTGCTCGCGGACGAACTTGTCGACCTCCCGCATCTCCTCGTCCGTCAGTCCCGAGTACGCCTTGGCGAAGGGGACCAGCGCTCCCTCCTCCCAGACTGCGAATGTGTAGTCGCTGAAGAGGCTGGCCCGCCGTCCATGCCCCTGCTGGGCGTAGATCAGCACCGCGTCGATCGTCATCGGCTCGATCTTCCACTTCCACCAGTCACCCCGGGCGCGGCCTGCCTGATACAGCGAAGATCGTCGCTTGAGCATGAGACCTTCCACCAGCCGTTCCCGGCTCGTTTGCCTTGCTGCGGCCAGTTCGTCCCAGGTGCCTCCTTCCACCAAAGGGGCGAGTTGCACATGGCTGAGTGGTAGTGACTCCAGCAGCTGTTCCAGCTTCTCACGCCGGATTTCCAGCGGTTCATTCCGCAGATCCAGCCCGTCGGCCTCCAGCAGATCGAAGGCCATGAACCCGACGGGAACATCCGCCAGGATCTTCTTGCCGACCGACTTGCGGCCGATGCGACGTTGCAGCTGGGCAAAGGGTTGCACGCGGCCTTCTCGGAGGACGAGGATCTCGCCGTCGAGCACGGTGCCGGGGGGGAGCCGCCCGGCATCCGGCAGGAGTTCGGGAAAGGCATCGGTGATCAATTCCTCCCCGCGCGACCAGAGAAAGACTTCTCCCTGAAGCCGGGAATCCTGTTGGCGATGGATGAGCTGCGCGCGGATGCCATCCCACTTCCATTCCACTTGCCAGTCGGAGACATCGCCCAGATCCCGCGGCTCGGTTTCCAGCGGATGGGCCAGGCAGAAGGGATACGGGCGGCTGAGGGAAACCTCGTCCCCTTCCGGCGCGATGAGCGCGAGATACCGCGCGGTGGTGGGCTTCCAATCCCCCATCAGTCGATGGGCCAGGACGGCGACCGAAAGGCCGGTGACATGGGAAATGGCGCGGACAATAAGCTGCTGCGAGACCCCCACGCGGAAGCCGCCGGTGATCAGCTTGTTCCAGACGAACCGTTCGTCTGCGTCGAGCGAGTGCCAGGCCATTTGCAGCATCGCCCGCTGTTGCTCCTCTTCCGCGCTGCGAAGCTTGAGGAGCACCTCTCCCACCCACCACGAAAGCGTGTGTTCCACATGCACCGCAGGGGGCGGCAGGAGCAATGCGATCGTCTCGGCGAGATCTCCCACCGCGTCGTAGCACTCGGCAAAAAGCCACTCGGGGACCCGGGCCAGTTCCGCGGCCCAGAGCCTCAATTTCTTGACGGGGATGGGCTGGCTGGGTCGATGGCCGCACAGAAACCAAAGGGCCCAGACCGCGTCTTCCGGCGGCACTTCACTAAAGTAGCGCTCAAGGGCCGCGACCTTCTCTTTCGTGCGCGTCGTGGCATCGAGCTCACGAAAGAGTTGGGAAAACCGCCGCATCCATCCTTCCTTTCCGCATGGAGCCCGGCAAAGATTGTAGCCGAACGGGATGGAAAGAATTAATCCTGGCCCATGTCCTCAGGTAGGGGGTCCGCCCGAGTGGGTCGAAAGGCGAGGATCTTCCAGATCGACATGGCGAGCCGACGAACGGACAAGTGACGTGCGATGAAGCCGTGTGTTGTTCGATCGTCCCCGATGTTCGAATTCACCTTCACCCCGCCCACTCCAGGCGAATTGGGCGAGAGGGCAGGAGAAAACTCGGGATCTCTACAACGCGCCGCTGCCCGTGAGCACCACCCGCACGGTTCTCAGCAGGATCTTGAAGTCGTTCCAGACGGAGCAATTCTGTAGGTAGAGCAGATCGAGGTTCACCTTCCTGCGGAAGCTCTCGATGTCGTTGTCGTAACCGTTGATGATCTGCGCGAGGCCCGTGAGGCCCGGCTTCAGGCCCAGCCGGTTGATGTAGTTGGGGATCTCATCCGTCAGCTTCTCGATGAACTCGGGGCGTTCGGGGCGCGGGCCGACGAGCGACATCTCCCCCTTGAGAACATTCCAGAGCTGCGGCAGTTCGTCGAGCCGGGTCTTCCGCATGAAGCGGCCGACGGGCGTGACGCGGGAATCCCCCTTCACGGCGAACTGAGCGCCGTTCTTTTCAGCGTCGATCCGCATGGTGCGGAACTTGTAGAGCGTGAACGGCTTGCCATAGCCCCCTTCCCGCCGCCGGTTGTTGGCGGGATTGCGGCGTTCGATCCCTTCAGGAAGAATGGTTTGACGCAGGTTTCGGCGATCCCGGCGACCGGCTTGTCTCTGGTTAAGGCCCACCCGTGTTTGCTGAAAGATGACTGGGCCGGGCGAGGAGATCCGCACGAGGACGACCGCCAGCAGCATCAGCGGGGCGGTGGCGACGATGAGAAACAGCGCGCCGACGATGTCCATGACACGCTTGGCCAGACGGGTTCCTTCGCTCAAGCAGCGGGTGCTGCGGCGGGACTTCTCCAGCTTCAAAGGAGTGAGCCAGTGGGGCGGGATCGTTGAGTCGTCGGCGACATATTGATCGAACAGATCCGAAAGGTCGCTCGCAGGGAGTGACGGAGAACGAACTTCGATTTCGTCGAGAACAGAAACGCTCATTGGCATGGCACCTTGCCCGAGAGGCGGATCACATCACGGAGCCTTCAGACCGAGCCCTTTGGCTGGCCTGGCAGACTGGCGTCATGACGGGGTGGTTCGCGGACGATCCACCCGGCGTGCAGATCCTGCACACGCTGGGAGTTTACGTCGCACGGAGCCAGCGGGCGGAACTGGCGGAGGGATGCCACAGCCAGTGAGGGGACTCACGCTCCATCTGGCGCGGTTGTGAGGGAGTGTTGCCGAAAAGCCACTCCAACATCTATTGGCCGAAGGCCTTTGATGTTCAGCCTGCTTGACGTTTTGATGCCAACCGCGCCAATCCGCAGAATCGTTTCGACCGTCGCGACCGGAGCAATCGGAACTCGCCAGGCGACGTGCGAACGCTGTAAGTCTTGACTCACAAGAGAGATCAAACCGAGGGCGGGGTTATATCGATCCTGCCGGTTGTGGCGGTGGCACGACCTGTGCTGACTGTAGTGGCATCGGGACGCCAGTCGTTCCGCTCTGTGTGACGAGCGTGTGCAGGGGACCTGAGACCTCCTGAAACACGCCATGAGACGAATGCCCTCCCCGTCTGTGGCAAGCGGAGAGGGTGCCCGACCGCCAGTGGTCTGGGGCAGCACAACGTTCTTTCTCCACCTTCGTGAACTGTGGTGGCTTGAGAACGTGCCCCAGACCTCTGCGGCGAGCGGGATTCGCCGACCGGCCCCGCTGCCGGAGATTTCGCCACCGACCACCGTTGCTCTCCACCGACCTGCGACCAACCAGCGCAGGGCGATTCCATACGAATCTTCAGTCGACGAGGCCCGAAGACCCCCGCCCCTTTGGCGTGGCCACCGGCCTTCCCGTTCGACAGCCATCCTCAACCACGGGGTGCCATGCGGCTCCCCTGTTCCGAATGCCTTGAGAAGTCACGTCTCCCCGATTGCCACGAGAGGAAGTTTGCCATGAGATCTTTACTGTCCGATGAAAGCGGGTTCATTGTCAGTGCCGAATTGGTGCTGATTGGAACTCTGGTTGTGCTGGGAATGATCACGGGCCTAGTGTGCCTGAGATCGGCCGTGGTCGATGAACTCGCCTCGGTGGGCGCGGCCCTGCGTGGTATGAACCAGTCTTACTACACCCCGGCGTTCTTCGGTTGCCGCAAGTGGTGGGGGCCGACCAGCTATGTCGGCGGCTCCTACTATCGCGATGTCAATTTTGCGGCCTATAGCTTCCCCGCCGAAATCCAAGGAGGTGCCTGGGGTGGAACGTCTTCTGGAGTAATTACCACACCCAACACGGGTGCCGCAGTGATCGAGAACCGGAATGTGGCACCGGCGGCTCCCGCACCGATCGCCGAAGACTGCGTTCCTCCCGCCGTGACTGCCCCCTGCGACACCTGCCCGCCAGGGACGATGTTGCCAGGCACAGTGATTCCTCGTGGCGTGATGCCAGGCGGAGTGATGCCCGGAGCAGGCCCTCAAAGTATCGGCCCGGATGGACGCCCGGAGATTCCGTTCGGCCCTTCGCCCCAGCCACTGCCCCAGCTTTAAGCAGCTGTGTATCAGGTTGGGCCATGAACGATTGAAGCGAAGAGAGCCATGCCGGGCGTTTGCCCGGCATGGCTCTCTTCGTGATTCAGAGGTTGTCCATGTCGTTAGTAGCGGAGTTCGCCACCGACAGTGAGGCCCTGCAGGAAGACATCGGTGAACTTGGGATCGTTGGTCAGAGTGTCCGTCGGCGGGTTGGTTTGAGCGGTGCCGTAGTAGCCCACGTTCAGATAGGGCCGGGTGACGAAGCCCGTGTACATCCCTTCCCAGCTTACGAAGATCGAAAAGGATTCACTCAGGTGAACCTTGCCATAGGCTTGGATGCTGAGGATCGTTCCGAACGTTGTATCGGTCACGCTGTTCTGGACGAGCGCCTGATCCTCGATGGTTCCGGCATAGGCGAGACTGGACTTGTAAGAGTTCAAGCCCAGCATGGCTTTCGGTTCAGCACCCAGGGTGAATCGTTTGCCGACCAATTCGGTACGCAGGCCGATCTGAGGGCCGTAGAAATTGTTGTTGGCCGTCGAATCAATCGTGGTCGTGTAAGTTGTCGCCGCGGGATCGGTAGGATCCTGCCCCGAGCGAGTATTGACACCGGTTTGAGAGAGCGTTTCGCGAATATTCATGTATCGGAAACCGATCAAAGGCCGCACTTGGAAGAAGGCATTGGGATCAAAGGCATCCAACACATAGTTGGACTCTGTTCCCCAGACGCTGGTTCGATAGCTGGCTTGATACGATCGGTCGAAAGTCTGCAAAAGCTGTTGACCATCGACAACGAAGGGGATGATGGGAAAAAGGCCATCAATCGCGCCGGTCGCGGAAGGAAGTTGAACCTCGCCGTTGATCCTTGACGTATTGGTCTGAAGGCT
The DNA here is from genome assembly GCA_013822855.1 of Planctomyces sp. Lineage (GTDB taxonomy): Bacteria > Planctomycetota > Planctomycetia > Planctomycetales > Planctomycetaceae > Planctopirus. The sequence continues at coordinate 7,010 of PNLE01000119.1, forward strand.
GAAGACGCTGGTTTCAAGCGTGCCATTGAAGATTGGCAGACCCCAGGTGCCGCGGATGCCGTTGTTGTCTTTGAGGGAGATCAGATCCAGGTTTTGGACAATGCCGGTGCCAGTGATGGTGCCAGTGACGGGGTCCGAGACGGGGACTATCTGGCCGGGGTTGTTCCGATATCCGGAGATGTCGGTTCCCACGACCGTGTTGCCGGGGTCTTCGACATCCCACAGCAGGTATTCCAGGCGGAAGAAGCCGTGGCGGAAGGTATTTTTGAGGCCCTTCTCGAGCGGTGAATCGGCATAGAGCCAGCCGCCGTCGTCCGGATACTGCTGATAGGTCGTGTTGGGCATGTTCCCTTCGAGGAACCCATTGCCCGGCGCACCGTAGGCGGGCGGATAGGGGGCGGAGAACCCTTGCGGGCCGTAACCATGCTGGTAGCCGCCGTGCGGGCCCTGAGGAGGCATCATCCCCTGTCCGTATTGTCCTGCGCCCTGCGGCCCCTGGCCGAAGGAGGGTTGGGCATAGCCGCCCGGGCCGTACACGCTGTCGGCCTGGGGGAAGTATCCCTCCTGGGCCTGGGCGGTGACGCCGAGCGCGACGGACAGCAGGCAGAACGTGGTGAATGAGTACCGCACCGGCATGTTCACCTTCCCAGGTCGAGTGTCCACAGTAGGGGCATCCTGCTGGCGACGAGACAATGCGTGGAAAGGTCGATTCCCCCCGAGAGGGGAGGTCGGCGAACCACGCGAGAATTCCGAATGTGTCGTATGTATCGGTTCTGACGAGTCGCGGACTTGCCGCTTTCCCCTATCAGCGAGTCAAAAAACTCCGGCCGTGCGGGCTGTAGCGGATACAACGGCGGATCATGCCTTTGGGTAACCGGCAATGTTTGCCAGTCCTGGCGATGGGTCGACGCGTTGCCGAAGTGGATCGCTGGAAAGGTGGGGCCGCCGAGTCCCGGCCTTCGGCTCGACACCTCGGAAAAATGCTTGCCCTGGCGGCATCACCTTCCGGTATCCTCGCATGAGAGTCCATTCCCGTGAGGTGCCCCATGAATCGACTTCAGATGACTTGGAGACGCCCTCGGCAGGTAGCCCGATGGCTGGTGTGTCTCTCCCTCGGCGTGCTTGCCGGTGGGTTGTCGTGTGAAGCGCAAGCGGAAGTATTGACGAAGGGGGATCTTCAAGCGGAGATCGACGGCTACGTGAAGCGGCATCGAAAGGCGGTCGTCGTGGCGAGGATCCTGCGGCCGGAAGGGGATCTCTTTGTCAGTGCGGGCGAGTTTGAACGGGAGGGCGAACTGCAGGCTCCCGACGAGAATTCGGTCTTCGCGATCGCCTCGGTCACCAAGACGTTCACAGCGGGGCTGCTGGCTGTTTTGGCTTCAAAAGACATGTTGAAACTGGACGATGCGGCGAATGCGTATCTTCCTGAGAAGTGGCGGCTGCCGGATGAAAAACGCGAGGCGGGAACACGGCAGATCACGCTGCGGGAATTGGCGACGCACCATTCCGGGTTGCCGGTGCAGCCGCCGACCATCGCGTTCTTCGCCCTCTCGCGGCTGACACCGGGGAATCCCTATTCCCAGTTCAACGGCGACGAACTGGCCAAGACGATGAAGTCTCTCCCGCTCGAGAACGGGGTGGGCACGAAGTACGTCTATTCCAATCTGGGGACGGGACTGTTGGGGCATGCGTTGGCCGGTGCCGCGAAGGAGGAGAGCTACGAATCGGCTTTGCGGAAGCACCTTCTCGAACCGCTCGAATTGAACGACACGGTGATCCGCGTGCCGGAGGAGATGCGAGTGCGGGTGGTGCCGACGTTCAATTCAGTGGGGGATCGCGCCCCGTCATGGGACTTCGCCACGCTGGAAGCGTGTGGCGGACTCCGTTCCACCTGCCATGATCTGACGCGGTGGGTGAGATTTCACTGGGGGGACCTCAGCGGCGAATTTGGCAATCCGCTGGGCGGCGTTCTCGCCACGACCTTGGAGCCGCAATTCCCTCAGCCAGTGAAGCCCCATTCGCGGGAGCTGGTGATGGGACTGGGGTGGCATCTCATCGCGCTTCCCGAGGATCCCGCGCCGGAGAAGGAGGCGGCACCCACTGCGGAACCTCCCAAGAAACCGGTCGTTCGCCGGGTTGCGTTTCACAACGGGGCCACGACGGCGGGCCGGAGCTTCATCGCCTTCGATGCGAAAAGGAAAGTGGGGGTCGTTCTGCTGGCGAACGTCCCCCACTCGTTGGACAAGATTGGCATGCGGCTGATCAAGCGGCTGGTGGATGAGCACCCCGCCGCCGAGTGACCGCCACTGTTGCTACTGGCGACGGAAGCGGTATTCCTCGTTGCTGGAATCGAAATCGGCCGTGGCGAGCTGCTGGCGGAACTCGATTTCCGTGTAGCTGTAGGCTTCGATCAACGTGTCGTCATCCAAAGTTTCCGACCCTCCGGCGTTGCTCGATGGCCAGGAGAAGTTGCGGATGCAGACGGGGACTTTCCACTCGTTGTCGATGATGGTGATCGTCTTGCGATACTCGGGGGAGACGGCCTTCGAGGAGTATTCGACCTGGAAGGCGGTGCAGGGCCGGTCGCCGAAGGTTTCGTTTTCGAGCAACTGGCAAGTGGCGATGTTGCCATGGTTCTTGAGATCGCCGTTGTGGTATTCGAGCATCAGCTTGGTGAGTTCCATCAATCCGGCGCGGGTGACCGGGTGCCGGGATTCGGCCATGGCGAGCGAGCTTTCCGGTTCAATCGAGATGGCAGGGAGGCGGGCCTTCCAGCCGCCGGCGTGGACGATCATCTTGTCGGAGTTTTCGCCCGCAACATACAGCACTTCGCGGCCCGCATCGCCGGTGAGCCACTTGAGATAGATGCTGAAGGGCTGGTGGCGGATCTTGACGAACATGGCCTGCTCTTCGGTCAGTTCGCCGGCGACCAGTTCTTGCTTGGTGAACTGGGCAGTGTAGTCGGGTGTCTGCTGGAGGAAGGTCAGTCCCTCGCGAAGCATGTCCACCTTGCGGCGGAGATTGGCGATTTGTGGCGAGTCGGGAGTTTCGGTGGCTGCGGGAGCGGCCACCGACGAGTTCACCAGATCGGCGGAAATGGCCGGTAGGGTCTCGGCGGTCGTCGCGCTGGCGATCGCTACTTCTGGCGAGGATTCACCACCGGCGACGAGGGTCTGATCTTTGCCGAACGACATCTTGAGAGGTTGCGACTTCTTCACCAGCATCTGGCGGTAGTCGGCACCGGCGATGGAGGGATCGAACTCCAGCCGCAGGCCGATCAGTGTGACCAGGGCGACCGCCACGGCGACTCCGTTGGCGCGGTGAACGGTGGGCAGAGAACAATAGAGACGGAAGAGTCGACGCATGCGCAAGTTATCCTGCCAGGAGATCCACGGCCTAGGGCGCGAAACGGGAATGATTGCGTCGGGAGTTGATCTTCAAAGATTGGCGAAAGGCACCTTGCGGTGGCCGCAAGAGCGATGCGACGAGAGGACAGCTGGTCGCACCCGCACTGCCACAATCTTCCATCGGCCATGAAGTGCGGACGCAGTGAGAAGACTGCTCGCGGAGGCAGCGGAAATTGCCAGTCGGAACGCCATCAGCGGAACGTGAAGAGAGACCCCAACCCACCGAATATGGTCATCGGCCGGAGCTGCTGATTTTCCCGAACGGAGTTTCGGGACGCTGATCGACCGGCCCTGTTGCGAGAGGCGGTGCAGTCGGCAGAGTTTTCCAGAGGGTCTCGCCTCGCGGGCGGACGACATCTGGGAGGAGGTCTCATCTGGCCCGCCGCTGCGATCCCTTGGCTAGAAAACAGGCGTCAGAAAGCCGGAAGCCCGGCATTCGCGGGAATGCCGGGCTTCGTTGGACCAAGTGGAGATGTACCTGGGGATTGAAAGCGGGGGGGTCAGGAGACCGAGGCGGTGGTGGTGGTGACGAGCCAGCGTTCCTGGTCGACGATGACAAGTTCGCCGGGATTGGTGGGCGACGGGGCGAGTTCCACGCCAGCGCCTTCGAGGAGGCCGGATTGCTCGGACTCGGCGGGGATCGTCCCTTCGTTGCCGACAATGCGGAACCACTGCAAGTGGGGCCAGTCGCGGCGGACGGCGTTGAGGGCGGTGAGCAGTGCCTTGCTTGAGGCACCGGGCTTGAAGCCGCACTGTGCCGCTGCTTCGTTGTGGGTGGCGAGTTTATCGGCCCGCTTGAGGGCGAAAATCACTTCGGCAAGAGCATCGGCGCGGGTCGAGGCCATGTTCAATCTCCAACGAACGATCAATGAAATAAGCGAGGAAATGGCCTTCCTGGCGAGGGGCTTTCCACAAGCGGCGGCACTCCGCTCACTCGTGCAAAAAGATCCGAGCAGGCTCTCACCCGCCGCGAATCTCTTCATGGAATCGTAATCAATTTGTTTGGCCATCTCAATGACTGAGTTCAGCACTTTGAACAGATCGATTTCCCGGAGCGGATGCAGGCGATCACCAAGAACGTCTCAAAACGATCGTGCCGGGCGTGGCTTTCACGTTACCATGCCACAACTTGCGTGAAGCCGACTTGTGTTCGCCCCTGGGAATTCGACGCCATGTCCCACACTCCGCCGGACAACGCAGTTTCTCCGATCGACGCAGCTTTCCCCCGCATGGCGCGGGTGCGACAGACCTTCGCGCGGCCGCGCGAACCCGATCTTCATGCCGCCGTCGTGCGTGAGCTTTCCGCCCTGAACCTGGAACGGAAGATCTCTTCCGGGGCGGCGGTGGCCATCACGGCGGGGAGCCGGGGAATCGCGTCGATCGATGTCATCACGCGGGCTGTGGTCGATTTTGTGAAGTCGATCGGCGGCGCGCCATTCATCCTGCCCGCGATGGGGAGTCATGGCGGGGCGACAGCCGAAGGACAGGCCGAGGTGCTGGCGGGTTACGGCATCACGCCCGCTTCGATGGGGTGCGAGATCCGCTCGTCGATGGAGACGGAGATCGTGGCCCATACGCGGGCCGGGTTGCCGGTGCATGTCGATCGCCATGCGTTGGCGGCGGATCATGTCCTGGTGGTCAACCGGATCAAGCCGCACACGGGGTTCGTGGGAGAGATCGAATCAGGCCTGCACAAGATGCTGCTGATCGGCCTGGGGAAGCACAGGGGGGCCACGCTCTATCATCAGGCGATCGTCCGCTCCAGCTTCCGCGAAATCTGGGAAGAGGTCGCGCCGATCGTATTGGAGAAAGCCAAGGTCGTCGCCGGGCTGGGGATCGTCGAAAACGCCTTCGATGAGACGGCCCGGATCGCGGGTGTCGCCGTCGAGGAATTCGCTGCGAAGGAAGCCGAACTGCTGCGGCTCGCCAAGGCGAATCTGCCGCGACTCCCTTTCCGGGAGATCGACCTGTTGATCGTCGACCGGATCGGCAAGAACATCAGCGGGACGGGGATGGATACCAATGTCGTGGGACGGAAGTACAACGATCATGCCGCCACGGCGAACGACGAGGTGGCCGTCCGCCGGATCTTCGTGCGCGGCTTGACGGAAGCGACCCACGGCAACGCCACGGGGATCGGCCTCGCGGAGTTCACCAACGACCGAACCGTGGCGGGGATCAACCGCGAGATCACGCAGATCAACTGCATCACCGCCAGCCACCCCACCGGAGCCATGATCCCCGCCTCGTACGCCACCGACCGGCAAGCCATTGCCGAGGCCCTCAAGACGATCGGCTGGATCGCTCCCCGCGATGCCCGGGTGGTGCAGATCTCCGACACATTGCATCTGGAGGAAGTGCTGGTCAGCGAAGCGTTTTCCCGCGAGATTGATTCGCGGGATGATCTGGCACGTGTGGACGATTGGCGCGAGATGGGTTTTGACGAAGCGGGAAATCTTTCCGGGGTGTGACAAGAATCGCAATATGAAGTAGCGCGTTGAAAGTCACAATAACATGCCCGCACAAAGCTGCGGGGCATGCCACCCAAGCGCTATTTCAAGTTGAAACGCGTCTGACAAAGGCTGAATGGAGCCGTGATGGGGAGCGAGTTGGACGTCATGCAACAAGCGGTGATTGACGAGGTGGCGCGGCGGGCCGAGGAAGCGTTGTCGCACGATGCCAGCGGGCACGACTGGTGGCATATCCAGCGAGTGCGGCATGTCGCTTTGAGACTGGCCGAACTCGAAGGGGCCGATCGCTTCGTCGTCGAACTGGCGGCCCTGCTGCACGATGTGGGCGACTGGAAGTCGCAGGCGGATGGCAAAGACATCGGCGGGCGGATCGCGCGGGAGTGGCTCACGCCGCTGGATGTCCCTTTGGAGACGATTCAGCACGTGGCGGGCATCATCGAAGGGCTGTCGTTCAAGGGGGCGGGTGTCGCCACCGAAATGCCGACTCTCGAAGGGAAGTGCGTGCAGGACGCCGACCGGTTGGATGCCATCGGCGCGATCGGCATCGGCCGGGCGTTTGCCTTTGGCGGTTCACGCGGCCGGGCGATGCACGACCCGGCTACCGCCGCCGTATTGCACCAGTCGTTCGATGAATACAAGCAGAAGAGCGGCGCCACGCTGCACCACTTCACCGAAAAACTGCTGCTCCTCAAAGACCGCATGCAGACGGAAAGCGGCAGGCAATGGGCCGAGCGCCGGCATGAGTTCACGCGGGAGTTTTATGAGCGGTTTCTGGCGGAGTGGGATTCGCGGGATGTGGGGTGAGGGGAGTTGATTGTCAGTTGTCAGTTGTTGGTTGTTGGTTGGGAAGAGCCATTTGGCAGTTCCCTCGCCCATTCCGATGGGAGAGCCGCCACGGGCGGTTTGTGGCGGTGAGGGCGGGTTCGATCGTATTGGGTGATCCATCAACGAGCGACTTCATCGCGTGTCGCTTGGCCTGCCGGGGAACGGTGTTTGGCTCGCCATATCCATTGGGAAGACCCTCACCCGGCACTTTGTGCCACCCTCTCCCGGAGTACCGGGCGAGGGTTAGGGCATCAGCTATGGCTTGTCGCTGATGCAGTAGAGGGCTTTGTTGGATCTTAGGAAGAGTTCGCCGTTGGAGATTGCGGGGGTGGCGGCGAAGGTTTCTCCGGTGGCGGTCTGATTGACGGCGAGTGACTCGAACGTGTCCCCCGCCTTGAAGACGTGGGTGTCGCCGGTGTTGGTGACGAAGTAGATCTTGCCGTCGGCAGCGACGGGCGAGGCGTAATCCGTCCCGCCGCGACCACTGCCTCCGCCACCAAAGCCGCCGCGTCCGCCCCGGCCGCCTTCTTCACGAGGTGCCTCGCGCGGGGGATCGATGGGGCGATTGGCCGAGGAGGCATCGGCGACGGGGAGCCGGGACTGGAAGAGCTTGTTGCCCGTCTTCGCATCGAGGCAGTTCACAATCCCGTTGGAGACGAAGTAGAGCCGGTCGTTGTAGACGACGGGCGTGCCGAAGCGGTTGGCATCGCGCCCCTTCCAGACGACGTTCGTGGCGGTGACGTCCCCCTTGCCGCCGGCCTTGAGGGCGATCGAGCCGCCGCTGCGGCCTTCGACGGCATAGACCACGCCGTCATGGACGACGACGCTCGTGCTGAATTGATCGCCGCCGACCGCTTCGGCATACCAGCGGAGCTTGCCGTTCTTCGGGTTGACGCCCCAGATCTCGCCGGGGGCACCCAGGATGATCTCCGATGTGGGGGCACCGGGTTGGGGGTTGGCGACGCTGGCGACGGCGGGTGTGCCCCACAAGTTGCCGAGCGACTCCCCTTCGGACTTCCACAGTTCTTCGCCGGTCTTGGCATCGAGACCAATCAGAGCCCGGCTCTCTGGACCGGCGGGAACGACGACCACGCCCTCCACCAGGATTGGGCTGGAGGAGGAACCCCAACGGCGGGGATCGGATTCCGTGCCGACGCCGTGCTTCCACAGCTGTTTGCCATCCAGGTCGAAGGCCATCACGCCCGTCTTGCCGAAAAAGACATAGACGCGTTCGCCATCGGAGACCGGGGTGTGCGAGGCATAGCCATGCTGGGGAACACCGGCACCGCTGTAGGGGTCTTCGGGAAGGACGGGTTCGACGGAGGTCTGCCAGAGCGTCTTGCCGGTCGCCCGGTCGAGACAGACAAGATGCCGCTTGAGGTCTTTCTGTTCGCCGCGGGTGTAGCCATAGCCGGAGTAGGCGGTGACGAAGATCTTGTCGCCCACGACGATGGGGCAGGAAACCCCTTCGCCGGGAAGCTCGACGCGCCACTTGATGTTCTGGGTGGGACTCCAGACGACGGGGGTGGGCGTGGAGTCGGGACTGACGCCGGTGCCGTTGGGGCCGCGAAAGCGAGGCCAGTCACCGGCTTGGCACCAGAGGGTGTTCAGCGAGAGGCTCGCCAGAAGAGCACCGGTCCAAAGGGAGCTTGTCCAGAAGGAAGGGCCGGTGGACACGGATGCAAACAAAGCCTGGGGCGGATGGGCCATGGGAACTCCCGATGGGCGACTGGAAATGCGATGGAAAATGGGCGAGCGCTGCCGAGTGAACACTCGGGGGACGGGGAAGTATCGCGGCGGGTGGGGGTTTGTCGGTTGTCAGTTGGATGTTCGGTGTTGGGCATTCGGTGTTTGAAATCCGACTTTGAATCGCAACCTGAAAGATCGCGTGGAAAGTCACGAAGACATACCCGCACCGGTTTTGTTCATGCGGCTGCAGAGAAGGCACACAGAGCGCGGTTGATTTTGGAAGCGTGCAGGACATAGCCGCACGAAGCTGCGGGCCATGTCC
>PNLE01000120.1 GCA_013822855.1 Planctomyces sp.
TCGCAGAATGTGATGAACTCGTCTGCCTTGCCGTCGGCGTTGGTATCCCGGCAACGAACGATCTTCCCCTTTTCTGGCTTCGCTCCCAACGAGCCATTGAGATCCACGCCGACAAAGACCATTCCGTCGGGTGAGGTCGTCAGACAGGTGGGGTACGAAATCTGGGGAGGGGCGGCGAAGATCGTCGTTTCAAAGGCAGGCGGCACCCGCACGCCGGCCAGCAGCGGGTCGCCCGACACCGGCTGCGGCTTGGCATCCACCAACGGGTTCACGACCTGCTCGATCATCTTTCCGGAATGAACTTCAAACTCCCAGAAACTCCCCCAACCACCATGCGTGCTGCCGAGGTACTCCAGCCGCACATGTTTCACCTTGTCGGCAGCCGCTTGGAACGTCGCATCGCTTCCAGCGATGGCCTTCTTGCTGTGATCGACGAGGGTCTTCCACTCCTTGCCGTCGGCGGAGGTGTCAACGCGGAACTTGTAGCCCCCTTCGGGACTTTCCCACACGATCTTCACACCGGTGATCGACTGTGGTTCCCCCAGATCAACCTGCCACGTGTAGCCGGCGCCACCGTTGGGCGCGCACCAGCGGGTGTCGAGATCCCCATCGACCGCGAACTTCGGATCACGCTCCTCCTGCGAACCCGAAGCCGTTGCCGTTTTTCCCAGTGCCAGGTTCTCTGGAACCTTGATCGTCCGCGGCTTGGAAGCCGAGATCAGATAGTCGTCGTTGAGCTTGTCCGCCGACCACAACAGACCGCGGGTCACATAATTCAGGAAGACCGGATCCTGCATTTCTTCGGCGTAGTGGCCCACAGTCGTGCCGAAGACGCGGGTCTTCTTGTCGCCGTACTCGTTGACCCAGATGACGCATTCGTCCTTCATGGCCGAACTCTTGCCATAGGCGAGGGGCGTGGTGGTGTCCCACACCTTGGCGATGTTATAGAGCTCCCCCTTGGGCGTCATCCACTTGTTGCCGAAGCCCTGCATGATGGGATGCTTCGGAGCCGCGTTGACCACTTCGAACGCGTAGTGCGCCCCGTGACCATGGGAGGTGACGCCGAGGAACTTGAACCATTCGTCGGTTTTGTCGCGGTAGCAGTGCATCGCGCAGTGGATCACCACCGCCGGCAGCCCAGCCTTGTGCGGAGCGAGGATCCGCTGCGTCCAGCTCGCGTCGGGGATGTCGGCAAAGCATTCGTTGTGGACGACGACATCGAAGCCCTTGGCCCAGTCGGGATTCTCGTACAGGGGGATCTTGGCGTTGGTGCTGCCGCCCCCCTGGTGGACGATCTCCCATTCGACATTCGCCCGGGCCGAGATCCCTTCGGTCAACAGCTTCTTCTGCCGCTGGTAATCATGGCAGCAACCTCCGGTGACAAGGAGCGCCTTGAGCGTTTTGGCCGCATGGGGAGCCGGTGCGGCCGTCTTTTCCTGGGCCAAAGCCGCACTTCCCGGAAGGGAAGTCAGTGGCACAACCAGACTCGTCAGAACCAACCAAAACGCTGTATCACGAAGCCGCATGGCCCCCACTGTCGCCACCATCCGTCGAATCACATCTTGCATGAAAGCGGGCCTCACTCAGTCGTCGATGAAATGGTTGACATGGAACAGGATGGCAGCTGCAGAGTCGACACCCGGTGCCGGACTACAGGCCCATTCTGCTCTATTCAGAAATACCGATTATGCCTCCGCGACGCGAGACTCTTTCCATGAAGTCCGTCTATGAAATGGACTCCATGCCGCCCCTTGAATAGCAAGCGCGGTCAACCCAAATTGCTTCAGAATTCGCGAATTCGCCTCCAAGGACGAAAAGTGCCACTCCGCCCGACAGCTTCTGGATTCGAGCGTCCCCACAGGCTAGTGTGCTCTTCGGGACGATGATCCCACGAATTCTCCCCTCAATTGTGATCCGTCTCCTGGTGGGTGTCTCCCCCTTTCACCGCCTGTTCCAGGCTGACTATTTCGACGCCATGTTTCTCCAAGCAGAGTCTCCTCGGCAACGGTCGTGCTACTTCGCCTGCAACCCGTGATACCAATCTCCGATCTTCCCATCCGCAGCAAATGAAGAGGCTTCCATGAGCCTGGCCAATTACATCGAGCGGGATCTCGAATCGAGGATCCGCAACCATCGTGAACTCCCGTGCGCCATGACGCTCCAGTCGTTGGCGTCGCATTACGATGTCAGTCTCACACCGGTTCGCGAGGCGACCGAATCACTCCAGCAGCGGGGGCTTCTGGTCAAGCTGGGAAATCGGCGGTTGGCCGTGAATCCCCGGTTGGCCGAGATTGCCTCCGACCTGGAGGATCACACCGCACCGCCGCCACCCATCGATTGGGACGGCGTCATCACCCGGCATATCCTGCTGCTCAGCCTGCGGGGCGAGGCCGTCTTCATGCGTGAAGAGGCCTTGGCCGAGCGGTTGGAGATTGGTCGCACGCTGCTCCGTCAAGTCTTCAGCCGCTTGTCGGGGGCGGGGATCATCGACCATGTCCCTCGCAGGGGATGGCGTGTCCGACCGCTCAACGAAGCTGATTTGGCGGCTTATCTCGATATCCGGGTCACGCTCGAAAAACGGGCCCTTGAGCTGGCCATTCCCAACCTCGTTCGGGCTGATCTCGAAACCATGCTGGCCGGGAACCTGCCATTGGGCGGTTCTTCCACACCCCGGTTGGACAACCAGCTCCACCAATATTTCATCGAGAAGAGCGAGAACCGCTACATCCGCGACTTCTTCGCCCGCCATGGCGGCTATTACCGCGCCCTCTTCGATTATGCCGCCTTGGGAGCGGATGTCGTTTCCGAGATGGCCACCCAGCACCGGCAGATTCTCAGCGACCTGTTGAAGGGCGAGAATGCGAAGGCGATCGCGGGACTCGAAAGCCATATCCGCAGCCAGGAACCCGCCGTGCAGCAGGTGATGCGACACCTGGAGTCACAATCTGCAGCGCTGCCGCCGCAATTCACGGACATCCAAAGCGAAGCAGAGTCCCATCAAGTTGAGTATCAGCAGGCCTGATTGAGGGCATCACAGCCAGTTGCCCGATGCCCCGGACTGCTCTGTCAGTCACTCAAGGCCCGCGCGAAAGCGCTACCAGACCGCTCGCACATTCTCGGCCCACCGCTTCGCGGCAATAAAGTTTTCCAGCTTCAACGTCCCCAGCACGAGGCTGGAAACACTCGCTTCCTTTGCGATGAACTCCACGGCCGATTGCGGATCGAGCTGCCCTGAAGCCAATCCCTTCTTCACCAGCACGACCACTCCCGCCGCTTGAGCTTCTCGCATGACTGCCAAGTGACTCACATTCTGCTGATGAAACTCGACCATCAACGCATCGGCCCAATCAAGCGCGAGCTTCGCACCGGAGGGCGTCTTTCCCGACAGACCAATCCGCCGGATATCGCCCCGTTCCCGGAAATTCTGGAGCGTCTCGACCACCGGCGTCTGCCTCAGCACCTCTTCATCGTTGCCGGGGGAATGGATCAGCACGAGATCCAGCACATTCGTCTTGAGCCGCTTGAGACTTTGGTGCACAGAGCGTTCAACCGCTTCTCGCGAAAAATCATAAGTCGAGACTCCCTCGACAAACGACTCGCCCACCTTCGTGGTCAGCAGAAACTCCTTCCGGCGATGGGAAACATGCCGGCCGATACGTTCCTCGCTCAGGCCATACGCCGGTGCCGTATCGATGGCCCGGCAGCCCTGATCCAGCAGGTCATTCAACAATCGACCGGCGGCGGCCTCATCGGGAAGCTCGTACCCCTGCGGATACTTGGCCCCCTCGTTCCGCCCCAGTTTGAACGCACCGAAGCTGACCAACGGCCAAGTCATGGCCGCATCAGGCGACATGGCGCACCGGTGCCGAGGCGGGATAGCCGATCCAATCGGTGATCGTCTCCCACAATGGTTGGGCGACGACGGGACGCTTCCAGTGGGCCAAGGGCAGGGGATCGAAACGGAATTCGGGTTCCTGGGAACGGATCGCTTGCGACAATTCCTCCGCCAGCACCGGGGCAAGCACCAGTTTCGTGGGCCAGCCGGTGGTCACATTGCCCGCGAAGAGAAGCTGCACATTCTCGGGCCGAGTCCCGCCGGAAACAGCGCCTTCCGCACGATCGATGCGATATGTCGCCCACTCCGTCCTGTCGAGGGAAACGCCCGGCAGCACGGCCGCCACCTCCTTCTGAACATGGGCGATCAAGTCATGCGGCTCCATCGCGACACCATCCTCCGCCACCTGTCCGCCGATCTGCCAGATATGCTGGCCGTGCGAGGTGACATCGGAAGTAATCGTGACGCGGGTTCTCGAACCATCCACACAGTGGCCGTTCAGCTCGGGAAGATCCCCCCGGGCCAGCACCATGTGCAGCGGGCGTCTTTGCATGGCCGCCGTCGAAAGACCGGCACGAGCCCGCAATTCGGCGTTGCCGGCACCCGCCGTCAGCACCACATGATGCGGCTTGAGCACCAGTTGTCCACCCGATTGCTCATCGCTGAGCCGAATCGAACGAACTTCTCCCGGCGAATCGAGATCGAACTCAAGGGAGTTCAGATCGAACTTGAGGACGCGATCGCGGTATTGTTCGAACAAATCAGTGATCAGCGAAAATGGCGAAAGGACCTGTTCACCCAGTTTGGCCACGCCACCCGGCACGTTCGCCAAGCACTCCGGACGCTCCTGCGGCGACAGCTTTTCTGGCGTGACCGACAACCCGACGCGGGCGCCCAGCATCCCCGCGCGAGAAACCAGACTCTGCGTGTGCCACAAGTGGCAGAACTCGCTGCGGACGACCGTCTTTTTCAACGACGGAAGTCCCGGCGAACCGGCGAGCGCTTTCCTCCAGACGTTCGGCATCTCGCGAATCTGGCTGGCCGAACGGGTCAAAATGCCTTGAAGAGTGTATTTGAGGCCGCCATGCAGAATGCCCTGCGAGGCGATGGTCTGCCCCGAGCCCAGTTCATGAGCCTCCAAAAGCACCACATGCTGCCCACGACGGGAGAGGACATCGAGGAGCCACAGCCCCGCCACTCCCCCGCCAAAAATGACCGTATCCAGCTTCATCACCACGCTCCGCGTGCCACAAACCGTCTCCTAGACGGTGTTTCAAAACGAAAATCGTAAACAGAATCGGAGTTTGCTGGAAGATCGATCGCTGGCCGTGTGGAACAAGAGCGGATGGAAGCACTTTCTTTCAGCAGCCGGCGGGCTTTTAACGCCCATCACCGCCATGGCATGCGGGAGATCGGTAAACCGGATATGCTGATTGCGATGTGGTCGGATGCGGGAAGTGAATAGTCTCCGCCTGGCAACGACTCCAATTCAAAACCACCTTCTCGATGAATGGGCTGCGGCATCCATGGCGAAATGTCTGGTTACAGGCGGTGCAGGCTTTATTGGCAGCCACATGACCAAAGCCCTCCTGGGTGCCGGCCATGAAGTCACCATTCTCGACAACTTGTCGACCGGCCAAGAGATCAATCTCAAGCCCTTCCGCGAACATCCCAAGTTCAAACTGACGGTCGGTTCGATCACCGATTCCGTGCTCCTTTCCGAAGTCATGCTGGGCCAGGAAGTCGTCTTCCATCTGGCGGCGGCAGTGGGTGTGAAGCTGGTCGCCGACGACCCTGTCCGCACCATTCAGACCAATATTTACCCCACCGAGGAACTCCTGCGGCTGGCCGTGCAGAACAAGTGCCGCGTCTTCCTTGCTTCCACCAGCGAAGTCTACGGCAAGAATCCCAAGGAGCGCTGGACGGAGGAAGACGACCTGCAGTTCGGCCCCACCGCCAAACCGCGCTGGGCCTACGGGTGCTCCAAGGCGATCGATGAATTCCTGGCTCTCGCGTATCACCGCAAACACGACTTGCCCGTGGTGATCGGCCGCTTCTTCAACGTCGTGGGCCCGCATCAGGTGGGGCACTACGGCATGGTCGTCCCCCGTTTCGTCGACCAGGCCCTCCAGGGCGGCCCCATCGTGGTCTACGACGACGGTTCACAGGTTCGCTGCTTCGGCCATGTCGAAGAGGTCGTCCGCTGCGTGATCGATCTCGTCCACACACCCGCCGCCTTCGGCAAGGTCTTCAACATCGGCAGCGATCAGCCGGTGAGTGTTCGCCAATTGGCCGAACGGGTGATCGCCCTTGTCGGCAAGCCGTGCGAGATCAGGTATATTCCCTACACCGAAGCCTATGGCGTCGATTTTGAAGATGTCCAAAGGCGCGTTCCCGATCTGTCGCGTCTCGAGGCGACATTGGGTCGAAAACCCGTCCGCACGTTGGATGACATTCTCAAAGACATCATCAACTGGAAAAAGAGCTGAAGTTGCGCACGATGCATAATCTCGGAACCGCAGCACTCCGAATAAAAATGAAGTGATTGCGGAAGAGACGACCATCGAGCGAATGACCCTACCACGCCAGCCTGGAAACGCCGGTTCGCCGGCATGTCCAACGTTGGCCGCATCCACAGGAAGTGCATGTCGCCGCCGGATTCAATAGGCAGCCCACCGACGACCGAGCTTCGCGGAGTGACCGCGCCTTACCCGCTCGACAGCGTGGATGATCTCTCGCCGCTTTTGAAGCAGGGCCGGGCGATTGAACCATTGGTCATCGCCATCGCGTTCCTGGCGCTGTTGCCGCCCCTCTCGCTGGCTTCGCCCGATATCGAGGGTTCCGCCTGGATGCTGCGGGCGGTCTCCGTGGTCAATTCAGAGAGCTTGTCGGACTGGCTCATTCCCGGGGAAAGTGAGAATCTTCCAACCCGCTTCCTCCCCCCGGGCGTGACCTGGATCCAGGCCCTCGTGCTGGAATGCGTCGGCGTTCAATACTATTGGCATCTGCCGATCCTCTCCTACCTGGCGGGTGCCTGCGGCATCTGGTGGAGTTGGCGTCTGGTTCGATTGCTTGCCGACTCCCGCATGGCCCTCTTGACAGTCGTGATGCTTTCCGTGCATGGGCAGCTGTTCCGGATCGCGGGATCGGCATCCCCCTGGGCGATCAGTTGGGCGCTGACCATCGCGACATTGCTTCTGCTCAGTTTGCATTTGAAGAAATCGAACAGTTATTGGTCTTGGAGGCTGCTGGCGGCTGGCGGCACCTTGAGTGCCGGAGTCCTTTGCGGCGGCCTGTCCCCCTTGGCGCTGGTCATTCCCGTGGGTCTGGCCTGCTGGATGCTGCATGTCGCTTCCCCGGCGACTCCCGAACAGAAGGCGTCACTCACCCCCACGATGTCCTGGCGGGGTGTGGTCGGGACGTCGTTCGTGGTGCTCGTCGCCGCTTTGGCCAGCGGTTGGTGGACGGGCCTCATCATCATCCAAGGCGGATGGGCGGCATTGGAAAGCTGGCTCACCGGACAATGGATTCATGCCGACGCCACCGCCGAACTCCTCAACCTCGACGACTTCATGGCCTCCTCGGCGAGACTGAGAGCCGATCGAACGTGGCTCGTCTGGTCCGCGCCTCTGGTCGGCTGGCAGATCCTTGGCACGCTCGTGTTGATCACTTGGAAGGAACACCGCTGGCCGGAATCGATGACGCAGTTCGTCCGTCCATGGCTCATCATGACCATCGCCATCGGATTGGCGGGGTGGGGCTTCGTCGAATTGCAGGGCCAGGAGCAGCAACTTTCCTTGACGATGTGGCAGACAACGCTCCTCTTCACCACAACATTGCTGGCGGTCATCGGGTTGGAATCGATCCTGCGGCGGGAGACCAGAGGCCGCGCCCTTGCACTTCTGGCCATCATGACGGCGATGTGCTGCGTCTGGGGGATCTACCAGAACCGCCATATCCGGTTCTCGTTCGCGACGGCGTCTCTCTTTCTGCTTTTCTTCGCCGTCGCCTCGGGTTTGACCTGGTGGAGAACCATCCAACTGAATCACGAGGCGCAGCGACGCCGGGTGATCAAGGCGGTTGTCGGCTCCTTGCTGGCCATCCAGTTCGTCTGGGGTTATCTGATGCTCGAACGTCCCCAGGCGGATGTCCGCTGCCTGAGGAACTTCACGGAAGTCCTCCAATCCGCGCCCCGTGCGGAGAGTGTTTGTATCATCTCGTCGCAGGGCATCGCCCCTCCGCAGATCGAACTGGCGGTCCGCGCGGCCCAACCTCGTGCCCACGTCGCCATTCATTCCGAAGCCTGTGAATTTCCCGAGGGTGCACCCCAAGCCACGCATCTGGTCGTCGAATGGAGTCGTCGGGATCGGAAAGGGGGCTTCAGCGGGCCGGCCGGCCATGTGATCGAACCGATCGGTGAACCGCTCCGCTTCCGGGGGAGACGTCTCATGATCTGGCAGGTTCGCCCGCAAGCCGGCATCTCCCAGGCAAGGCGGGAATAGTCGGACGCCCGAGCCCGAGGCGAGGCTCATCCCTTCCGCTGATCCAGTATCTCCAAAGCGGCGTGCCAGACACGGTCGATCGTCACATCGCGGAAGCAGGCCAGATGCTGCGTCCCTTTCATGGGGCAGTTTTTGTGGTATCCCGCCCGACAAGGCAAGGTGGTGGCGACCAGTCGATGGCGGTCACCAGGCGGGCCGGATCGAAGAGGATCGGTGCAGGTGAAAACCGCGACCACGGGCGTTCCCATCTCCGCCGCCAGATGCATCGGCCCCGAGTCGTTGCAGATCAGCAGATCCAAGCGAGAAAGCAGGGCAGTGAGTTGCCGCAGATTCGACTTTCCCCCGAGATCAAGCACCGGTTTATCCGGGCGAACCGCCCGTACACGGGTTTGACACTCGCTGGTCAAATGGGTTTCATTCGGCGCGCCCAGAAAGATCAGGCCGCCACCTGTCACATCGGCCAGTCGCTGCGCCACGCCGGCAAAGCTTTCGACCGGCCACGACTTGGTCACCCACCGGGTTCCGGGCTGAATTCCGATCCAGGGGCGAGGCAAACCCGCCAACAGGCCATCCGCCAGCGTCAGATCATGGTCGGCGGGAACCAGAGCGGGCGAGGTGGGGCGATCGGCGATTCCCCAATCCCGCGCGATCTTCCAATAGCGGGCGTGGGCGGGGACATCGCGCGAGGTTCCACCAATCACAGCGTGACAGGCCAGCGAAGATCCCTCGCGACTGGTTTGCAAGCCAAGGCGGGTCTTCGCCCCCGTCGCAAAGGTCATCGCCCCGGTTCGCAATAACCCTTGGAGATCGAGCACCGTATCGAATCGTGCCGCCCGCAGTTCCCGGCACAAACGGGCAAACGGGATCATGCCCGCGCCGCGCCGGAAGGAATAGACCTCATCGATCTGTGGCACCAGCCCCAAAAGACTGCGCAACCCCTCCGCGATGACCCAACTCAGCTTCACATTCGGCCAGCGCTCTTTGGCGGCGACGGCCAGCGGCAAGGCCTGCACCACATCCCCCAGCGCACTGGGCTTGATGATCAACAAACGACGGGGAGGCGAGCGATCCCAAAAGTCGGCCGGAAGAACCCGCACGTCACCACCTTCAATTGCCAATCCGTCAGCCCTGATCCACTCTGCAAGAGAGTAACCGAGCCACACTCGATGAAGGAAGAGAGCCTTCTTCGGCCGGAGACCGCCCTATTATCCTCACCCTCATCATCCTCAAGAGGGATTGAGGTTGGATGCCACTTCCGTCCGATAGGCCGACATCGCTGGGATGTAGCCGACGATCACAGCCAGCACGGCCAAGCCGGGCAATAGCAGCCATTCGGTCATCTGGAAAGTGAACCCACTGATGAGCAGACCTGTCCGGGCGGTGACGATCGGAGCCGCCACAACCACCAGCAGATGACCTAGCAACAGCCCCGCGATCCCTCCACCCAGGCAGAGCAGCAGCGACTCGGCGATGACGATCCCGAAGATTGTTTCACGGCGGGCACCCAGCGCCCGCATGATCGCGATCTCCCGTCGCCGCTCCTGGAGCGAGGCGTAGATGCTCACGAATATCCCCACACCCGAGACCACGATGATCAGACCGGTGAGGATGAGGAGCAGGATCTGAATGTTCCCGAGAATGTCGGTGAGCAATTGATTCATGGGCCGGATCGGGTTGGTCGCCTGGGCCTTGAACCCCTTCTTGAACTCTCCCTCCATGAGACCGGCCGCCATCAAGGTTTTCGTCGTCACCAGGATCGCGGTCACTTCCTTCTGGATCATGGGGACATCGTGGAAATGCTCCTCGCCCTCGGCGTGATCATGATCGTGATGTCCTCCATATCGCTTTTCGAGCTTTTGAACCTCGGCCGCCATGACCTCGGGCTCCAACGGCGGCTGACCGTAGAATTCCCGCTCCCGCTTGATCGCCTCATCGAAAGGCTTATCGTGCCCTTGGATCAGGTAAAAGCCGTCGAGGTTCACAAAGACCGAGCGGTCGTTCGGCGTCCCCGTCGGTGCCAACACGCCCACCACGGTGAACTTCTCGTTGTGGACATGGCCGGTGTCGGCACCGCCATGCACCATGCGGAGCTGCGAACCCTCCTTCCAGCCGTTGGTGGCCGCGACACGCGAACCGATCACCGCATCGAACGGCTTGCGCAGGAAGGTTCCACGAACGGCGAACTCCCGGTTGTGCGAGAAAGGGATCGAGAAATACTCCGGCACCGTCCCGACGATCGGAAACGAACCTTCCTCGGTCGTATCCCCCAAGGCGATGGGAATGGCCTTGTCGACGCGGGGATCCTTCTGCAGATCCTTGTAGAACCGGAAGGGTAGGTTCTCGATGGGCGGACTGACCCGGTAAATCGAACTGAGCACCAGTTGCAGCGGGCTCCCCTTGGGGCCGACCACCAGATCGTAGCCGATCGAAGTCTGCTGGAACGTCGAAGCGATGATGCTGTAAAGAATCATCACGGCCACCATCAGCATCACGCCCAACGCGACGGAGAGTCCCGTCAGAAACGAGGCGACCGAACGTTGCCGGATGCTTTTCCAGGCGATTTGAAAGATGCTCATACCATCGCTCCCGTCGTGTGCGAGGAAGCGACTTGAGGCGCCGCCAGGTTGAAATCCGAAAGCCGCTCGACACGGGTGAATTGCTTGGCCACCTCGGCGGTATGCGTCACCAGGAGGAGAGTCACATTGTTCTCTCGACAACTTTCCTGCATGAGCCGCAGGACGGCCGCCTGATTAGGGCCGTCGACGTTGGCCGTCGGTTCATCGGCGAGCAGCAGCCTCGGTGTCTTCGCCAAGGCTCGCGCGACGGAGACTCGCTGCTGTTGACCGACCGAGAGCTGCCCCGGCCGATAATGCAGCCGATCCCCGAGTCCCACCCGTCCCAGCAGTTCGATGGCCAGATGCTTATTGGCCGGCTGCGAGGAAAAGCTCATTCCCAGAAGCACGTTTTCCAATGCCGTGAATGCCGGAAGCAGATTGAATGTCTGGAAGACATAACCAATCCGCTCCGAGCGGAAGCGGTCGCGGACGGCTTCCAACATCTTCGTGATCTCGATGCCGCCCACCATGACGGTTCCCGAGTCGGGAAGGGTGATCCCGGCGGCCACGTTCAGCAGCGTGGTCTTGCCACTCCCGCTGGTCCCCACAAGGGCCACCTGTTCTCCCTGACCCAGCGAGAATTCCGGAACATTGAGGATCGTTTGCAGACCACCCTCCGGGTCGGCGTAGGTCTTGACGATCTGTTTCAGCTCGAGCGACATGGCGATCCTTGGGGAAGCCGATCAGGGAACCTTGATGTTGGATTCGAACCGATGGTCTTTATGGAAACGTAATCCCGCCGTCCGCACTTTGCCATCCTGACAGCATGCACACTCCTTCTCGACAACACGGCAGATGCCAAGGTGAAAAACTGTTCGATCATCGGATCGTTGAACCATTCGGGTGCGTCGAGTTGTCCACCATGGCCCCATGGTGTTCAACCCACCGTGATCGGCTCCACCTCCAACACATTGACAGGCGGAGAGTGCGGCCCCGTGTGCCCGCCGCCCCCCACCAGATCGGGTTCGACGACAGTCATCGTCTTCCACTTTCCACCCAGGAATCGGAACATGAAGCCTAAACCCATCACCACGATGTACAGCGAGCAGTACGCCCAGCACATCGAAAGCGTGGGCTTGAACCAGCCGAAAAGCACGATGGTGGGCGTGATCAGTAACAGCACCACGCAGACCAACGTGAAGACCATCGAAAATCGCGTATCCCCGGCACCCCGGATCGCCGATCCGAACACGATCGCCAGCGTGTCGAAGAACGAATAGGCCGCGACGAACCACAACAGCTGGATGACGACGACTTTCACTTCGGCGAACTCGTCTCCGTGCGCTTTCCATTCGTAGGGAGCCAGTAACAACTCCGGGAGCAGCAGATAGACCGAACTGCAGAAGATGATGTAACCCAGGGAGAGACCGACCGCGAGCCATGTCGTCCGGGCCGCCAGATCCGGCCGCCCCTCTGTGATCCGCATCCCCACCAGCGTCGAGACGGCGATCCCCAGACCGATCACCGGAATGAAGGCCAGCGTGTTGAGATTGAATGCCAGATTCGTCGCCACCTGCTCGGCCTTGCCAAGCCAACCGATCGCGTTCATGAAAAACGCCCAGCCCGATACGTCGATCACCAGCAGCAGTCCCACCGGGAACCCGTAGTAGATCATCCGTGTGGTCAAGGCCCGGTCGAACCCCCGGTTCTTCCAGAATTGATACCGGCTGGCGATCGAGGGCCAGAGCAAAAGACTCCCCAGCGCCACACATGTTCCCACGTTCGCGATGACGTCCGTGATCGCCCCGCCCGCGATTCCCATCTCGGGAACCGGCCCCCAGCCGAAGATGAACACGTAGTCGAGCACCGCGTTGATCCCGACGCTCACCACGTTGACGAACATCACGACCGTGGTCTGCCCCCGGCCGGTGAAGAACGTTCCCAGCACGGTCGCCAAGACGGTGGGCACACCACCCAGGAGCAGGATCGACATGTAGGTCGTCTCATGCCGCTGGATCTCCGGGGCGTGGCCGATCAATTGAAAAAGCGGGCCGGAGAAGGGCGCCAGAAGCATCAGCAGTCCCCCGGCGATCAGCGCGAAGTAAAAGCCTTGCCACATCGAAGCCGCCACCCGGTCGGGCCGCACGGCCCCCTCATATTGGGCCACGAACGTGTTGATGTACGAGGCCATGCCGTGGAAGACCGACAGCACTGCCCAAAAGAGGATTCCCGCCGGCAGGGCGGCGGCTACTTCGTCGACGTGGTGCCAGGTCAGATAAATCCGGTCGATGATGTGCATCAACGACTGCGAACCGGCACTGATCACCATCGGAATGGCGATCAGCAGCAGTTCCCGCATCGATCCCGGACGCGCCTTGCCGATGGTCGTCAGACCGTCACTCACTGACGGCAGAACGACGGGGGCGTTGATGGAGGACTCGGCGGCCTCGACGGGTGAGGTCATACAATCCGTTGACATGAAAAGAAGATCCAGCAGTCGCAGGGCAATAGAAGTACGTCACGGGGCCTTGACTGACAAGCTCGTCGAAAAAAGGTTCCCTCCCTCGACCGAATCCTCGCACATTTCTCAAAAAAATCTGTCCGAAAAGCGGCTTCCGAGCGGCCTGTGATCGATGATGAATTCCCAAAGAATCAAGTCTCGGCTTGCGACCGCATCGCATTTCACTGAACATCGCTGGCGATGAGTCATCCGTATCGCGAGTTGATTCGCGGACGATTTCCCATCGCCACCTGACGCCACCTCTGATTGACCGACGGAGTCCACCATGGGATTGCTATCCGATTCCTGGATCATCGTGCTCAGCCTAGGCATCGCGACCTTGGTCGCGTTGATCGTCTGGACACGCCACGGCGGAACGATCTGGCGAAACATCGGCATCCTGTGCGGACTGCTCACCCTGCTGGTGGCGGCTGCGGACATTCTGACAGTTTCCGACCGCGAAGTGGTGGCTGCCAGGCTTGATGCGTTGACGAAATCTTTCGAAGCGAAGGATCCCAATACCCTGGCTTTTGTCTCGGCCCAAAGCCCCGAACTGCGGGGCATCATCGACATGGGGATGAAGGCTGTCACAGTTCGCGATGTCCGCCTTTCGGATTTTGATGTCCGCTTCACGTCGGACAACACTCGCGCGATTGTCAACTTCCGGGCCAGCGGCGACATGGATGTCGCGGGCTTCGGAAATGTCGGTCGCCAACCCGCGAAGTTCGAGGCCGTCTGGGTTCGCGAAGACGGCCTTTGGAAACTCTTCCGCGTGGTTCGCAAAAACCCCATCAACGACAGTCCAATCGAACTCATGCGCCCGTCGGCTTCTTGACAACGTGCTCCCTTCGGGTCGCTGGCCATGCGAATTGATCTTGGCGTCACTTCCACGACGGGATACGTTTTCGCTCCCATTCCACCCATGGCATGCCTCCGGCCCGCGATCTTCCGACCGCGAGGCTGCTCTTCATCGGGGTTGCCAGACAGAATGCAGTGCAGGGAGGCGACGCATGAGTCAGGTTCTAATCGTCGGCGCGGATACGATGGTGGGTGCCAACTGGATCCGATTGGCTGGTGAGAACGGCAAAGAACACAGCCACGGCCAGCTCGTGGGTTTGCCCGTAGCGACTCCGGCTGATCACCTCCGTCAGATCGTCGGCCACACGGCATCCGCCGCCAAAACGACGGCCAGTCCAGTTCGCCGAGTGGTCCACTGCGGAGCCGCCGGCGCCAATGGGTGGAACATTCGCCGAGCCGAGAATACCGCCAATTCTTCCGAAGTGGAGAAGTGGGCCCGTCTGTGCGCCGAACACCACATTCCCATGACCTTGATCTCCTCGGACGCCATCTTCACCGGTCCCTGGATGTTTCATTCCGAAAGCAGTGAATCGTTCTGCGAATCGTTCGAGGCTCAGACCCTTCGGCAAATGGAAGCCGCCGTCCTGGCCGCCTCCGCGAGCCATTTGATCATCCGCACCCATCCTTTTGGATGGCACACCAGGGATGGCGGGATGGAAGAGTGTCTGGAGACCATCCGCTCGCAGTCCTGCTGCCAAATCGATGGCACACGGCACGCCTCGCCAATCTTCGTCAACGACTTGATCTCGATTGTCCAGCGGGCCTGGTCGAGCGGTCTCAGCGGGACTTATCACGTGGCGGGAGCCGAGCGTGTCAGCCACGCCCAGTTCATCCAGCGATTGGCCCAGACGTTCGGCCTGAACCTCCGCCGCATGTCATCCGGGGGGCCGCTGGAGGCTCGCGCCACTGGCTTTGCCAGCGGGGAAACGTCGCTTCAAACCCGGAAAATCCGGCGGGCCATTGGAATTCCGATGCCCATGCTGCACGAAGGCTTGGCACAGTTCGCCCGGCAACCCACCGCCGTATCTTACGTCAGCCGCGAATTCGCTGCCGCCTGAAAAGACCTACCGGCATCCCTCGGCCGAGATGGAAAACCGCCATTCGCAATCGCCGCCTCTTTTCTCCACTTCAAGAGCGAGGTAAGCTCGAAGCGGAGGCTCAATTCCCGTGTCGGTGCAATACTTCAAACGCTATCGGATGGAATTCGATCTGGAGCAGCAGGTGGTTGAAAGACCGGTGCTGCCGGAGCGGTACGTCTGGTTGCCGTGGCGGCAGGATCTTCTCGATCGACATGCCAGCGTGAAGGCGCAGTCGTTCAAGCAGGAGATCGACGCCCATGTCTTTCCATGCCTCGCCGACTATTACGGCTGCCTGCGTCTCATGCAGGAGATCGTCCTGCAACGAAACTTCTGCCCCCAATCAACTTGGCTGGTCGGCACGGTCGATGGGCCGGATCAGCTCTTGGTCGAG
>PNLE01000121.1 GCA_013822855.1 Planctomyces sp.
CCAACAACCAACAACCAACAACCAACGCAGATTCCCGGCGTTGGGGAAAACGCCGGGAATCGGGCCATCAAGTGGGCGGTGTTTCCAGGCCGAGTTGTTCCATTCGGCGATAGAGGCGGGGGCGGGGGATGCCGAGGAGATCGGCGGCCTTCGAGCGGTTCCCTTTGGTCAACTCCAACGCCCGCCGAAGCTGTTCGCGTTCAAAGTTTTCCAGCGCGGCGTCGAGTGGATCGACCACGATTTGCGAACGCGGTGGTTCGGCCTGGGCATCGCAACCCAGCCGCCAGAATGCGGGAAGTTCACCAGCTTGAATCATCGCGCCCTTGGCCAGAGATCGTGATTCGTTCACGAAGCGAACCAGTTCGGCCACGTTTCCGGGCCAGTTGTATTCCCCGATGAGGCGCTGCACTTCGCTCGACCAACCGGCGAGTTGCCGTTCTTCCTGCCGGTTTCCTTCCTCCAGAAGGTACTGGGCCAGAAGGAGCCCGTCGCGCTCCCGTTCGCGGAGTGGCGGCAGATGGATCTCCAGCGTCGACAGCTTCATCACCGCCGCCTTGTCGAACGCACCCCGCTCCAGCAGTTGGTTGGATGACAGGTTCGAACTGGCCATCCAGCGCAAAGGGGGCGTTTCGCCGACGGGTGGGTGGGCCAGGTGTGTACCGAGGAGCCGCCAGATATCGGGAGTCGCGGCTTCGATCGATTTGAGCAGCAGCGAACCGGGTTCGAGCGTTTGGGGGCCGGTCACGACTTGGGCGGCTTCGATGGCCCGCTCGATGGCCTCCACAACCGCCGCTTCGGAAAGGACCCGGCAATCGAGGGGAACAAAGGCCCGGCGGTGGAGTTCGCCACGTTGATGAATACTCCGCGCGAGGTGTTCCTTCCCCGTGCCGGACTCTCCCACCAGTAGCAGCGGAGTGAGGGTGCGGGCCGCCAGTTCCGCTTGCCGCAGCGCTTTGCGAAAAAGGGGTGCCTCACCGATGAGCGAGGTTTCCGTCGTCTCCTGCCGCCAGCGGAAGCGGGCTGCGGCGAGTTCGGCGTGCAACGTCTGCGCGAGGCCCGGACGTTCGACAAGTGGCCTGGGAATGCGGCCGATGAGTCCCAGGTAGAGGGGAGCGGCGACATCCGCGCCGCCGAGATTCCAGAACGTGATGCGGGCCGCGAGGGGTTCGCGGTTGAGGCGGGGAACATAGACGGCGGCGACATGCGTCTCACCCACGGCGGGGCCGTTGGGAGGCGGCGCCAGGGCCGCGAGAAACGCGGCGGGCGAGTTCACCTCGGGGCTGCTGGTGAAACGCAGCGTCTCACCCAGAAGTCGGGATTTGTCGAAGCCCGACAGTTCTTCGAGGGCCCGGTTGATGAACACGAGCCGCCTGTCCGGCCCGACCAGGAAAGCGGGTTCACCCGCTTCATCGAGCAACGTCTCCACGCTGAGGGGCCGGGAGGGACGGCGGGCCATGCAGGATTCCTGGTACGGCGGGCACGGAAGAGACGGATCGAGAAAGGTGCGAAGCGGTGCTTCCCGTCAGTCGCGGAGTTCACGCATCGTGACTGAGGAGTTCGAGGAGTTCGCCGATGGTGTGATGCTTTTCGAGAGGATGCCGGAGCTGTAACTCCGCGTTGACAGTGTAGCGATTGCAACGTCCCTCCTTGGTGATGACGAGGTAATCGGCCTCCACGAGTTCTGAGACGACGCGTTGGACCATCCGCTCGGTGATGCCAACGGCCATGGCGACATCGCGCAGCCGCTGATCGGGCTGCTGGTAGAGGGCCAGCAGGACGTGGGCATGGTTGGTGAGGAACGTCCAACCGGCGACGGGTGACGCGACGATGGCGACCGGCGCGCCTCCACCACTTCCCTTGCTGGCGCGCGGGGAGGGGTTCGCCGGAGCAGGTTTCTGTCTCGCAGCCGATTTCTTCATGGTGCGCACTTGCGGTAAGGTCGAATCACGACTAGAAATACACGACATAGATTTCGTGTATTTCTAGTCGTGATTGTAATCCGCACGGGAGAATCCCGCCATGTCCCCATTGCTGTCAACCTCGGAAGCCGCCGCCGCGCTCGACTCGGGAGCGGAGTCGACCGCTCCCCCCGCGACACCGGCGGAGGCCCTCGAAATGCTCTATGCGGGCAACCGGCGTTTCAGCCTCGGGCAG
Source organism: Planctomyces sp. (assembly GCA_013822855.1). Taxonomy (GTDB): domain Bacteria; phylum Planctomycetota; class Planctomycetia; order Planctomycetales; family Planctomycetaceae; genus Planctopirus. The sequence goes on from PNLE01000121.1 coordinate 2,155, forward strand.
TCTTCCTCGGAGAACCGGCATCTCGACCGCGTGAAGGCGATCGCCGCCCGACAGAACCCCTTCGCCGCGTTTCTAGGATGCGCGGATTCACGGGTGCCGGTCGAATTCATCTTCGACCAGGGCTTTGGCGATCTGTTCGTCACCAGAATCGCGGGGAACATCGCCTGCAGCGAGAATATCGGCAGTCTGGAGTTCGGCACGCAGATCCTGGGTGCGAAGGTGCTGTTCGTGCTGGGGCATTCCGCTTGTGGCGCGGTAGCGGCGACGATGGATGGCAGTGAGGTTCCCGGGCAGATCAGCGGGCTGTTCCAGTACATCCGGCCCGCTGTCAAAACGGCCTGCGGAGATCTGGATCTCGCCGTCCGCGAGAACGTGAAGAATCAGGCCGAACTGCTGGCCGAGGCTTCGCCGGTGATTTCGAAGATGATCCGGCGGAATGAGCTGATTGTGGCTGGCGGGGTCTATGACTTGCGGACGGGGATTGTCACGCCGGTGGAGTTGTCTCTTTGAGAAGATAGCTTGTGGGGAAGACACTGGCGGAGCCAGTGGCACCCGAAGGACTATCCAGCGAAGCCAAGCCTTCCTATCGACGTGACTTGCGATTATCGCAGGCGGGTCGAGGGGGGCTTTTTGGGCTTGATGGCGTAGGTCTTCAGGGCGTCGAGCGTTCGCTGGAAATCGGGGGGGAGCGGGGCTTCGAAGACCATCCGCTTCTTCGTGACGGGATGATTGAAGGCCAGCCGCCGGGCATGCAGCGCCTGGCGGTCGATCAAAGTTTCATCGGCCTCCTCCGGGGTTTCCGGCAGGATGTCGGAGAGCTTCACGCACGATCGCCCCTCATAGAGGCGATCGGCAACGATCGGATGCCCCAGATGGTGCATGTGGACACGCAATTGATGCGTGCGGCCCGTCTGAGGCTGGAGCTTCACATGCGTGAAGCCTTTGAACCGCTGCTGCACTTCATAGAACGTGGCTGCGGAACGGGCGTTTTCCCCCGGCGGGCAGACCATCATCCGCTCACGATTGCGGAAGCTGACGCGGACATGGGTTTCGACGAAATCGGCGTCGAATTGCATCTCGCCCCAGCAGATCGCGTGGTATTCCTTCTCGACCGAGCGCTCTTCAAACTGCTTGCTGAGGTGCTGGTGGACGGTGTTGTCCTTGGCGACGACAAGGACGCCGCTGGTGTCGCGATCGAGACGATGGACGATCCCCGCGCGGTACTGTCCCGCGACGTCGCTCAGGCTGTCAAAGTGGAACTGCAAGGCCCCGGCCAACGTCCCGCGATAGTTGCCGCGTCCCGGATGGACGATCATGTTCGCGGTCTTGTTGATAACGCAGAGGGCCTCGTCGTCATAGAGGACATCGAGCGGAATGTCTTCCGGCTGGACCCGCTGGTCGGGCTCGGCGGGGAGCGAGAACTCGATGACATCGTTGACGCGCAGCCGGCGCGAGATTTTGACCGGCAGGCCGTTGATCAGAACCTGGCCCTCTTCAATCGTCCGCTGGAAGGCGACGCGGCTGAAGTTGGGATAGAGCCGACTGAGGTAGTGGTCGATGCGCCAGCCGTGGGCTCGGGCTTCGACCGTGAGGACCAGCGTCGGGTTGTCATCGAGACCAAAGATCGATGGCTCGTTCATGGCAACCGGCTTCCAGACTGTAAAAGAATCAAACGCTGAAACGAATCAAAAAAGGAATCGGCGAGAGTCGGTACGAAGCCGACTCTCGCCAGTCTGTTCTCAACCATCACCTGGAACCACTCTTGCCTTCCGTACCACTCGATTCTAGGGAGTGGGCGGAAGCTCGGACTTCTCCGCCGCAGGTGGCGTGGTGGTGGGAGTCGCGGGAGCAGCGGGTGATTCCGGCTTGGCAGCTGCGGGAGCCGGCGGCAATTCAGTGGTGGGATCGGCTGGCATGTCGGCGGCCGGCTTCTCGGCAGCAGGTTTTTCACCCACAGGTGGTGGGATCTCGCCTTCGGTCGATTTGACCGGAGAAGTCGATCCGCCACTCGCTCCGGCGGGAGGCGTCATGCCGGGAAGATCGAGGCCGGGCAACCCGAACGCATTCCCCATCCCATCGCGAGGACGGGTGGGAGCTTCCGGCTTGGGATTTTGCTGGCTGTACCAGGAATAGAAGTCCTGCACCTGCGGCGAATTGAGGGCCTTGATCCGTTCCTCTGCGATCGGCTTGAAGATCGAGGTGGGAAACTGGGCGACAAGCTCTTCGTACTTGGTGATGGCGGGCTTGGTATCGCCCGTTGAAGTCGCTTCCAGCACGCGGGCCAGACCGAAGATCGCCCGCTGGCGGAGGTCTTCGACATAGGCCCCCTCGGCCAGCACCTTTTCAAAACCGGCCTTGGACTGCTTGAACTCGCTGTTGGCGGCTTCCCGGTTGCGGTTGGCCTGGAGCATCCCCTCGTCGAAACGAAGTTCGGCCGCCCGCAGCAATGCCCAGTCACCGGCAGGCGTTCCGGCCAAGCGTTCGGCGAGTGCTTCCATATCGGCGGGGAGCTTCACCCCTTCCATTTCCGACCAGGCGGCGGCCAGCCTCGTTCTCTGCATCGATTCGTAGACCATGTAGCCGATGGTGGCCACGATCACGGCGGCCACGACCGCCAGTAGCGTGAGACCGTACTTCTCGAAGAAGCCGCTCGACTTCAGCACGAGCTTGCCCAGTTCACGTTCCTGCAATTGGGCTTCAATCGTTGGTTCGGGCTTCATGGGGCCAGTTCATCGCTCAGAGAAAAAGTGTTTCGTCCATCACACAGCACATCGCGAGCACGGGCCTGCTTGACGCCATGACACCACGCGATTCTGCGAGAGGATAAATCTGATGGACGGCAAGCGTCAAGCGAGCGGACTGCCCGACTCGCCGCAACTCCAAGTGAAATCGGGAGTTGGCGGCGAATGAAGAGACACGTCTCCGGAGTCGAATCCGTGAAGGCAACGCCTGCGGCCATCATGCAGATGTCATCAAATGGCCATATCAGCCGATCGATTTGCCGAAGTCGCCGCGGACATCGCGCCACATCGAATGGATATGGTTCGCACCATCCTGCGTGTTGTTGTATTCGATGACGAACGTCGGCCCCTGCACGCGGTAGTGGTGCGGCTGATAACGATCCAACCCGCCCCACCACGCGAAGTGGACGTTCTCCCAGCCGCCGCGTTCGATCTCGGCAAGCCGGGCCTGAGCGACTTCCTCAGGCATGTTGGCGAGGTACTCGCCAATCAGTGCCCTCACCTGCGTGGCCGATTCCGTCCCGAGATCGGGAAGTGTCAAACCGGCGGGAGCTTCCACCACTGGCTGCGGTGCTCCCGGCCCGGCGACATCCTTGGGGGCCTCGCTGGAGACGATCAGCTTCGCGCGGGTCGCTTCGCTGGCTTTCGTCACGGCGCTTCTGGCGAAATCTTCCTCGTTGCCCAGCACGCGCAGGATCCGGCCAGGGGCCGATTCCATGGTGGCGGGGTTGCAGCCGTAGAATTCGGGAGTCGAGGCGATGATCTTCTCGCCATCGAGCGTATAGTTGAGCGAAAGGTGATGCCCTTCAACACGCCAGCCCCACAGGCCCATGCCCGGGGTGCCGAAGACGCTGAAGTAGTACTGCTCCGGATCGCGGCGTTCACGGCGTTTCTCGCGATCACCGGCTTCGTAGAGGAAGAGGACCTCCTCGAGGCTCATGATCTTGACGGCCTGATCGTAGCCGGTCTCGGTGAGGCCGCTCTTCATGAGGGCGAAGGCCGACTTACGGGCGGGGCCAGTGAGTGCCCGCAGCTTGATCCCCTTGCGGGGCTTGGGAATAAAATGCCAGTTGAGACGTTCGGGGGCGTCGAACGAGAACTGGACAAGGCCGCGCTGTTCATCGCTCAGCGATTGCAGAAACTTCCCGGCGGCGGCGACCACTTTGGGGCCGGCTACGGCAGGCTGGGCGGCGGCGGTTTCCTTCGCCCACAGCTTGCTGGAAGAGAACCGTGAGGCACCCAAACCCACTGCCATCGCCCCGAGAAACAGTCGCCGATTGAATTCCATGCTGAGGTTCCTCAAAAATCTGGGGCTGGTGTGGAAGGTGGGATGTCAGTTGAAAGCTGGGAGGACGTTGGCTGCGAATGTTTCGCTCTGTATGTTTCTCAGTGCAAACAGCTCGCGCGGCGGGTATCGTTCAAATCAGCGTTATTCGATGTGTTGAGAGCCTAATGCATCGACGAACGGCTGACAACTGGCGGGTTGACGAGCGGCTGAAAAGCCAGCGCATCACCAAGCAGTTCACCAACCGCCACTCCCAAAAATCAAACACCAAATCCCCAACACCAGACCCCAAAGCCCCCCATGCTCAACCGCCGCCACTTCCTCGCCACGACGTCCCTGGCCGCTGGTCTCTCCACCGCGCCGCAGGCTTTTGCCGAGACCAAAGCCACCCCCTCGGCCAAGCCCTTCCGTTATTGCCTCAACACCAGCACGATTCGCGGGCAGAAGATCCCCTTGGTCGATGAAGTGAAAATCGCCAGCGAGGCGGGGTATGACGGGATCGAGCCGTGGATCAACGAGATCGATACCTACGTCAAAGAAGGTGGTTCGCTCCCCGATTTGAACAAGCGGATCGCCGATGCCGGGTTGACGGTCGAAAGTGCCATCGGCTTCGCGGCCTTCCTTGTTGACGATCCCGCCCAGCGACAGAAAGGTCTCGACGAGGCCCGGCGATGCATGCGACTCGTCAAAGCGATCGGCGGCTCCCGCATCGCGGCCCCGCCGGTGGGTGTGACCGACCGCACTGGCATGGATCTCGATGTGCTGGCCGAACGCTTCGCAGCCCTCGTACAGGTGGGGCGTGAGGAAGGCGTCTGGCCGCAATTGGAACTCTGGGGCTTCTCCAAGACACTCCACAAGTTGGGGGAAGTGGCGTACCTCCTGGCCCAATGCGGCGACGTGAATGCCCTCGCTCTACTGGATGCCTACCACATTTATAAAGGAGGTTCGGCGTTCGGCGGGCTGGGGGCCTTCGCCGGTTCGCGGATGAAGTGCTTCCACATCAACGACTACCCAGCCGATCCTCCCTTTGAAACAATCAAGGACGAACACCGCGTCTACCCCGGCGACGGCGTCTGCCCGCTCACCGAACTCCTGACGATGCTCAAGACCAGCGGCTTCGAAGGCACCCTCTCTCTGGAACTCTTCAATAAATCCTACTGGCAACAGCCAGCGGCGGAAGTGGCCAAGACGGGGCTGGAAAAGGTCAAGGCCGTGGTGGCGAAGGCGGGTTTGTGAATATTGCCTGTGGCCGGGTCGCATCCGGTAGGGTGCATGGAGTCCTCGGAATGCACCATGCCATGTCCTTAATATACATAGCAATTCGAACGTGGTGCGTCGCTATGCATCCAACTCGACTTGTGCCATTCGTTTTATTGATCGGCCTCATGCTAAATGCAGAGGCGGATGATGTGGTTCCGAATCCTAAAATCCCCTTGACGCTGGCCCGCGACAAAAACTGGCTGGTGATTGAGTCGCCAGTGCTTCCCAAAGGGGCGATCAGGATCAACTATCTGGAGGCGTATTGCCGGCCCGGTTCGACGGACGCCGACTGGCACGATACGACGGTCGGGCACACAACCGAGTTGGTTTCACTCAGCGACGATCGGAGGGAGCTGCGGCTGAAGTGCTGCGTGCAGGACGGCGTGATCGTCGAGCATCTGATCCGGTCAGGCGAAGGTGAAGTGACGTTCGAGCTGACGGCGACGAACCCCACGAACGTCCCCTCGAACGTCCATTGGGCCCAGCCCTGCATCCGGCTGGGCGATTTCACCGGCTTTCCCGACCAGGGGGGTGATCTCGATGACTACCTCCCGAAGTGCTTTGTCTTCCTCGATGGTCGACTGACACGGCTCAGCGATGTGCGGCCGTGGGCCAAGGAAGCAAGGTATGTGCCGGGGCAGGTCTGGTCCCCTCGTGGTGTGCCGCGAACAGATGTCAACCCGCGTCCGTTGAGTCCACTCGTCCCCAGCCACGGCCTGATTGGCTGCTTCAGTGGCGACGAGAAGCTGATGTTCGCGGTGGCGTTCGAGCCGTATCAGGAACTCTTCCAAGGAGTCGCCCGCTGCCTCCACGCCGACTTCCGCATCGGCGGCCTGACACCGGGTGAAACCAAACAAATTCGCGGCAAGATCTACATTCGGCCCAACGATCCCACCCAGTTGCTCACGCTCTACGAAAGAGACTTCCCTGCAAAGTAGTAACGAAGTTCGAGTTTCAAAGGCTGCATAAACACTTCGGAATGCACTCGCCTCTTCGCTTGTCAGTTATGGAAGACGGGAATTGGTGCACTGGCATGCAGCCTGCCGGACTGGCCGTTTGGAGGGGGTTGGATATGCTTCTGGGGATTGAGGAGCACTGCTGGCGAGCCGGCAGTGGCACACAACTCAAAATCAGGTGAAGCGATAGATCGAGCGTTTCCGAACGGCGAACGGGGTGATGAACGTTGGGTGAGCGTTTAGCAAGTGCGAATGATTCGCCGACTGCGGGAGCCGCTGGCGTTGGGCTGCCCGGCAGTGCGGTCGCGCGGGGTGCCGTGACTTCACCAAGGGAAACAAAACTGATCGTGGGGCGAGGTGTCGGGCTGAGGTTTGCCGGAGGGGCGGAGGTTCTGGCTGATACGCATTTCGAGGTGGCCCAGGGGGAATTCGTCTCGCTGCTGGGGCCTTCGGGGTGCGGCAAATCGACACTGCTGCGGATCATTGCCGGGTTGATTCCCGCGACGAGTGGCGAGGTGACGGTCGGTGGCATCGAACCGGCCCTGTCGCGGCAGACATACCATCCGTTGGCGTTCGTCTTTCAGGATCCCACGCTCCTGCCCTGGCGGACAGTACGGGATAACATCCGCCTGCCGCTCGAACTCCAGGGAGTGCCCTACGCGGCTCAAATGGCGGCCGTCGAGGCGAGCCTGCCGCTGATTGGGCTGACTTCCGAAGATGCCAGGAAGCGGCCGCGGAGTCTTTCCGGCGGCATGAGGATGCGGGTGTCGCTCGCCAGAGCACTGGTCACCGATCCGCAGATTCTTCTCATGGATGAACCGTTCGCGGCCCTCGACGATGTGTTGCGGCAGCAGCTCAACGAGGAATTGGTCGAGCTGCGGGCCAATAAGCTTCGAGAAAACAAACCGTGGACCTGCCTGTTCGTCACGCACAATGTGGCGGAGGCGGCATTCATGGCCGATCGCATTTTCCTGATGCGGGCCAAACCCGGCTCCATCGCCGAGACCATCGAGGTCCCCTTCCCTCAGCCACGCACGGCGGAACTCCGGGAATCGGTCGAGTACGCGCGGTTCGTCGGCCAGGTGAGCCGGCGACTGCGGGAGGTGATGGCGCGATGAGTGCGAACCCTTCAAGGAATTCATCCACGCCCAGTTCCTCCCGGCTGCCAGCGATCCTGGCGTATGTGCTGCGGACGATCGTGCCCCCGGTGCTGCTGTTCCTGGTGGTGCTGGCGTATTGGGAGGGATCTGTCCGCTGGTGGGGAATCAAGCCCTACATTCTGCCCAGCCCCTGGCGAGTCTTACAGGCCATCGATGCGGGGCGCGCGGGACTTGGCCAGGCGCTGCTGCTAACGGGCGGGTCGGCGATCACGGGCTTTTTGCTGAGCGTGGTCGTGGGAACGCTGGTGGGCTGTCTGTTCTCGCAATCGTCGATCATCCGCAGCAGCGGATATCCGTACGCGATCTTCTTGCAGACGGTCCCGATCATCGCGGTCGCGCCGCTGATCATCCTCTGGTTCGGACGGGGATTCGTGGGCGTGGTGGCGGTGGCATTCGTGATCAGCCTCTTCCCCATGATTGCCAACGCGACGGCGGGAATGATCCAGATCGACCCCGATCTGTTTGATCTTTTCCGCCTGAATAACGCCTCGCGCTGGCAGGTGCTAACCAAGCTGCGCCTGCCGAACAGTATTCCCTCCCTCTGCACGGGAGCGCGGACATCGAGCGGTCTGGCGGTGGTGGGGGCGATCGTGGGCGAGTTCTATGCGGGCTACGGCTCCAAACATTTCGGTCTGGGTTACCTCATCCGACTGACAACCGACCAGGCGAAGACGGATGAGCTATTTGCCGCCGTCATGGCTTCGACACTGTTGGGGATTGTGATCTTCGGCGCAGTCAGCCTGATCAGCCTGACGATCCTCTCCCGCTGGGCTCCCCCTGCGGCGGGGGAACGCGGGTGATATGCTTTTTCAGAATTCTCTTCAGTCATTCACGGGAAACACGCATGAACAGAGCTTTCGCGGGTGGAATGGTCTTTCGTCGGATGGTGCTGGGTCTGGCCCTCTGCGCGCTGCCATTGATGTTGGGTTGTCCTGCGGCATCGCCGACGCCTGTGGAAAACCCGGGCGCCGACAAGGAGGGGAAGACCCTGACACCCGTCGAGATCACGCTCAACTGGTTCCCCGAAGCGGAGCATGGGGGCTTTTATGCGGCTCTGGTGAATGGCTACTTCGAGGAGGAAGGCCTTGCGGTGACAATTAAGCCGGGGGGGCCGGATATTCCCGTGGTGCAGTATGTGGCCGCTGGTCAGACGCAGTTTGGCGTCGACAACGCCGACAAGCTGCTTCTCGTGCGGGCGCAGGAGGCGGATGCGGTGGCGGTCCTCGCGCCGCTGCAGGACAGTCCCCGGTGCCTCATGGTCCAGGGGGATTCGGGGATCAAGACGTTCGATGATCTGGTCGCCAAGCCGAAATACACGCTGGCGATGAATCCCGGCCAGCCCTTCGCGATGTATCTTCAGAAGAAGCTCGACCTGTCGAAGGTGACGGTCGTCCCTTACGGCGGGAGCCTGGTACCATTCCTCACCGAGAAAGACTTCGGCACGCAGGCGTACAACTTCAGCGAGCCGTTCAATGCGAAGAAGCAAGGCGCGAACCCGGTCAACCTGATGGTCTCGGACCTGGGCTTCAACCCGTACACGAGCCTCCTCATCACCAGTCGGTCGCTGATCGAGAAGGATCCGGCGCTCGTCGAGAAGGTGGTGCGGGCGTCGCTCAAGGGGTGGCGGAAGTATCTGGACGAGCCACAGGGGACGAACGAATACATCAACTCGCTCAACAAGGAGATGGGGATGGACATCCTCGACTTCGGCGTCGAGACGCTGAAGCCACTCTGCGAGCCCAGCCGGCTGCCTGCGGGCCAATTGGGGCGGATGGAACCGGCCGAATGGACGAAACTGTCGCAGCAACTGGTCGAGATGGGCGCGCTCGACGCGGACAAGTCGGCCCCGGAGAAGGCCTACACGACACAGTTCTTCGAGGCGGCGGCCAAGGCGGAAAAGTAACGCAAGGCAAGCCGTTTCGCAGCGGGCGGGCACTTGCTAGGCTCGCCTCACGTGTAGGGCAGGCTCCCGCCTGCCTGTTGGACGATGAGAGATATCGCACGTCGATCAAAAACAGACGCGCCATCGGCAGGCGGGAGCCTGCCCTACCGGAGACGGCCCCCATGAACTTTTCACGTGTTTCGGAACTATCGATTGCCGCTTTGGTGCTCACCATCGGCGGCTGCGGGCCGGGTTTCACGGAGCCGATGCAGAAGTCGCCGAACTCAATCATCGGCAAGACGACGCAGGACGTTGGCGAGTTCAAGCCCGAGGAGAAGAAGGAAGTCAGCGACCAGAAGCTGAATGTCACCAATCCGGTCACTGGGCCGCTGGAGGCATACCGGCCGATGGTCGAGCGGGTGGTGATCGCCCAGATCGATCAGGCCGTGCGGTTCTACGAGGCGGAGAACGGCAAGTATCCCGCTTCCTACGAAGAATTCATGGAGCAGATCATCAAGAAGAACAACATCCGCCTCCCCGTCCTGCCGGGTGGCTGGAAGTACGAATACAACGTGGCGGAACACAAGATCGAAGTGGTCAACGACGCACCCGCCGCTCCGTAGGGTCCGCTATGCGGACCATATTCAGCTTCCCCCTTCCACCCGTCACCATCCTCTTCCAACTATTAACTCACAACCAACAACCCCGCTAACAAATACCAAAAACACCCCCAGACCACTGTCACCAGCAGCCTGAGGGCGTCTTGAAAATCTCCCGGTCCGTGTCAGGGCCCGCGCAACATCCCACCACCGAGTTCCCTTCGCAAGAAGGGCCCTGAAGAGTGGCGGAAAGCGGTTGCGGGTTGGATCTCACCCAGACGATTGTTGTCACTTCCGATGATCGCAATTCCGTTGAAGTGATCGTGATCTCTGGAAGCCGAACAACCGCAGCAAACGTCTCGAATTCGAGTGGAGCACTGCGCGAACGCAGCGCCCCAACCGGCGGCGATTATCACATCACCCCGGCGAGAGGCCCTGACCGAGCCCAGGCGAAGCACCCTCTGTCCGGATTCACAAGCAGGGGAAATCTCCCCACCCATGAGGCGCGCCCAAAACAAGAGCCTTCACCCTATCACGACTCGATGCGCCCCCCGTCGTCTCGACTGCCCGCCAACGTAGGGTCCGCTCCGCGGACCATGTTCCGCGTCATCAACTTCATCAATAGTCAATTTCTCAAGAACCGCCGACGAGGACATCTTGCATGGCGAAGAAGATGCGTCAGGACGGGTCTGCTCAAAACCGCTGGCACGGCACACGAAAAAAGATGCCTCAACTGGTGGGTTTGTCGCTGGCGAGTTCACGGACGAGCGACTGGAATCGCTCCTGGATTTCGGGCGGGGACGACTTGATCTGCTGGCGATAAATGAGCTGCGTGGCACTGAGCAGTTTGCGGGCGACGGGTCGATCGCCTGCGGAAACGAGGACGCGGACGGTGTCGGCCCGCAGTGAGAGCCATTCATTCGAGCCTTTTTCCAGGTTGGTTTCCGCAGCTTGCAACCCCTTGACCACCTTGGCCAGATCGGCGGGGGTGGCTTGCGAGCCGACCATCTCGAGCAGTTCCCGGCGGGCCACGGAATCGGCGGCGATATCGGGCAAACTGGCGATGGCCCACTGGATGGCCTTTGACGATTCACCGCAGAGTCGCCAAGCGTGCACGAGGGCGATGGCGGCACGGGCTCTCTCCACCTTCGTCCATTCCGGCTCCAGTTGCTCCAGTCTCTCGGCCGCCTTGCGGATCAGGACCGCGAGCCGCCGCTGGCGGGTGAGATCGGTGGTTTGGGACTGCTGGAGAAGGCCCTCCAACAGGGTGAGCGTAACAAGGGTCGAGGGGAGTTTTTCGGTGGTGATCAATTCCTCGGCGGCGAGCATGTCGTCGTTGCCAGCCAGGAGCAGGATGCGGGAAGGGGCGAGCAGGCGGCCGAGCCGTTGACTCGCTTCCGGCGGGGAAAGCTTCGAGAGTTCCGCATCCGCCAGAGCGAGATATTCCTCAGCCGTCTTTGTCTGCGGCGGTTGTTGGCGGAGTGCCAGCCCGGCCGCGCGGATCAGGAGTTCGACTTCCCCTTCCGGTAGGGGAACCCCTTGCGGACGAGCCGAGACCAGAAGCGAGATCTCCTTCCATGCGAGGGCCAATTGATCAGGAGTCGCTGCGGGAAGACCGAGTGAACGCTTCTCGTAGACCTCCAGAATCCCCAATCGTGCGGCTGTGAAGGCCGGGCTGGTGGGCGGAATCTTCCGGAACCAATCGATAGCCTCGTCCCACCGGCGATCCTCCAGTGCCAGAACGCCGAGAGAACGGAGAGCCTCGTCACCCGCAGGTTCGGCTTTGAATTGTTTGGCATTGGCAAGGAGAGCCGCACGCCAGGCCGCGCGATGTTCGCCGGTCGGTTCGGCGCGGGCAATCTGACCCAGCGTCCAAGCCCACATCATGGCCGATTGAGGCGCGTTTTTCACGGGCGGAGTGAGGGCGGCCACCTGTTGGAAGGTGTCGGCAGCCGTCTGATATTCCTGCAATTCGACGGCGATCGATCCGCCGATATAGCCGAGTTCACCCGCCGCCGTGGGGCGGTTCTCCTTCACCGCGCGGGCGAATGCCTGCTGATACCGGGCGAGGGCCGCGGGCTTCTTGCCATCGAGATAATCAGCCCTGGCGGCTTGCGAAAGTGCCGCCAGTTCCGGCCCCAGATCGCGCACCATGTCGGCTTGATGAACCCAGCGGTCGGCGCGATCCCACCAGACGAGGCCCACCTGCTGCCGGATTCGGTCCAAGGTGATGTCGACCTCTTCTTGAAGCTGCTTGGCGAGGGCCGCGTCCGGCTTGGCGGAAGCCAGTTCGCGGGCACCGACCAACGCCTCCAACTGCATCAGCCAGAGGGGGCCGGTCAGCGAACCGGTCGCTTCGCGGGTCTGACGCAGGTGTTCGAGAACCCGGTCATAGCTGCGGGCGGCCAGCGCCACTTCGATGAGTGCCGCCATGCGCTGCTGTTCCGCGATGGTCGAAGGAGCGGGCTTGAGAGCCGCCAGCATGGTTTCGGCGCGCTGGGACTCGCCCCTCAGAAACGCGGCCTGGGCAAGGATCAGGCGGGAATCCCATTGAAAATCGTTCGAGATGTTCTGGCTGGAAAGGTTGCGGACGAGTCCTTCGGCTTCGAGAAGTTGATCGATTCGATCGGCACCTTGCGACGGGAAAAAACGGGCCGCATCGAGATGCAGGCGGGCTTGGCGAAGCGTGAGCAGGCCGTACGCGACCTTGAGATCCACCGGCGTGGGGAGATGGAGGGCCTGGAGATCGCGGGTGGCGGGTGCGGGCGAAGGTTTGAGGGATGTTTGCAAACGCTCGCGGGCTTCCCGCAGGGCGGCGGTCGCGGAGAGAAGCTGAGATCTCGCTTGATTGGCAGCCACGAGATCCTGGGGGGTTGCCCGGGCATCGGCGGCGGCGAGTTCAGCCTTCATGGCCAGCACGACCGCCTGCTGGGCGATCAGCAGTTGCTGCGAAGGAAGGGAGGGTTGCAGGCGAAGATGTTCATCGAGCAGGCGGCGGGCCCGTTCGAGGAGTTCGTCACGTTCGGGCGGCAGAACCCAGGCGGCATGCTCCGTGTAAGTGACCGCCAGCTCGAGCGCGGCCTTGGCGGCGAGATCGGTGTTTCGCTGGGGACGGGCAAGCCGGCGGAGAAGAACTTCCTCGGCGGTGGAGAAGAGCCGACGTTCGCGCAGGCCTTCGAAGTATCGCGTGTCGGCATCCTGCGAACGGGCCGACGAAAGTGTGGCCAAACAGAGGCAGAGGACGAGTGCCGAGGTCCGCATGTGGAGAATCCAAATTTCTGGCACATGAACCTTCGATGCGATCCCGGTGCCATTCCCCGGGATACGCTCCGCGGGATGGGCGGGAATGAGAAACGGTGTTTGACACCCACCGCTCGCCTAGGGCTGCGGGAGTTCGGTCAGTTCGAATTTGCGGATGAGCGATGTCGAGGTGAACGCGCAGATTCCCAGCGGTTTCGAGGGGGTCACTTCGATGCGGATCGAAAGTTTGACATCCTTGAGTTCCTGCTCGATCACCTGCTCCTTATCGACCCAGACGACAATTTTGTCGTCGGTGACTTTGAGGCGGATCGTGTACCACTTGTTGTTTTCAAACGCGCGATGGGTGCCGGTCTGGTTCTCGG
>PNLE01000122.1 GCA_013822855.1 Planctomyces sp.
CGTCCTGCCACGCCTCCCAGAACGTGACCAGCGCTTCCCGCTGCGGCTTGGTGATCGCGGCGAGATCGTAGGTGGCCGGATCGGCGAGGCTCTTCTTCGACGGCCCCTTGAGGGATTTCTCGACCCGCACCCGAACAGCTTCGAACCGATCCTTCAGGACGTTCCCCAGCGCCTGCTCGACGATGTAGCGGGTGATGAAGGCCGGGGTGTAGAAGGCCCCCTCCTTCTTGCGGCGGGTCTTGAGTTTGTCGCGCGGCAGCGGTTCTTCGCGGCCCTCCAGCACGTTCCGCAAGCGTTCGAGATCCGAGATCGACTGCTCGAAAATGTGACCCAGGATATCGACATCGATCAGCGAGCCGGCGGTCTCGGTTTCATCGGTGACATCGGCGGGAGGGCGGTAGTCGTACGCGCTGAGTTCGCGGAAGTAGTGGCAGACGGCGTCGCTGAGAGCGAGGTTGTCGAGCAGTGGGTCGAAGGCGAAGAGGCCGCCGTTGTAGGCGGGAATGTTGAGGCCCGCGTTGCCGGTGTCGATGGCGCGGAAGAGGCCGCGGAAGTTGTCCCAGATGGGCCGGGGGTGGTAGGGGTCGCGGTGTTCGTAGGCGTGCTGGATGGTATCGACCGGGAGCAGCCCCCGGTCTTCGCAGAAGGCGACGAAGAGAACCCGGTCGAGCAGCTTCTGGGTGGCGGAAAGGAGTTCGCCGCGCTCCTGGGTGGGGTTGTCGGCGCAGAGATGTTCGAAGGCGTTCTGCCGCATTTCGGCGTAGCGGAGATAGAATTCCTTGGTCAGTTCCTTGCCGACCTTTTCCGAGTTCGAGAGGAGGCTGTAGAGGTGCGAGCGACCGAGCTTGGGGCAGACCCGCGCTTCCCCCAGAAGGAAGAGGAACCGCTTGAGGAGCTGGTCGTCTGTCGCGAGCTTTTCGGTATCGAAGCGCTCGTAGGTGTATTGATCGGCCCCCTTGTGGTAGAGCCGGGTTTGCCGCATGGAGGTGACGATGATCCAGTCGCAGGGGAGGTTGATGGCGTAGCGGTAGCCTTGATCGACCGCCGACATCTTGCGGCCCGCGAACGGCCGGTCGAGGGGATCGAGCGGCCCCTTCCCTTCGAGGGCGACGATGTATTCGTTTTTGCCGGTTGAGAAATCCCCCAGCACGGCGTCGGCGTATTTGCCATCGACTTGAACGTGCTTTTCCCAGGAGATGGTATGCCGCTCGGGATCGTCGGCGGGGCGGGTGTAGCCCAGAACGTTCGCGAAGATGTCGGCCAGAAAATCGGGGAGGAGTTCCTTCTCCTTGAACTTGTCGACCCGCCCGGCGGAGATGAGCTGCGCCCAGCGGGCGATGATCTTTCGGATTTCGTCGATGTTCGCTGGCCAGGGGAAGGAGACGAGGTGTGGCCGCAGGACATCGGGTCGGAACAGGGGCTTGGATTCGACAGGCATGCGGGCGGAACCTTCGCGGCGGACAGGGACAATCTCACCCCGGCGGGGCGGCTCACAAGTGTCGACTGACCAAAGCGTTCCATCAAGCGAGACGGGGCGCAACTGTTTCGTGGCGCAAAATGGCGCGTTGAGGGTCGCCGGAGAATGCTTGCCCGAAGCTGCAAGCATGGCACGAAGAGCGGTATTTCCAATTGGAATGCGTATCAGTTTTTGGCGATTTTTGGCGATGGATGAATCGAACATGGTCCGCACAGCGGATCCTACGGGGTGTTCATGTTGGCGCATCGAGTCGTGATAGGGTGAAGGCTCTCGTTTGGGCGCGCCTCATGGGCGGGGAATTTGTCCCGCTTGTGAATCCGGACAGGGAGTGCTTCACCCAGGCTCGGTCAGGAGCCTCTGGCCGGGGCGATGTGACAGTCGCCGCCGGTTGGTGTGGTGTGCCTTCGGCACCGCGCACCACTCGAATTCGAGACGTTTTTCGGCGATTGTGCGACAGGTTCTCATTGCGGAACATCGTGGTGGAATCGGCGACGACAGTTGCTCCCGCGAGATCCTATTCGCCGTCTTTTCGCAAGAGACTTGTTTTCTCAACGCTTGGAAGTTCCGCAAGGAATTTGCCGGGAGGGAGAAGGCTGGTCGGGAGGAGACTGGGCGGGAGGAGACCGCGCGGGCCCTGACAAGGGCATGGTTTTTTCTTAACGCGCCCCCGGACCGCTGGTGACAGTGGGCCGGGGGTGTTGTTGATTGATTGGGGTTGGGGTTGGGGTTGTCACTGGGGTGAGTGGTACGGTGATTTTTCGATCCGTGAAGGACTTGCCGACTGGTGCGGATCGCCATTGGAAAGGGCGTGTGGAGGATCATCGCAAAAAACATGCTTGCCCAAAGCTGCCAGAATGTCATACGGAGCAGGGGGGTAGTCGGGCTTAGGTGGAAAGGGTGGAAGTGGAACGAAAGAAGAAATAGTAGGTTGACACCCACCCCTCGCTCGGGTGGAGCGATGGCGTGCTTTTTCTGTTGGCTTGAAGAATTAGGCAGTTTTCGGCTATTCTCCCATCCGACTACCAAAACCCGGCTCCTGGGCGCGTTGACGCCTGGATCGTCGCTGATGCGACGCCGCATGGCTGAAACCGTGCGCCCCGGCTGCGATGAACCCGAGTGAAGCTGCATGTTCGAATCGATCACCCAAGGCCTGCAAGGGGCTTTGTCAGGCGTTTTCCGCTCTGGCAAGCTGACCGAAGCCAATATCCGCGAAGGACTTAAAAAAGTCCGGCAGGCGCTCCTCGAAGCCGACGTCGAATACGGCGTGGCCACGCAGTTCATGGAAAAAGTGACTGCCGAGGCGGTGGGTGAGAAGGTTCTCAAGTCGCTTCGTCCCGACGAACAACTCGTCGGTATCGTTCATCAGCAGCTGATCGCCCTCATGGGCCCCGCCGATCACTCGCTCCATTTGCGGCGTGACGGCATCAACAAAATCATGATGTGCGGCCTCCAGGGGGCGGGGAAAACCACCACCTGCGGCAAATTGGCCCGCATGCTCAAGGCCGAAGGCTGGAAGCCGCTCATGGTCGCCGCCGACCTTCAGCGCCCCGCCGCCATCGAGCAGCTCAAAACGCTCGGCGAGCAGTTGGGTGTTCCCGTCTATTCGGAAGCCCCGGGCGGTAATCCGGTGGCGGTCTGCAAGAACGGTCTGGCGAACGCCAAGACGGTCGGTGCGAACGTCGTCATCTTCGACACCGCCGGGCGATTGCATGTCGACGACCGGCTGATGTACGAGCTGGAGCAGATCGATTCGCGTGTACAGCCGGATCAGGTCTATCTGGTTTGCGACGCGATGACCGGGCAGGACGCAGTCCGCTCGGCGAAGGCCTTCAACGACGCCCTTGAACTCGATGGCGTGATCCTCACCAAGCTGGATGGCGACACCCGCGGCGGGGCCGCGATCAGCATCCGGCACGTGACCGGCGTCCCCATCAAGTTCGCGGGGATGGGCGAACAGCTCGATCGGCTGGAACCTTTCCACCCCGATCGCATGGCGGGCCGCATTCTGGGGATGGGCGACATCGTCACCCTCTTCGAACGGGCCCAGGAGGAATTCGACGCCGAGGAGATGGAACGCCAGCAGCAGCGGATGCTAAAGGGGCGGTTCACCCTCGAAGACTTCCGCAACCAGATGAAGCAGGTTCGCCGGCTCGGCTCGATCGGCGACATCATGAAAATGATCCCCGGCATGGGGGGGATGCTGGAACAACTCCAGAACGTCGACGCCGACAAGGACATGGGCCGCATCGACGCGATGATCAGCTCGATGACGCTCGAGGAGCGGCAGAACCCGGACAAGATCGACCGCAGCCGCCGGACACGCATTGCCCGGGGGAGCGGCACAGAGCCAGCCGATGTGAACCGTCTGCTCAAGGACTTCGACAATATGTCGGGCATGATGCAGAAGATGGCGGGCCTGGGCGTGAAGGACCGCTTCAAGGCAGTGCAGGACTTGGCCGCGGGTGGTGGCATGAACGCCGCCGGCGGATTGCAGGCCCAGAAACAACGCAGCAAACGCGGCCCGGCGGATGCCGAGCTGGCGGCGGAAAAGAAGAAGAAGGCCCGCAAGGAGGCCAAGAAACAGCGGAAGAAAAACCGCTGAGGATCGGCCGCTCCGTTCGGGTGGCACTGGCGATGCCAGTGTCTCATCGAATTGAAGAGGCACTGGCCTAGCCAGTGGCACCCCATGGAAATGGTCGCAAACGTCAGGTCGGTATCGAGTAAATCAGTGTCGTGTGAATCTATTGAGTCTCCGTGATTCCAGTACGCGTGTGTGTTGCAGGCTCTGTGGGATGCGGAAAGATGTCGGTCGGTGTTTTGCCCGGTCGAGCGAGGAGGATTGAGTGGCAGTTCGGATTCGTATGAAGAAGATTGGGCGCAAGCATCGTCCATTTTACCGCATCTGCGTCATGGATTCGCGCGTGCACCGCGAAGGGAAGGCGATCGAGGAAGTCGGCTGGTACGACACCTCGATCGACGACAAGTCGAAGCGCGTGAAGATCGACATGGAGCGCGTCGACTACTGGGTGAGCGTCGGGGCCAGTCTCTCCGAGCGCGTCGCGACCCTCGTCAAGAAGGTTAAGACGAACAAGTTCGGCGTGATGGCGGCTCCTCCCGCGCTCATCGCTCCGAAGGTCAAGGAAGCTCCCGCTCCCGAAACCACCGAGGCCCCCGCCGAAGGTGGCGAAGCCGCCGCCAGCTAGTCCTCCGAAAGCGAATGTGATGCGGTTCGACGTGCTGACACTGTTTCCGGGGATCTTCTCCGGCTACCTGCAACAAAGCCTGCTCAACAAGGCGATCGAAGCAGGCAAGGTGAGCGTCAACCTCTGGAACTTCCGCGATTGGACGACCGACAACCACCACTCGGTGGACGACAAGCCATATGGCGGTGGTCCCGGCATGCTGATCATATGCCCGCCCGTGTTCGACTGCGTCGAGCATGTGCAGGCTCAGGGCGAGGCTCCGGGGCAACTGGTGATGTTGACTCCCTCGGGACGAAAACTCGACCAGCGGCTGGTGGAGGAACTTTCGACGCACAAAAGACTCGTGCTCTTGTGCGGCCGATACGAAGGATTTGATGAACGGATCTGCGAAGGACTGAAGCCTTTGGAAGTCTCGGCAGGGGATTTCATCGCCAATGGCGGCGAAGTGCCCGCGATGCTCCTGATCGACACGGTCATTCGCCTGATCCCCGGCGTGCTGGGTGATGAAACCAGCCATAAATACGAGTCGTTCGCCGAAAGCGGGCAACTCGAGTATCCGCAATACACCCGGCCTCGAGAATATCGCGGAATGAAGGTTCCCGATGTCCTTCTGGAAGGGAACCATCAGGCGATCGCCGCCTGGCGGGAAAAGCAAAGCCTCGAACGAACAGCGGCCCGCAGACCCCCGGCCTCCGGGCCGGTGAAGTGAGCGGCGGGTTCGATCGAATTAGGTTTGATCAACAGAGTTCAAAGCAGCGATTTACCAGTCAGCAAGTTTTCAATCCGGGCCTGCCCAGCATTCCCGGCGACGAACAGTGAGAGGATCGAGATCATGCAAAACAAGCTTTTGCAGGCGGCTGAAGCATCCAGCCTGCGTGCCGACACCCTGGAATTCGAGATTGGCGACACGGTCGACGTGCACCAGCGAATTCTGGAAGGCGACAAAGAGCGTATCCAGATTTTCAATGGCGTGGTGATCGCCCGCCGACATGGCGGAACCCGCGAGAACTTCACCGTCCGCCGCATCGTGGCGGGAGAGGGTGTCGAGCGAACCTTCCCCATCCACTCCCCCAAGGTCGCGAAGATCGTGGTGAAGCGGCATGGCAAGGTGCGTCGCGCCAAGTTGTTCTACCTCCGCGACCGCGTGGGCAAGGCGACCCGCCTCACCGAACGCCTCGCCCGCAAACCCGGCGAGTGAGCTTCGGGGACGACGAAACCAGCGATTCATCGCTGAATCCAAAAGCCCGGCGTGGGCAACGACGCCGGGCTTTTTCGCTTCGTGAGCCAAGATGACGCCGCGATTTCGCCAGAAAAGAAGTGGCAGGAATTGACGTCCTCTCTGCGCCCGATGCCCTCGACGGATGATCGCACTTCGGGGGCTTCCGCTAGCGGCGCGCCACCGGCATCCAAAAAGTGAAGTTGCGAAGGAATCGCGGCCGAGCAGCGGGAGAACCTAGGCGCTGGCGAGGGCCAGCATGCGGCGGGCGCGATCCTGATCGCGTTGCCGGGCTTCGATCTCGGCGTCGCTCGTGGCCTTTCGGGCATTGGCGACGGAGAGGGCCGCTTCGGCTTCGGACCGCTTGAGGCTGGCGAGCGGACGGCAGGATCCGGTGAGGATCGTCACGACGTTGTCGGCGATCTGCACGAAACCGCCATCGATGAAATAGCGGGATTCGCCCGCATCCTCGAGCAGCACCAGCTCATCGAATCCCAACCGGCCGATCAGCGGGGCGCGGCCGGGGAGGACACCCATCATGCCGTCGGCGAGCGGGAACTGGACGCCGCGCACGACCTGGTTGATGACCGGCTTCTCCGGCGTGACCACCACAAGTCGCAAGCTGTCG
This sequence comes from Planctomyces sp., assembly GCA_013822855.1. GTDB lineage: Bacteria > Planctomycetota > Planctomycetia > Planctomycetales > Planctomycetaceae > Planctopirus. Next base: position 6,525 of record PNLE01000122.1, read on the forward strand.
GAAAGGGCCATGATCTGCAATCCCGCTCGGGCACGGACGAACTCAAACTCGCTGACTGTTCCAAAACACGCGGAGGGAGGCCCGCTCCATAAGGGAACGGGCCGACTTCCTGCGGGCGATTAACCCTTGGCCATCTTCTCGGCCTGGGCGGCGGCTTCTTCGATCGCACCCACATACATGAAGGCGCTTTCGGGGAGGTGATCCCACTTGCCGTCGCAGATCTCTTCGAAGCTGCGGATCGTGTCGGCGAGCGTGGTGAAGCTCCCCTTCTTGCCGGTGAAGGCTTCCGCCACGAAGAACGGCTGCGAGAGGAAGCGTTCGATCCGGCGGGCGCGGGTCACGACCAGCTTGTCGTCTTCGCTGAGTTCGTCCACCCCGAGGATCGCGATGATGTCCTGCAGTTCGCGGTAACGCTGCAGGATCTTCTGGACGCGGCGGGCACAGGTGTAGTGCCGCTCGCCCACGATCTGGGGATCGAGAATCCGGCTCGACGATGCGAGGGGATCGATGGCGGGATAGAGGCCCTTCTCGGCGATCTTGCGCTCGAGGTAAATGAATGCATCGAGGTGCGAGAAGGCCGTCGCTGGCGCGGGGTCTGTGGGATCGTCGGCGGGGACGTACACGGCCTGCACCGAAGTGATCGCCCCCCGCTTGGTCGAGGTGATCCGTTCCTGGAGGGCACCCAGTTCCGTCGAGAGGGTGGGCTGATAACCCACGGCCGAAGGCATACGACCCAGCAACGCGGAGACCTCCGAACCCGCCTGCGAGAAGCGGAAGATGTTGTCGACGAACAGCAGGGTGTCGGCACCCGTCGTGTCGCGGAACCATTCGGCCATGGTGAGCGCCGACAAAGCCACGCGGAGACGCGCACCCGGCGGCTCGTTCATCTGGCCGAACACCATGCAAGTCTGCTCGATAACCTTGCGGCCCGTCGAGCCGATTTCCGTCTCCTGCATTTCGAGCCAGAGATCGTTTCCTTCACGGGTTCGTTCACCCACACCGGCGAAGACCGAGTAACCCCCGTGGGTGCTGGCGATACGGGCGATGAGTTCCTGCAAAATCACAGTCTTGCCCAGACCGGCACCACCGAAGAGACCGGCCTTGCCGCCGCGAACGAACGGAATCAGCAGGTCGACGACCTTGATCCCGGTTTCGAAGAGTTCGGTCTTCGAGCTGAGGTCTTCGAGGCGGGGCGGACTGCGGTGGATCGGCCACTTCTCGTCGGTCACCACTTCACCGCGGCCGTCGATCGGCTCGCCGAGAAGGTTGAAGACGCGGCCCAAGGTCCCCTTGCCGACGGGAACCGAAACCGGGGCGCCGGTGTCGACCACATCGACACCACGGGCCAGTCCGTCGGTCGAGCCGAGCGCCACGCAGCGGACGCGGCCGCCACCCAGGTGCTGCTGGACTTCGCCCATCACCTTGACGCGGGTCCCCTTGATCTCGACATCGATCTTCACCGCGTTGTAGATCGCGGGGAGTGAACCATCGGGAAACTCGGCGTCAAACGTCGAGCCGATGACCTGTGTAACCCGGCCGACGGCATTGGCAACTGCGGTGGACATAAAAGCTCCCGATTCTGTGCAACAAGCGTTGCAATGGCTTTGTCTGTGATCTGTGTCTGAAATATTCGTGGTTGGGGTGAAGCCGGACAACCTGGTCGGTTATTCGAGGGCGGCGGCTCCGCCGATGATTTCGCTCAGTTCCGAAGTGATCTGCGATTGCCGCGCCCGGTTGTACCGCTGCTTGAGGCTCTTGATCATGTCGTTGGCACTTTCGGTGGCCCCCTTCATGGCGACCATCCGGAAGACCTGCTCGCTGACGGCGGCGTCGAGGAAGCACTTGAAGAGCCGGGCCTTGAACGAGGCCGGGACGATCTCGCCCAGAATCTCCACCGGCGACGGTAGGAACTCGTAGTCGACCTTGGTGGTCGAAACGGGTGCGGCGGCTTCCGTCTGCAGGTTGCCAATCGGCAGGAGCGTCTGCACGACGGGCTTCTGCTTCGAGATGCTGTGGAACTGCATGTAGGCCACGTCGAACTGGTCGAATCCCCCCGCGATGTACTCGGCCATCAGACGGTTGGCGATCTCCTCGACCTCGGTGAACGAAGGCTTGTCCTCGAAGTGGGTGTAGCTTTTGACCACCGGTTGCCGCTGGAACTTGTAGAAATTGACCCCGCGCTTGCCGGAGACTTCCAGTTCCATGGGGATGGTCAGATCCCGTGTCTTGAGCACCTGCCCCGCGACTCGCAGGACGCCAGCGTTGTAACCGCCGCAGAGTCCGCGATTCGAAGTGATCACCAGCAAGAGTCGCTTCTGAACTTGGGGGCGAACCACCAGGAGGGGATGCGAGACGGCACCTTCCTCGCCCGCTTCCGCCAGGCTGGCGGAAACATCGGCGACGATTTCGGTCAGCTTCTTCGTGTAGGCGGTCGCCTCGGTCGCGCGCTCCATCGCCTTCTTGAAGCGGGCTGTCGCCACGAGCTCCATGGTCCGCGTGATCTTCTTGATGTTGCGGATGGCTTTCAGCCGCTTGACGATCGCTCGTGCTTTGGCCATGTGACGGCTCTACCTCTCCATGCGACTCGATGAAATTCAGCAATCCCAATGGGCCATCCCCGGTCGGCCAGATCCGGCGGGGAATCCCCGTCTCAACAAAAGTTGACGGCTACTTGGGCTGCCAGCGTTTCTTGAAGCCTTCGAGGATCGTCTTCAGTGTCGCTTCCTGGGTGTCGTCCAGCGTCTTGCTGCTGATTAGCTTCTCGCGGAACTCCGCATGCTCCAGACGGACATATTCCAGCAGTTGCTTTTCAGCTTCGGCCACCTGGCTGACGGGGACCGCATCCAGATAGCCGCGGGTACCGGCGTAGATGCTGACAATCTGATCGGCGGCCGCGAGCGGCACATACTGGGGCTGCTTGAGCAGTTCCACCATGCGGTAGCCGCGGTCGACCTGCTTCTGGGTCGCGGCGTCGAGTTCCGTCCCCAGCTGGGCGAAGGCTTCGAGTTCGCGGAAGGCGGCCAAGTCGAGACGCAAACTGCCGGCGACCTTCTTCATCCCCTTCGTCTGGGCATTGCCACCCACGCGGGAGACCGAGATACCGACGTTGATGGCGGGACGGACACCGGCGAAGAAGAGGTCGGGTTCAAGATAGATCTGGCCGTCGGTGATCGAAATCACGTTGGTCGGAATGTAAGCCGAAACTTCCCCTTCGAGCGTTTCGATGATGGGGAGGGCCGTCATCGAACCGCCGCCGAGTTCATCGCTCAGCTTGGCAGCGCGTTCGAGGAGGCGGCTGTGGCAGTAGAAGACGTCGCCGGGATAGGCTTCTCGGCCGGGCGGACGCCGCATGAGCAGCGAGAGCTGGCGGTAGGCGACGGCCTGCTTCGAGAGATCGTCGTAGATCACCAGTGTGTGCTTGCCCTGGTACATGAAGTACTCGGCAATGGCGGCACCGGCGTAGGGGGCGATGTATTGGACGGGGGCGGGATCGCTGGCACCGGCGGCGACGACGACGGTGTAATCCATCGCACCAGCCGCCTTGAGGGCTTCCACGACACCGGCGATCGAGCTGGAACGCTGGCCGCAGGCGACGTAGACGCAGATGACGTCGCCACCCTTCTGGTTGATGATCGCATCGACGGCAACGGCGGTCTTGCCGGTCTTGCGGTCGCCGATGATCAGCTGGCGCTGGCCGCGACCGACGGGAGTCATGGCGTCGACGGCCTTGATCCCGGTCTGGAGCGGCTGCTTCACCGGCTGGCGGGCGGCCACGCCGGGAGCGGTCGTTTCAAGAGGGCGCGACGACTGGGCCATGATCGGCCCCTTCCCGTCGAGCGGATTGCCCAGCGGATCGACGACGCGACCGATGAGGGCTTCACCCACGGGGATGGAGAGGAGCTGCCCGGTCGAGCGGACCTCGTCTCCTTCGGAGATCTTCAGGTAGTCACCGAGAATGATGACCCCGACCGAGTTCTCTTCGAGGTTGAAGACCTGGCCGCGCACGCCGCCGGCGAACTCGACCATTTCGCCCGACATGGCGTTGGTGAGTCCGTAGACACGCGCGATGCCGTCGCCGACTTCGACGACCGTACCGACTTCGTTGGTCTGGATCTGTCCGCGGAAATCCTGGATTTCACGCTGAATGACAGAAGCGATCTCGTCCGCGTTGAATTTCATTCAGACACCTTTCGCGCAGTTGGGCGCGGAGTTGTTCAAGCCGTGTTCGCAGCGAGCCGTCGTACACCATGTCGCCGACACGTACGACCAGACCGCCCACCAATTCCGGGTCGACCTTCAGTTCGATTTCGGGCACGAGGCCCAATGTTTCCGTCAGACGGCCCATGACCGCCTGCTGTTCTTGTTCCGAAAGCGGGTTGGCACTGGTGACCAGCACCTGCTGACGCCCTTGCCGCTTTTGCAATTCAATTCCCGCGACATGAGCCACGGCCCGGACGAGTTCCAACCGGTCGTGCTCCGCCAGCACGGACAGGAACTGCACGAGTGTCTGGCTGGCGCGACCACCGAGGATTTTCTCGATGAAGGCGACCTTTTCGTCGCGTCCCATGGCCCGGTTCGCGAAGATTTCGTCCAACCCCGTGGTGCCGGAAAGCAGACTTGCGGTGAAGGACTTCAGTTCCTCCACGACTTCCGCCGCCTGTTCCCCCGCCGCACCGAGCAGAGCCTCCGCATAGATCCGCGCGACGCCCAAGGACGAAGGATCGTCCAGGACGGAGGGAACACGGGTCACGGGAGGTTGTTGCACAGCAAAGCTCCGACAAGGAAGCAGCACGATTGTCAGGCGAAATCTGATTCAGATGAAATCTGATGCGGATGGGGCGGCATTCCGTTCGGGAGATCGCCCCATTTCAAAAGGACTAGTTACGGCGGATGTTGAGTTCCGCCAAGGCATCCTGGACAAGTCGCTGATGGTCCTCACCCGTCAGGCTGCGGCCCACGACTCGCGTCGTCGCTTCCATGACGTTGGTCGACAAAGTGTCGAACAGCTGCTGGAGAGCCGTGTCGCGGGCCTGCTCGATCTCGGCCACCGCCCGCTTCCGCAACGATTGCACATCAGCCTCGGCGGTCGCCATCAGATCCGCACGGACCTTCTCAGCATCCTTCTTGGCTTCCGTGATCAGGTCGCGAACCGTCTCTTCGGCTTTCGCCAAACGCGCTTCGTGTTCGGCCAACATCTGCTGGGCCTTCAACCGGGCCGATTCCGCCTCGTTGATGTCATTGCGAATCCGGGCTTCCCGCTGATCAAGACCGGCCGCCAGGGGCTTCCAGGCGAACTTGGACAAGAGGAAGACGAACGCCGCAAAGACAATCAGCGACCAGATGACCAGATCAAACTCGGGGATCAAACCCGGCGGTGTCGAGCTACCTCCGCCGTGATCCCCCGCGTGGCTTTCCGCAGAGGCGTGGCCATGATCCTCGGCATGCTGCTCAACAGCCGCTGCCGGCTGCGGTGCCGACTCCTGGGCCCATCCCGTGGCAGGCCACGAAAGCCCTGCCACCAGACATGCCACCGCCACCGCCCTCATCCATCCACCGAGCAGTGGGGAAGAGGAACCAGACACACGTCGCGACACCAAAGTGATGTCGGTCTGAAGTCCTGACGGAGTGGATACCATCGGTGCCATCGGGCGAACTGTCGCAGGCATGGTGGACGAACCTTTATCGTGTCATCTCCCCGAATTCGTAGGCACGAATCAGGGGTGTCACTTCAACCAACAAACGGAAGGAGGATCCGGAGACCATCCCGCTAACAAGACAATTCCAGCAGCAGCATGACATCGCTTCGATTCATCCCCGCCACAGGCAGCAATCAACTTGCAGCCCCATGTGTCGAGGGGAACTGGCGATCCCACAAGGCAAGCCCGGCGGCGAACCCTGCCCATCCCATCGTCACTTCAACATGACCGGTGGGAGGCCATTCGCAAGCCGCACGGCCCCGCAACTAGGAGATGAGGCAGATGATCAAGGCGAAGAGGGCGACCCCTTCGATGAGCGCTGCCGCGATGATCATCGCGGTCTGGATGGTGCCGGAGGCTTCGGGCTGGCGGGCGATGCTTTCGACAGCCGAAGAGCCAATCTTGCCGATGCCCAGGCCGGCGCCGAGAATCACCAAGCCGGCACCCAGGGCGTTGAGAACCATCGGGCCGGGCATGGCCACGACTTTGTCCGTCTGCGCCATCGCGGGGACGGCCAGAACACAAAATGCACCCACGATGCGAGTCATCAGAGAAAGAGCCTGCACGTTAACGCACTCCTGCCACAAAAATTCGCCCACATTCAATTGGGCCGGTCATATTCGTCCACCGGGACACGCGCCCGGCCTCATTTCAAACAGTCATCCACCAAGTCGCGTGGACGTTCTCACTTTTCGAGCAAACCGGACGACCACCGCAGCCATTGACAACGGCAGGGGCAATCCCTGTCACTAGTGCGGGTTCACCGCCGTACCGATGAAAATCGATGCCAGCAGTGCGAAGACATAGGCCTGCAGGAACGCGACAAACAGTTCCAGCGCTCCCACAGCGAGTTGTGCGAAGATACTGGCCGGTGTGACGGCATACCACAAGAGACCCGAATTCGCAGTTGCCGCGATGAAACTCAGGAAGACGCCGATCACCACATGCCCCGCGAGCATGTTGGCGAAGAGTCGAATCGCCAGCACGAGATGCTTGATGAAGAGGCCAACCAGTTCAATCATCCAAATCATCGTCTTAAGAATCTGGCCACCAATGCCGGGAACATCCATCGGCGGCACCAGCGTTTTCCAGAAACCGACCGCACCCGACTGCTGGATCCCCGCACCGATGGTGACCGCCAACACGCTGAGGGCGAGGACACCCGTCACGCTGGTGCTGGCCGTGGCGGTTCCGAACAGGGGAAACGCACCCAGCAGGTTGCAGAAGAGGATGTAGAAGAACAGCGACCAGATGAACGGGAGAAAGCGGTCGGCGTAGTGCGTGCCTGTGGATTGCAGACCAGCGGCATGAGCGTCGACACCGGCCCCAAGGACATGACCGCCGACGGCCGCGAGTTCGGGTTCGAGATGACCGCGGACATGGGTCTGTCCCGCGTTGGCATAAGCGTGCACCACACCGGGATGGCCATATTCCACATGCGAGTGGCCGTGGCCGGCGTGATCATCGTCATGATGGGCGTGCGGTTCGCTGATCGACGAGCGGACAACGTCATCGCGGACGAAGACGGCCAGGGTTTCCCAGAAATTCCACCATCGACCCTTGACGGGTTCTCCACTGGCGACCCGTTTGGCGAGGCCACGGAAGATCAGAAAGGCCAAGGCGAAGGCGATCAGCTGCATCACCATGAACTTGGTGATCTGAAAGCCGAAGATCGACGGCAGATGGAAGATTTCCTTCGAGACCGTCGAATGAACGAACGGCATCTCGAAGTAGCTCGCATCCCGCACGTGATGGAAATAATCCGTATGTTCCGCCGACATGGTGTTCCGTCAAAAACTGTGAAGCACAGGGTGCGAGAACCGACCAACCAACAGCACGTCGTTCAAAAAACGGGCGAATAAAACACTGGCGAACTTTTCACCACACACATCGAACCGGCTGTCAAAGCGAACCGGAAGATCCTGCGGCTTGAGGAATCGAAGAACGAATCGGCCGAGAGGAAGAGCCAGGGGTCGACGAGGGGCGAGAAGATTTACGCTTCAGCGCCGCAAGCAGAAACCCGGTCTCTGTCACCAAAGACAGGAAGTAGACGACGAGTACGCTATAAAAGAATGGCCGCGTTTGCCAGTCTGGAACCACCTTCGGCAAAACCAGTACTCCAGCCCCGACAAATCCCATCCGCAGACCCATCCCCACCAGTGCGACCATGGCGTTGACCGGTTCAACGGCGACCTGATGAGGCGAAGAGGAACCACTCGGAGAGAGCGATCGGCGAACGACAAACAGCTCATTGCAAGCCACTGAGAGCAGAGCTGGAATCAGGCACAACCCGGTGCCGACAAGGACTTCCGTCCCCGCCGAAATGCCGTTGAGCGAGAGCAGGCCGTAGACCACGCCGCCGCCAGCCAGCGACACAACGATGAGCGTGACCACCTGCAAAACAACGGAGACCCACAGAGGTGGCAGACCTCGCGATCCCAGAGGCGGTGATGGAAGCTCGTTCGTCAAACCGATTCTCACGACTCAACACAACCCAAGGGGATCAGGGCAACTCCGAGATCCAGAAAGACCGGCCACTGAGGACAGCCTCCATGCTTAATCACCTGGCAAGCCCCTTCACGGAAGGGGAGCTTCGGACGATTCGCCTGGAGAGATTTTTTCTAAAGAGCGTTCTCGCTTGTCGGAGGGGTTTCGCTGGGAAGCCGCTGATAATTTGGCGAGGGACAGGAGTTGCACAAGGAACAGGACAAACCCCAGAACCGCACCGCCAATCACGAATCCCGGCTTGGTCCCGAGCCACCCATCGATCCAGAAGCCTGCCAATGGCGGGAACGCCATCAACAACCCGAGGTTTCCCACTCGGCTGGCCCACATGTAACCCACCGCCAACGGACTCAATTCGCGTCGAGACGACTGAGTCGATGGGGGTCGAGGCGACATGCAGTATCCGATGAAAACCAGCGACGCATACATCAAAATCGATGTGTGCGACACCTAGCGAAATCGTAATGCGAGGCTTTCGACAACGCAATTTGGCTGCGACCTTGCCTCCGTTTTTCTCAATTTTGACCAGGCCACCCCAGCTGTCGGGCTGCCGTTTTCCCCGAATGAGAATTTCCCGATGGCATAGGCCTCAGGACTGAAGCACCGTTTTGTCATGCGGGGTGATCGCTGTTCTTCCTCGTGGCAAACCTGTATCTGCCGCAAAACTAGGGAGGAAACGAGTGTGTGCCGTACGACACTTCCCGGAAAATTGTGTGCAAGAGCGAAGGATCGGTTGCCACTGCACAGGTGACTCCGGTATGACAGATGTGAGTTTGTTGAAGTGTCAAATACCGACATTTCCTTCCCGGATCATGGAGGGTCTGCCCCGTCGTTGGTGTTCGAGGAGTGATCCCCGAAGAAACGTCGCGGCATAGCG
>PNLE01000123.1 GCA_013822855.1 Planctomyces sp.
AGCAGCCACAGGGCCGTTCCGGGATAATACCGGCTCGCCATCCGCCCGCTGGAGTCGGTTCCCTCGTTGAGCACGTGGACTTGATCGAAGAGCGCGGGGAAGGCCGGTGCCGCCGGTGCCGTCCAGCTTCCACCCGCCATGGTTCGCGCTTCAAAAACGTAACTGTATTCGTCGTGATAGCTCGGTGGTGTTCCCCACAACGGCGCACCGAAACTGGCCACGAATCCCAGAGCGACAACCGCCAAGAGCGGCTGGGTGATGGCCAGCGGCCACTCCCTCGCCAAGAGGCCACCGGTTGCGGGTGCGCTGCCATTGGCCTCTCTGACTTGAGCCTCCCGCACTTGCAGCACCAGGGGCAGAATCAGCAGAAGTGCCGCCTGAATGAGTGCCAGGTTCGGCTGCCAGGTATCGACGAGGAGATCCAATCCCGCCGCCGTCGAGACCACGAGGCAAACAAGCCAAACGGCGGCCAGGCCGAGATTGACGCCGCGCCAGCCGGTGGCCCCTTCGTTCCGGGCAGCGGATGCCTTCGATTGCTCGTGACGGACTGGAGGATTCGGTTTCACCGGCATGCGTAAGGTTGATCCGTCGAGGGTGTACTTACTGCTGAAGGCCGCCATCACCCTGCAAATGCTCTGAACGACAACAGCACCCGCTGCGGGACGATGCCAGTTGCAGCCGGGTGGCCGAATTGACAGTATTTGGGGCAACCCTATACTTCACAACGCTCTCGGGCGAATGCAACCGGGAAGAATGCATCAGAGCGTCGCCGGGGAGATGTGAGGCACAGGAAGACATGATCGGCTTGTGAAGCGGCCCAGGCGAACTTTCTGGGGGTGCGAAATGTCTTCTCCGGAAAGCATGTCGCTGGTGAATCGGCTATCCCCATCCGTTATGAATGGCAATCAACAAAACACGACCCCCACTGGGCGAACCAAGTGGGCCGTCCAGGTCGACTGAGTCTCGGCAGGTATCTCTGCCGTGCGGCAAGGCCACCTGGCTGTGGCAATCTGAAGGGATGAATGCAAATGGCTGGCGACAATGTTCTCGAAATTACCGATGCCAACTTCCAGTCCGAAGTGCTGGACAGCGGCACGCTGACCCTCGTCGATTTCTGGGCTCCTTGGTGTGGTCCTTGCCGCATGCTGGCCCCGACCATCGATGAACTCGCCACCGAGTACGCCGGCAAGGTGAAGATCGGCAAGCTGAACACCGACGAAAACCCCCGCATCCCCTCGATGCACGGCATCAGCTCGATCCCCACCATTCTGATGTTCAAGGGCGGGATCATCGTCGACAAGTTCGTCGGCGTCGTGCCCAAGGCCAAGCTCTCCAGCTCGATCACGACGAACCTCTAAAGGTTCATCGATCTGAACGGATCCATCGACCGGACGACGGGTGATTCCTTTTTGGTTACCCGCCGTCCGGTTTTGTTTTTCGAGGACCTGCTCCCAACGCTTCAAGGCATCTTCACCGTGTCCTTGATGCAATTGAACCGGCAATTCCTGCCGAAACTCCAGCGGTTTCGAAGCGAACGCCGCTGAAAGTCTCATTGTCGATATAGGGCTGTTTCCGCCATACTGGAGGCTCTTCTTGCCCTTTGGTGTGGCCATAATCTTCTCCTCGCGGGAATGATGGCGTGATCCAGCCGGAGGCGAGGATTCAAATACCAGCGGATTTTCCCGGGAAAGGATTCCCCCATGAGCGCTCCAGAGACACCGGCCTCCCCCGGCGGATCTTCCCCTTCCGGTTCGCAGCGCGTGGGGACCCGGGCCGTCGATGGCCAGTTGACCCCCCGCTTCGACGGGCCGCACTTCTCGATGCGCGGCACGCGGGTCGCCCCGGCTCCGGCGGATGAACTCATCGCTCCCGCGCCACCCGAAACATATCACCGCCCCGATCCCTATCCGCGTCCCGAAACAGCCCAGCGGCCCGATTCCCAGATTCTCTGGCAAGCCGGGCAACTCGTGGAAACGCTGCAGCAGCAGATCGGCGATATCGGTCGCCGCGAAGAACTCGTCGCGATCCAGATCCAGCAATTTGAGGAAGACCAGCGGCACTTCCGGTTGCTGATGGCGCAGCAGCAGGCGAGCCTGCACGAACGCGATCTCGAGTTGCGCGAGCGTGAGCGGGAAGTGGCCGTCCGCTGGGGCAGTTTCGAGTCTCAGCTCGGCCAGTTGGAAAAGCGCCGGCGGGAATTGGAAGCCGCCGCCGGGGAACTCGAACGGCAGCGCGGGCAGCTCCGTCAGCAGGCCCAAGCCGAACTTGAGCAGCGCCGGGCCGCACTGGCCCAGGGCGAGGAAAAACTGTTGCGCGGCCAGCAGCAGCTCAATCAACTCATCGAGATCCACGAGCGTCAATTCGCCGATCGCACCGAGAAGCTCGAAAAGGATTTCCGCACCGAGCGCGAGAGTCTCTGGAAGAACCTCGCCGACGAATGGGAAGAGCAGCGTGTCAAGTTCGAGCGGCAGCAATCCGAGTGGATCGCCGAACGCGACGCCGAACGCGAGCGGCTCGACCGTCAGAAGGAAATTTACGACCGGGCTCTGGGCGAGATCGACAACGAACTGAGCGAGGCCCGGCAGGCCCAGCTGCAGGAGTTCGCCGCGTTGCGCGAAGAGCACGCCGCCCGCCTGCGGGAGGATCAGCTCGCGTGGGAGCAGGAACGATCCCTCGAACAACAGAATTTCCATCGCGAGAAGGCGCTGCTCGACAACCGTCTCAAGTTCCAGCAGGACCACCTCGAAAAGGTGAAGCAGGAACTCGAAGCGGCTCAAAATCAATTCCGCGAAGCCCGGCAGGTCGAACGCCAGCGCCTCGAGGAAGACACCATGCAGATCGAGCGGCGGGCGCGGCAGCTGTCCGCCTATCGTGAAGCCCTGGATGAAAAAGAGCGTTCACTGGCCCGCGAACGCGACCTCCTCTCGCAGCAGCGTGGTGCGATTGAAAACACCGTCCACAAGGATCGCCAGAGCTTCCTCATGGAGCAGCAGGCGTGGGAACAGGAACGCTCGTTGCAGCAGACGGAAATCCGCCGCCAGCAGGAACTCCTCACACTCCATGCCGAAAGTCTGGAGACCCGCCGCGTCCGGCTCGAAGCCCTGCGCGCCGAACTCGAAGTGACCCATCGCTCGACGCTCGAACTGCGACTCGCTCTGGAAGAGACGTGGATGCAGCTCTCCTCCGGCCAAGGCGAACAACGAACGCGTGAACGGGTGGAGCGCGCCCGGCTGTCGCTCGCCCAGCACTACGAGGCCCTGCAGAACTCGATTGAAGAGCAACGCCAGGAGATGCGGGCCGCCTTCGAACGCTTCGAGCAGCAGCGGCTGGAGTTCCAGCAGGAACGCCAACAGATGACCCGCTGGATCACCGAACGGGACGAATCGCTCCGCAGCCGGGAAAGCGAATTGGCGACCCGCGCCATCGCCCAGGCGGAAGCCGACGCCATCCGCGAAGGCGAGCGCCAGCGCTGGCTCCAGGAAAAGCTCTCCAGCGAACTGAAAATCCGCCAGCTGGTGGAACAGCTCAACAAGCCCCCGACCGAACGCCCCATGTTCGATCTGTAATGCACATTTCAAGTTGAAATGACGCTCGGGTGGCATGCTCCGCGCTTTGTGCGGGCATGTTTTTGCGACTTTCAACGTGCCATCTCAAATTGCGATTCGCATAGCAGCCTGTCTCAATTCGCTCTGCCTTTGAGATGGCTCTATAAAAAGAGCGAGGGGTTGGAGATCTTGCGATCTCCAACCCCGAAGCTCGTGCGATATCCTCACAGAGCGTTCCCTCTTGGAATCCCGAGTCACGAAGAATCGGATTCGCCGGAATCAGCTCTTCAGGATGTGGCCGCTACGAGACGGTGGCTTAGAGCCAGTCCGTCGACTGTCACTAGACTTTGCCACCTCGCTGGCGACTGGAACTAAGACAATTCAAACGACCACCTCCTTTCTACAACTTATTTATAGTCTGCCGGATTCGATCGGGGTCACCTCCGATCACGTCTCCAGCCGGACTGCCGTCGCACTACGTTTGTGCGAACTAAAAGGATTATTCCCCGACTTTGTTTCCGCGACAAGACCGTTTTGGCGAAGGAACCACGAATTTTTTCGAAGTGGATTCACCATTCCTTTTTTGAGGTGGTGGTCCCCAAATCGTGGCACGGGATTGCCTTTGCCGGTTCGAGAACAAAAGAATGGAAGTTCTCGTCCCCTTGGTGAACGCATTGAAGACTTCCTCCGCCGATCGACGCGATTTTCTGACAGGCCGTCTGCTCCAGCAGATCGCGGCGGAGGCGGCGCTTCGCGCCGGTGAATCCGGCACGGGTTCCACACCCACGCGTGGTCCGACACTGCTGTTGCAGACGACGGCGATGGCCTGCCACTTCGATGTGATCCTCAATCCCGACGGACCGCCGCAGCAGGTGGAGGCGGCTTCCGCAGCTTTGGATCTGGTGCATGAACTAGAGCAGGTTCTCACCGTCTACCGCCCTGATGCGGAACTGGCGACGATCAACCGTGTCGCTCCCCATCGGCCGATCGAAGTGACGGGTGATCTCTTCGATCTGCTGGTCGAAGCGAGGAATCTCGTCGCGAAGACCGACGGAGGCTTCGACCCCACGACCGGGCCGCTGATCGCGGCCTGGCGACTGGCGCGCGACTCAGGTCGACTCCCCACGGAATCCGAATTGGCCGCCGCCAGGGCCCTCTCGGGAATGGAGCAGATCACGTTCGATGCTGCGGCCCGCACCCTTCAATATGCGCAGCCGGGTGTGGAACTGAATCTGGGGGCGATCGGGAAAGGGTACGCCGTCGATCGGGCCGGGGCCTTGCTGACTTCGCGGGGCATCGACCATTGGCTGGTGCATGGGGGAAAGAGCAGTGTCTTGGCGAAGGGTGATCACGCGGGCTGTGGCGGCTGGCCGGTGGGTCTGCGCGATCCGCTGATTCCGCAGCAGGCCTGGGGGACGATTCTGCTAAAGAATCAGGCTTTGGGAACCAGCGGAACAGCCGCACAGGGGTTCCGGCTGGGAGGGCGGCGATTCGGGCACATTCTCGACCCCCGCACTGGCTGGCCGGTAGAGGGCATGCTGTCAGTCAGCGTTCTAACCGAACGAGCCGCCCTCGCTGACGCACTTTCGACCGCTTTTTTCGTGCTGGGGGTCGAAAAGACTCGCCACCTCTGTGATAATTCAACAGATGTCGGTGTGTTGTTGTTTACCCAAACTAGCGGCACGGACGCGGTCGAAGCCACTGAAATTAACATCCCGCAAGAGATTCTGTTCCCCACCCGCCCGCTTGCCTGAGATGATTGAGTCCGTGCGAGAAATGTCGTCTTCCGACCTTCGCTGCAGCTGACTTCTCGTAAGAATTTACCGCACACGACAAAGACCGCCTGTTTGTTTCACCCCCACTGTCACTGCATCCGAGAGTAGATCCCACATTGATCCGGCAAAGCCATCTTTGCTTGGCATCAAGGCGGCCCGAGAGGTTCGAGAGTGAACGGCGAAGAACGCAAGATTTCCAGTCTGGCCTGTGTCCTGCTGGTGACGCTCCGATTGTTCATCGGCTGGCACCTGCTCTACGAGGGCTGGTGGAAGATCGAGACCCAGAAAACCTCTCAGCCGTGGTCGGCAGAAGGATATCTGCGAAATGCGGTCGGACCGCTCAGGCCGGTCTTCCGCGGGATGCTCGGTGATCCGGACGATCTCCGCTGGGTCGATTACGACCATGTCTCCGCCAGGTGGGATGACTACGTCAACCGGTTCCTTGCCCACTACCGTATTCCGGCCGACAGCCCTCAGGCAGCGAGTTTGATGGTGATGCTCAATGGGCCTGAGACGTTCAGCGTGAAGCTCGACGCGCTTCCCGAGGGGATCACACAGGAAAAACTCGGGCGGCTGGCGCAGTTTGACCCTGCCAAGAAGACCCTTTCAGTCGATGGCAAGCAGCATCTGCTGGCGGCCGAACGCGATAAGCTGCTGGCGCTGGTCGACTCCGCCGCAACAGAGGATTCGACACGTCGGGAAGCGTATTTGGCTGCGGTCAACAAGCTGCATGCGTCTGCCGCGAAGCTCAGCTACAAGGAGCGGCTGGCTGTCCAACTGAAAGGCGACCCGGAACGCGCGGGTGTCGTGCAGAAGGAGAAGGACGGCACGGTCATCGAAAAACGTCTGGGAGATATCGAACTTTATCGTGCGCAGCTCGAACGCTACGAAGCCAACCATGCGAAGGCGAAGACACGGTTCGAGTGGGATCATCTGGCAACCCAATCGCGCGAGCTGCAGGACCTCCGCCGACGGGTCGTGGGGCCGGTGCAGGGGCTGGAATACGAACTCCGCGATGCAGCCGAAAAACTGCTCGGCGGCGAGCAATTGGCGCTGGGCCCCGTCCCCCAACCGTGGACGGAAGCCCGCACACTCAGCTGGCGGACGATGTGGAGCCTGACGATTTTCGGCTTCCTGCTGATCATCGGCCTGGGGACGCGTTTCGCCGCAGTGGGCGGGGCAGGCCTGCTCATGCTGTTCTATCTCGCCGCTCCCCCGTGGCCCGGCGTGCCGGAGACCCCCGGCATCGAACACAACTTCATCGTCAACAAAGTCAACATGGAGGCCCTCACCTTACTGGCCATGGCCGCCATGCCGACCGGCCGCTGGTTCGGTGTTGACAGCCTGATCCATGGCCTCTGGACGCGCTGGCGAAGGCGAGAAGTATAGAATACTTCACGCGTTCGGCGAGATGCGGACGTATTGCTTCAGGGAAGCAGCGGAAAAGTTGGAAGTCGGAAGAGCCGAATCAAGACCACGCCCTTCGGCAGACCTCAGGGACGTGCCACCCAACTCCCAACCAACAACTGACAAAACTCAAACACCAAATACCCAACACCAAACCTCACTTCCCTCCCGAGTCCTCCCATGCAACTCACTCCCGAACAAGAACGCCTCGGCAAGGACAACTTCCACGAGGCCGTGTCGTTTTCCCGTCGTGAAATGCTCGTCGGAACCGCCGCCGCAGTCCCCGGGTTGGGGGCCGCGTATTTCGGTTACCGCAAGCTGAATGGTGATCCGATCAAGGTCGGTTTCATCGGCACCGGTGACGAGGGGAGCGTGCTGCTCACCCAGCATCCGCCAGACTATATGGATATCGTCGCGATCGCCGACATCCGCGCGTCGAACCGTTTGCGGTCGCTGCATGGCGACGGCAACGAAGAACGCGTCGGGCTCATCAAGAAGCTCGGCCGCGACAAAGCGATGAGCATCAGCCTCTACGACGACCACAAGAAACTGCTCGCCGATCCGAACATCGAAGCCGTGGTGATCGCGGTGCCACTCTGCCAGCATTACCAAGTCGCTCTCGACGCTCTCAACGCGGGCAAGCATGTCCTCACTGAAAAGCTGATGTGCCACTCGGTGAAGCAGTGCAAGGATCTGATCCTCGCGGCCCGCGAGAAGAAGCTGCTCCTCGCCGTCGGGCACCAGCGGCACTACAACGTCCTCTATGACAACGCCAACGACCTGATCCAGAAGGGTCTTCTGGGCGACATCAAGTTCATCCGCGCCCAGTGGCATCGCAACAACAGCTTCCCCGGCCGCGACAGCTGGCGCAAAAACGTCCCTGGCGATGATCTGCGGGCCCTCACGGAAATGGCCAAGGCCAAAGGCTTCAATTCAGCCGATGAACTGTTGGAGAAAGAGTTCGGCTATCCCTCGGCCCACAAGCTAGTCAACTGGCGTATCTACAACGAGACCGGTGCCGGCCTGATGGCGGAACTGGGGAGCCATCAGCTCGACGCCGCCAGCATTTTCCTGGGGAAGGTCCAGCCGATCGCCGTGCAGGGTTATGGCGGCAAGAATTTCTACGGCGTCAAGGGGATCGGTTCTTCCGACCAGCAGGCCGACGACCGCGACATCGAAGACAACGTCTATGTCACGTTCGAGTTCCCCGGTAAGCACTACGCCGAGGACAAGAACGATGTCTGCGTCGTCACCTATTCCTCGATCAGCACGAACCGCTGGGAGCCTTACGGCGAGACGGTCTTCGGCAGCCGGGGAACGCTGGTGATGAAGCAGGAACTCGAGGCGATGCTTTATAAGGAAGCCAGCCCTTCGACCGGCGGCGGCGGGGTCGATCAACGGCTCTACGTACTGGCCGGCAACGACGGCAAACCCGTCCTCCAGGCGAGCGACAGCGGCGGTCCGTCGCGTCAGGCAGCCGTCGCGGATATCGGCAAGGTGAGCCGTGGCTACACGGAAGAGATGGAACACTTCGCCCACTGCATCCGCGAAGGGAACTTCGGCAAGCCCAGCGAAGGGGGCCTCCGCTGCCCCGGCGAGCAAGGGATGAAGGACGCCATTATGGCCCTCACCTCGAACTTGGCCATGAAGCACAAAAAGCGGATCGTCTTTAAGCCCGAATGGTTCGACGCCGCTAATCCCGCCGTTCCGGAAAACGATCCGGAAGTTGTGGGTTAGACTGTTACCTCAGGCGTACCATAATTCAATTAAAAATCCCGGTGTTCATCTTGAACGCCGGGATTTTTCGTTACTTGGATGTTACTTATCTAAGTTATTTCGCATTCTGGCGATATTGCAATGGAGTGATCCCGTTGTCGCGTTTGAACTGGCGGATCATCACTTCGGTGTGGGAAAAGCCCACGCTGTAGGCCACTTGCGAGATGGTGTACTCCGTCTCCCGCAGCAGCTTCTTCACCTGGGTCAGCTTGCAGCGCCGGATCTCGTCGCTGGGACTGCGGCGGAGGGCCTTCTTGAACGACATCTCCAGCGTTCTTCGTGAGACGGCCAGGCTCCGCACCAAATCGGTGACCGCATAAGGTTCGTTTTGATGGGCGCGAATCAACGCCACGGCTTGCTTCACCAGCGGGTCGCTCGTGAACATCGTGTCGGTCGAGAAACTTTCGAAGACCTCGATGGGTTGTATGGTGACGGGCAGCCGGGGTGCCGTCCTGCCCCTCAGCATGTCGTCCAAAACCTTCGCCGCCTGATAGCCCACCTGGTGCCCATCTTGTCGGAGGCTGGAGAGCGGCCATGGAGCGAGTGCCGAGACCAGCGGATCCTGTTCGATGGCCAGGATTGCCAGGTCGTCGGGGACTTCGATCCCGAGATTCGCACTGGCCAATGCCACCTCGCGTCCTGTGACATCCGACCAGACGACAACCGCGGCCGGTTTCGGGAGCGCCGCCACCCAGGCCTCGATCCCCTTTCGTTGAAGGGCCGGATTGGTGGGATCGCTGGAATGGCAACTCAGATCGTAGCTGTAGACCAGGCATCCGAAGCCTGATTTCCGCAGGCGATCGACATAGCCATCCCGCACTGATGTCGAGTAGTTCATCGCCGGGTGCGGACCGCAGTAACCGAACGAGGTGTACTGCTTGCCGAGGAGGTAATCGGCGACCATCCGGCCGGCGGCCTCCTCATCGGAGACAACCTTGGGAATGCGGTCGGAATGAGTTCCGAGCCACGAGACATTGACGGCGGGCAGGCCCGAGGCATTGATCTGCGCCGCCAGCTTCTCGGAGGTGAGACGACAGATGATACCGTCCCCTCTCCAGTCGGCGGGGAGTTCCAGTTCATCGCCCAGACCGCGTTGCTCGAGCCAAAAGTCCCAGCCGCCGCGTTCGAAGGCATAGCTGGCGACACCACGTAGCACTTCCCGGCTCCAATGGGTGGCGGTTTGAACCAGCAGTGCGACACGACGACGTTCTCGACTTGACATGCCCCTCTAATTGCCGTTTTCGGGATGTGAAGTCAATCACCAAGGTGCTGGCCGTTCCATGAAGATTGGAAGAAGAACGGCTCGGAAGCGTCAAAAAGTTTGCGTAAGCGATCAGTGAGTCGACCCGGCGTATCGAAGAGAATCTTTATCACGACACGCGTTTTTTTACGCCTGTTCTATATCTCAAGGGCTTTGTCCGATGAAACGCAATGGCTTCACGCTGATTGAACTGCTGGTGGTGATCGCGATCATCGCCATTTTGATTGCCCTGCTCCTCCCCGCCGTGCAGCAGGCCCGCGAGGCGGCCCGCCGCAGCCAGTGCAAGAACAACCTCAAGCAACTGGGGCTGGCACTCCACAACTACCACGACATCCACAACGTGCTCCCCTACGGTGGAACCTACGAAGGGGCGATGTGGTCGGCCATGATTCTGCCACAGATCGACCAATCCTCTCTCTACAATTCGATTAAGTCGTGGGGCGAGGGGAGCGGCGCTGCGAACTGGGGCAACTCGGCGGGCACTGCGACCAACGACAAGACGGTCGCCTGCGGAGTCCTCATCCCAGTCTTCCGCTGCCCGTCGGCCTCGATTCCCGAGCATCTCGACGAGAAGGGGATCGGCGGCGGCTACCGCATCCAGGGACGAGTTCCCGTCACCTATCTCGCCAATGCCTGGGGTTCAGGCGGAGACCGCAACGACGACACGACGGCCGCTCCCACAGCCGAAGCCACCTGGCAGGCCAGCGACGGAATGTTCGCCTTCAACATTCCCCGCCGCTTCCGCGACGCGACCGACGGACTCTCCAACGTGGTGATGATCGGCGAAGCCCTCCCGGTCTTGACAAACACCTCGACCACGACTGATGAGCCGGTCTGGCCGAACGGCATCAAGGATCATTGGGCCATCGGTGGCGACGACTACGATGACAAGTGCGACCTATCGGAAGCGATGGGCTCGACCGGCGTCCGGATCAACACCACCTTCGAGACGGCCTACGGCAGCGCCCATACCGGCGGTACACATATCGTTCTGGGCGACGGCTCTGTGCGGTTCGTGAGCGAGAACATCGACAACACCCTCTGGGCCGACCTGGGTTCGAGGAACGACGGTCGCGTGCTGGGCGAGTTCTAACCGCTTCTCAACGGCGAAAGATGTCCTTCGATCTTGAATGTTCGACCACAAGGGAAACGCTAAAGATTCGATGAGGGTGTCGATGACAGACATCAACAAATTGCCCGCCGCAGTACTCGCTAGGGCTGTGCCAGGCCTAGGAAATATTCGGGCGTGAAGGCCGGATCGAGACCCTTGTAGAAATCGAGGGTCAGGTCGAGCTTCTGTTGAATTTTGGGATGTTTGTCGGCGATCCGCCAGATCACTCCATCCCCCGCGAAGATCTTCGCGGCGAACGCGTTGAAGTCGTTCTCCAGCGTCGATTGGGAATACTCCTTGAGGAAACCCTGCTGGTGCAGTTCCTCATCCAGCGCCAGGCCCACCTTCTTCTGCTTGACCGCGTCCACCCCGTTGCCGAGATACTTGAAGCCCGGCGGGTTGATCTTATTCCATGCCTGCTCGTCGAAGTCCTGCTTGCGGTTCCTCAGCAGGATGCTGGAGAATTCGGCGTGGAAGACACTCTCGACATGGGCGTCGGGGAAGCCCTGTTTCACATCGCCGATCTTTTCATAAACCACCGTGCGGGAATTGGTGCCGCTGGTCACCACACCGCTGTATTTGAGTTCCGACAGCACATACACGGCCTTCAGGTGCTTCTCCAGAACTTGCGGCGGATACTTCTTGATCGCCGGGCCGAGGACTTGGCAAACCCGCTCGAACTGCTCCTCCGGCAGTTCGCCACCCGAAGCCAGAATCGGCGGCTTTCGCCACGACTCGGGAAAGATTTCCTCGCTCGCGGAAGTCTTCACCGGCACGGGCTGGGCGATCAGCGTCACTTCCCCGGCAGAGATTTGAAGTGGCGACAGTGCCAGAACAAGCGAGAAGAAGATCGATTGGGCGGTTCGCGGAAGGGACATGACCGGGCCCTGGTCTATTCGTGATGACGGAAATTCGACGTTCTTGATTCAAAGGGTGAACTCGTCAATCCTTCACGCCGAGTCCTTACGGGGCGGGCTCGATCTCCACCTGTGGTCCCCACAAAGGCCTGGGAAAGTCCCGACTCCAATCCTCGTACATCTTGCGCAATCTCTCGACATCGGCCGGTCGGCTCCCCGCGAGATCCTTCTGCTCGCCAACATCACTGGCCAAGTCGTACAACTCTGGGGATGTCTGCTCCTTCGTCGTCCGGGTTTCCTTGTTTCCCGCGACCAGCTTGAGATCACCGTCGCGTACGGCCCATTTCCCACCGTTTTTCCAGAACAAGGCCTGGTGGGGGCGTCCGGTTTCCTTGCCTGTCAGGAAGGGGATCAGGTTCACACCGTCCAGTTTCATACCGTCCAGTGGTTTGCCGCGTGTCGTGGCCACCCCGGCCGCCGCCATGGCCGTGGGGAAGATGTCGAGCGCTATCACCGGAGGCTCGTAGACCTTGCCTTTGGGCAACACGGCTGGCCATTGCATGGCGAACATCACCCGCATGCCCCCTTCCCATGTCGATCCTTTATGTCCGCGAAACGGAGTGTTGTCACGATCGGTGGCGCCACCGTTGTCGTTCACGAAGATCAAGAGCGTGTCATCGAAGAGGGATTGCCTGGTGAGCTCATCGATCACCAAACCCACGGCCCGATCCAAGGCCAAGGCCATGGCTCGCAGCTTGACCTTTTCCGGCGAGAGTTTTTTCGCCTCCTCGATATCGGTCTCCAGCGCGTGCATGGGGGAGTGCGTCGCATTGAAAGCGAGATACATGAAGAACGGATCGGCCTTGTGCTTCGCGATGTAGTCGACTGCAGCCCGACCCAGTTCGTCCGTCATGTAGTCAAATTTCTCCGGCCGGACTGGTTCCCGATCGCGAAGCAACTGGTTCAATCGACTCGGCTTCTCCACCGGCCAGTAACTGCGCGAGCCTTGGAGAAAACCGTAATAGTCGGTGAAGCCGCGCTCCATGGGGTGGAACTTCGGAGCGTATCCAAGATGCCATTTGCCGATGGCGATCGTGCGGTAACCGGTCTCCTTGAGGAGATCAGCGATTGTTGTTTCCGTGAGTGGAAGTCCATTCTCCTCGCTGAAGACTGCAGGGATGTTGAACTCGTGTCCGAAACGGTTTTGATAGCGACCAGTGAGCAGACCGGCGCGACTGGGACTGCAAACGGTTCCCGAAACATAGCCATTTTTGAATAGCACGCCATTGGCCGCCAGCGAGTCGATCCGGGGCGTGGGGAACGTCTTCGCACCGGACAACGAGAATTCGTTGAAACCGCAATCATCGGAAACGATGACGATGATGTTGGGCCGGTTCGCCGCTTCCGCGCTGTCCAATATCAAGGAAAACATGGCAAGGATTGCGATCAAGACTCGCATAGGGGGACATTCCATTCCTGCGGACTGCTTTCCGGATACGGTCGGAAGAGAGGACTCGCTTGGTCTGTGATTGACCTGGTGAGTTTCGTATTAAAGGAAAAAAGCCGGGAGGCGACTGCCGGTAATGAATCGATGTTACACCGGCACGGTGGATCAGTTCCAAAAGATTCGCTGAGATCGTTCGGGCATTTCCGAGAGGCTCCGGACATCCATGAGAGGGCTAATACAGTCCGGTGCCAGCCCTGCGGAGCTGGCGATCGGTCGAGAACGAAATAGACTCATCCAGCTGTCCATAGGGCGATGGGTAAGTCATCCGCTTCGAGGAATGGTTCGAGTTTCCCCCTCACGTATGGAGCGTACCCTTCGACGACGGCACTCCCGTTTGCCGGGGGTCGATGGCGACGGCCTGGCGCAGGGCGCGGGCGGTTCCCTTGAAGATCGCCTCGCTGATGTGGTGGCTGTTGGTGCCGTGGTGCAGGACGAGGTGGAGGTTCATGAGGGCGTTGGCGGCGACCGCCTGCCAGAACTCTTCGACCAGCTCGGTATCAAAGCTGCCGATCTTTTCCGTGGGGAATTCGACCTTGTAGATGAACTTCATCCGGCCCGAGAGATCGAGCGCCGAGGTGACGAGCGTCTCTTCCATGGGGAGGGTGATGCTGCCGTAGCGAGTGATGCCGGCCTTGTCGCCGACCGCTTCGAGGATCGCCTTCCCCAGGCAGATGCCGATGTCCTCGGTCGAGTGGTGATCGTCGATGTGGGTATCGCCTTGGCAGGCGACCTCGAGATCAAAGAGACCATGCTTGGCGAAGAGGGTCAGCATGTGGTCAAGAAAGCCGACCCCCGTGGCGATCTTGGCGACGCCGGTGCCATCGAGGTTGAGCGTCAGCTTGATCTTGGTTTCGAAGGTGTCGCGCTGGATGGTGGCGGTGCGGTGGGGCATGGGGGGGCTTTGATGTTTGGGTTTTGTCAGTTGTCATTTGAGAAGAGCTATTCGACTGCTCCCTCGCCCATTCTGATGGGAGAGGGCTGGGGTGAGGGCGAGTTCCCGCTTATCGGACGTGATTCACCGTGAGACTTTATTGGAGGTCGCTCGGCCTGCCGGGGAACGCTCTTTGGTTCGCCATATCTATCGGGAAGACCCTCACCCGGCCTAGCGGCCACCCTCTCCCGGCGTACCGGGCGACGGTTAAGACTTCCGGATTCAGCCTCTGGCTTCATTCCTTCTCCTCTTCTTTCCTTCTCACCCCTTAAAACTACACAATCTCCCGTAGGGCATTCACGCAGGCTTCGACTTCCTCTCTTGTGCCAATCGTGATCCGCAGGCCGTCGAGGGTGCGGCCCTCGGCCCAGTCGACGCCAGGGAATTTCATATAGCGGACGAGAATCTTTTTGGCCTTCAGCGATTGATAGATGTCGTGGTGCCGGCCCGAGGGGTGGGTCGTCCAGACGAAGTTGGCCTGGCTGGGAGTGGGGCTGAAGCCGAGTTCCCGCAATTGACCCGTGAGCCAGCCGCGTGTCGCCCGGATGCGTTCGACGTTGGCGAGCATCCACTGCTGGTCGGAGATGGCGGCGGTGGCAGCGGCTAGCGAGATGCTGTCGCAGTTGTAGCTGTCCTTCACCTTCCGCAGGCCGGCGATCATTTCGGGCCGGGCGATGGCGAAGCCGAAACGGATCCCCGCAAGGCTGTAGGACTTGCTGAAGGTCCGCGTCAGCACCAACCGGTCGCCGATCTCGGAATCGAGGATCTTGGCTGATTGCGGTTCGTCCGCGAAGTCGGCATAGGCACCGTCCAGAACCAGCACGCCCTGGGGCGGGACGAGTTCGGTGATCTGGGCTTCGCTCCAGCAGTTGCCGGAAGGGCTGTTGGGGTTGGGGACGAAGACGGCTTTCGCGCGGCTGATCACCGGCGCGGCCCGCTCAGCCGACCAGTTCCAATCGGAATCGAGGATCAGCCGCTGGTGGGAGACGTTCTGCAGGTCGGCTAGCGTCTCGTAGAGGATATAGCTGGGGTAGGGGTAGGCGATGAGATCGCCCGTGCCGGTGAAGGAGCGGGTGATGATCGTGAGGACTTCGTCGCTGCCGTTGGTGGGGAGGATCTGCTCGTGGTCGACGCCGTAAACCTCGGCGGCGATCCGGCGGAAACCGGTGGCGAGGGGATCTGGGTAGAGGTTGAGTCGACCGGCGGCGGCCTTCTGAATCGCTTCGGCCACCAGCGGCGAGGGAGGGTACGGATTCTCGTTGGTGTTGAGTTTGATCCAG
>PNLE01000124.1 GCA_013822855.1 Planctomyces sp.
CCTCCTCGACACCCTGAACCCGAATCCAACTCTCCCGGTCTTGATTGAATCTAACCTTCCCCAGTCGACAATGGAGGCTTCCTCACCGAAAGTGATGTGTACGTCCCCCTGCGTCGATTTCCAACCTCTATCCGATCAACCTGGAACCTTTCCCCATGCGGACGATCGCCGAACTCCTCGCCATCATTCCGCAAACGGGGACCGTCCGTTGGATCGGACTGAGCACGGGCCGTCGCTCCGAGATCCAGCCGGTCGAGGAAGTCCTCGCCCTCGCGGGCTTCGGCCTGGAAGGTGACCACCACGCCAAGCGCAAGGCCGACACCAAACGGCAAGTCACACTCATCCAGGCGGAGCATCTCGTGGCCGTCGCCGGGATGCTGCATCAAGCCGAGATCTCCCCCACCCTCACCCGGCGGAACATCGTCGTCTCGGGGATCAACCTGCTCGCCCTCAAAGGCCAGCGGTTTCAAATCGGCGACGCCATCCTCGAAGGGACAGGCCCCTGCGAACCCTGCTCGCGGATGGAGGAAAACCTCGGGCCCGGCGGCTACAACGCCATGCGCGGCCACGGCGGCCTCACGGCGAAAGTCATCACGGCGGGACTCATCCGCCGGGGAGACTCCGTGAAGCTCCTCCCCCCGGCCCAAGAAATTCCCTAGGCTGTCAGTTCCCAATCGATTAACTCGATGTGCGAAACCAATTCCCGGAGACCGGCCCCATGCGAACACCTTCCGCAAGATTCTGCGCCCCTTATGGGGTCGTGGCCACTTTGATCGCCTTGTGCGCCATCGCCGCTCCCCTCTCCGCAGGCGAGCCGAGCCAGGTGCTCAACCTCTGGCCGGAAGGCTCGGTTCAGAATGCTCCGCTGACGGCTCCGGAGGGACTCGCCACACCGTTGATCACGGGCCGCAAAGTCGCTCGCCTGCAGAACGTGGCGGTGCCGACGATCGCCGTCTACGAGCCGCCCAAGGAATTGAAGAACGGCACCTCAGTCATCGTCTGTCCCGGCGGCGGCTACAACATCCTGGCGATCGAGCACGAAGGCTCCGATATTTGCGAGTGGCTCAACACGCTGGGTGTGACCGCCATCCTCCTCAAGTACCGCGTTCCGGCCCGCAAGGAACAACCCAACTGGAAGGCCCCTCTCGAAGACGGCCAGCGGGCCATTGAACTGGTTCGCACCCATACCCAGGAATGGGGGCTCAACCCGGATCGCATCGGCATTCTGGGCTTTTCCGCCGGTGGACACCTGGCCGCACTCGCCAGCACCCGGTTCGAGCGGCCGGAGTCGGCTCCCGCCACAGAAGTCAAAGCCCCTGAAGTGAAAACCGGTGAAGCGAAATCCAGTGGAGCGACGAGCGGCCCCAACATCCGGCCCGATTTCACGATCCTCGTCTATCCCGCCTACATGACCAAGGGGAGAGAACTGGCCGAGAACCTGCCCGTCAGTGCCAAGACACCACCCGCCTTCCTGGCCCACGCCTTCAACGATCCCGTGACCTGCGAAAGCAGCCTCTTCTATGCAACGGCCCTCAAGAAGGCGAACGTGCCGTTCGATCTGCATATCTATTCGACCGGCGGGCATGGCTTCGGCATGCAGCCGGACGTCGGCCCCGCCTCCACTTGGCCCGCCCGCTGCGAAGAGTGGCTTCGCGCGGGTGGCCTCATCCCTCAGCGGCCCGTCGAACCGGCCAAGTAGCAGATCGACACTGGGACTTGGTCGTCACTCCCTCGAACGAACAAGCTTCGTTCTCCTGAAAGAGTTTCCGCAATGGCCTCATTCTCCGCACGGCTGGATCACGCCATCCGGTCGAAAAAAACGCCGGCCCTGGTGGGTCTCGACCCGCGTTGGGATCAGCTCCCCTCGAAGATCAAAGCCTCGGCGAGGGAGATGTACGACGACCCGGCCGCGGCCATGGCGGCGGCGTTCGAAGAGTTCTGCGTCCGCCTCATCGATGTCGTCGCGCCCCTCGTTCCGGCTATCAAGCCCCAGGCCGCCTTCTTCGAGGAGCTGGGGCCGGATGGCAGCGTGGCGCTGGCCCGCGTCATCCGCTACGGGCGGTCGCAGGGCCTGATGGTGATCTGCGATGCCAAGCGGGGTGATATCGGCACGACGGCGGAGGCCTATGCCAGGGCCTATCTGGCCGGTGAGGATCCCCACGCCGCCCCCTATGGAGCCGACGCGTTGACCGTCAGCCCTTATCTGGGCGACGACACCCTGGCCCCTTTCGTGAAGCTGTGCGACGAACGGGGGGCGGGGATCTATGTCCTCGTCCGCACCAGCAACCCCGGTTCCGGTTCCTTCCAGAACCATACGGACGCCACCGGCCTGAAGCTTTACGAAGGCGTGGCGGATGTCGTCGAGAAGCTCTCGATACATTCCGAGAATTCAACGTCCTACGGATCGATCGGTGCCGTCGTGGGGGCCACCTATCCGCGGGAACTGGGCGAATTGCGGCAGCGCATGCCCCATGTCCCCTTGCTCATTCCGGGCTACGGAGCGCAAGGCGGGAATGCGGGCGATGTGGCCGCCGCCTTCGATGCTGAAGGGTTGGGGGCCATCGTCAACAGCTCCCGCGGCATCAACTTCGCCTTCCGCAGCCCGGCCTACGCCGAGACGTTTGGAGAGAAGCAGTGGGAAGCCGCCGCCGAAGCCGCGACCAAAGCCATGATCGCGGATCTCGCAGCCAACACCCCCGCCGGTCGTCTGCAGGATTGACGACGGCCCCTGTGCGACCGGTTGTGGCCCCCTAGAATCGTTCATTGCGAATGTGCTGCACGGCCCGGCTGATCCTCCCCCGATATTGAGAACTCCTCCCACGATGACCTCCGGACTTTCCCCCCTGCCGGCCTTGGACGACAAGTCGGCCATCCTGCTGATCGCCCACGGCAGCCGACGGCCCGCCGCCAATGCCGATCTCGTGCAGATCGCCGATTGGATCACAGCCGCGGGACATGGCGGCCCCATCGCCTGCGGGTATCTCGAACTCGCCGAGCCGGATATCCCGACCGCGGCCCGCTCATGCCTGGTTCCCGGCATCGAGCGACTGCTGATGCTCCCCTACTTTCTCTCGGCGGGAGTCCATGTCACCGCCGATCTGGAGGAGATCCGCCAGTCGCTCGTCACGGAGTTTCCCGGCGTCGAGTTCGTCCTCTGCCCCCATCTCGGGCTTCATCCGCTGATGCTGGAGATCGTCAAGGACCGGCTGAGGGAGGGAGTCGCTCAGATGATGTCGTCGCCCGCAATCTCAATCACGACTGAGGCCGTCACACAGCCCTAGTTGCCAGGCCTAACCTGGATTTGAATGCCGCCGGGAAAAGACCTCGCGGCCACCGCGCACAAAGAATTCACATTTCCGAAGGAGTGTTGCCACGGATTTGCTTGTGGTATGCTCCCGCACATGAACCTCGTGGAACTGGCCCAGCGCATCAAGAATCACCGTCTCGATCAGCGTCTCACGCTCGATCAGGTCTCTTCGCGTACGGGGCTGACCCGCAGCTGGTGGTCGAAGGTCGAGAACTTCCGGATCACCCCTTCGCTCCAGTCCTTGGGGCAGATCGCCGCCGCGTTGGGTGTGAGCGTTTCCGATCTCGTCGAAGGTCTGGATCGCAAGCCGCAGATGGCCGTCATCCGCAAGGGCGAACGCAAGATCGTCGAGCGGAATCCCGAGACTTCGGACATCGTGTACGAATCGCTGGCCCATGTCCGGCCCGACCGCGCGATGGATCCCTTCCTGCTGACGGTTCCCGCCGGCGGCCAACGAAAAGACGCCCTCGGCCACGAAGGGGAGGAGTTTCTCTTGGTGATCTCGGGCAAGGTTCAGCTCGAATACAACAACGAGATCCTCGAACTCGAAGAGGGGGACAGCCTCTACTTCGACGCCACGACGCCGCATCGACTGGTTAACCCGTTCCAAGCGGCAACCCAGGTTCTCTGCGTCTTCCACAGTGGCCGCCAGCCGTAAGTCGCCCCTGCGGGCGACTTTTTCTGATTCGATCGAATGGTCTCAGGTTGATCGATGACCGTGTGGTGGCCCCACTCGCCACTGCACCTGCGAAACGCTGTGTGTTTCCCGATTGCTCCAGCCTCTCCTTCGGGCCATCGGTTGAGGACCCGCGACTCTTTCGGCGAGGGAAAGTGCGAGACCTCTCTATTTGACGAACAGGTCAAACAACAGTTTCTTGACAGTCAACAGCCAAGATGACGACTGCCATGAAAATCGATGAAGCGGAGATCCGTAGCGTGACTCACTGTACCCATGTGGCGTTGATGTGAGATCAACACCTCTCAGCCCACTGCCCATCCGTGCAATGAGCGGCTGATCACCATGTTTTAAGCTATTTAATACAGAAAATCGATTCGCCATTCAGGCAAAACACACCTGCCCTTCATCGATCATTAATCGATTCGTGGTCAACTCCCGCAACTGTCAAGCAATTGTTTTGCCTTCTGCCAAGTGAGAGGCAATGCCAGCAGTCTGATTCCCCGTGATCCACATTTTCCGGGACTCCACCCTTTCCGGCGTGTTGTCCTCGACGATCGCTAAACCGTGAGATCCTGCAGTTGTTGGTGTGATCCCACCCTGTTCTTCCTCCTGAAAGGCCGTTTGAAGATGAATCGTTGCTCCGGTTCCGCAAGGCTCCCCGACCGCACAAGTCCCCGTGGTTTCACACTGATCGAACTGCTCGTGGTCATTGCGATCATCGCCATTTTGATCGCCCTCCTGCTTCCCGCCGTCCAGCAGGCCCGCGAGGCGGCCCGCCGCACCGAATGCAAGAACAACCTCAAGCAGATGCTCCTCGGCCTGCACAACTACCACGACCAGCACTCGGTCTTCCCTCCGGGCGGTGTGGCTCCCTTGTGCGCTGGCAATCCCCCGGTGAATCTCTCGGGCATTCAGGAATGCACGACACCATCCGTGGCTTCCGCTGGGATCAACTGGGCTCTTCAAATCCTCCCGATGGTTGATCAGGGAGCGCTCTGGTCAAAGGTCAAGGGGGTCGTTGACACCAAGCCCGATCCGCTGGATGCTATGAATGACATTTTCGGTCACTACAGCCCCGGGATGTTCCGCTGTCCCAGCCACCCTTGGGACAACCGTGCCAACGTGAGCTTCCGCAATCTGGAAAATCAATCTCGCGGAAATTATGCAGCCTCATATGGCAATGGCACCCTGCTGCAGTCGCTGACCGTCACCGCGAATCGGGGGATGTTCACCATCAACTCCCGTATCTCCGCTCGCGATTTCACCGATGGCATGTCCAACACCATCGGCCTCAGCGAAGTCAACTACATCGTCGGCAATACCAGCGACGCCCGCGGCGCCTGGGTCTTCCCCGGCATGGGTGCCTCCGCCTTCAGCACCGGTCGCGGCCCGAACGACCGCTTGGCCGAAGTGTTGACGACCTGCACCAACACCGCCTCGATGCCCTGCACGCAGGCACCCACCGCAGCCGATCAAGGGCCGACCATCGCCGGCCCCCGCAGCTACCACACGGGCGGTGTCCATGTCGGCATGGCCGATGGCGCCATCCGGTTCGTCTCGGAAAACATCGATCGCACGCTCTTCTCCAACCTCGGAACCGTCAGCGGCGGTGAAGTGGTTGGCGAGTTCTAACCAGTTATTCGACCGACTCCAACTCATGGGAGTCCACTGGTTTGACTCCTCCCGCAACCCATCCCTCAAGGTTCTCTGGCATGTTTCATAAACTTTTCGCGGCATTCCTGATCTCCGCACTCATCATGGGCTGTAGCGCCAAATCTCCCGATGGAGAATCCAACATCGGTGAACGCGGCCCGCAAAACATGCCTGAAGGCGATCATTGATCCGAAAAGCCGCCTCGTGACAAACTGAGCGCTCCCGACGGCACGACCTCCCCTTGAGGCCGTGCCGTCTTCCCGCTTTCAAAGCCCCATCCCGTATCCTTCATTTTCCTTCCCTCCGGCCAGCCATCGTGCCATCACCACCATCGGCTTCGACCTCCCCGTCGTGGCTCTTGTCGCCCGCACTGGATTTGCTGCTGATCATCAACATCGGCTGGCCACTGCTGGTGCTCGTCGCGTGGCTCGGCGCGGCACCCGCGCAGGAAGACTGGCAATTTCTCCAGGTCTATTTCCTCACCACACCTCACCGCTGGCTGACACTCGGCCTCGTCTGGGGGGATGCCCGCCGACGTCAGACCCAGGGGACGCTCTATTTGGGCATCCTGCTGGCCGCGATCCTGGTCTGCGGGCTTGTCCAAGCGGGAACCGGGGCCCTCACTTGTCTCGTCGCCGTCGATTTCCTCTGGAACACCTGGCATTTCGCCGCCCAGAACCACGGGATCTATCGTCTCTACACGGGAAAGATCCACCCGGCGACCGATGCCACCGAACGACTGTTACGGGTTTTGATTCGCGGCAGCATCATCTATGTTGTCCTCAGAGCCTCGGGCTGGCTCCGCGCTCCCGACACCGCCCTGTTGACAATCCTCGACACCGCCTGCGGAACCATCCTCATCGCCCTCCTCCTGGTGGCGTTTGTCAGGTTTCGCTCCTCACGTGCCGGAAGCCTCTACCTCGCCAGTGTCGTCCTCCTCTATGGGGCCTGGTTGCTGGCGGAAGTCCTCGGTGAGCGATCCCTGATCCTGCCACTGGCCACCGCCTCCGCCTGGTTCCACGCTTCCGAATACCTGGCGGTGTGCAGCTGGTCCGTCCAAAAGCAGGCAGGACGGCAAACGACTCCCGCGCAGTTATCGACCGCCGGCTGGATCTATCGCCTCGCTCCGCTCTGGGCGAGCACCATGCTGATCTACATCCTGGTGGTCGGTGTCGGCAGCTGGTATCTGAACAGGCAGATCGCCGAGCTCTGGCTGGCAATGAATCTCGTCGCCGCTTTTCTGCACTATGCGTATGACGGCCTCATCTGGCGTCGCTCCAACACCCAGACTGCCGTCGCTGTGCAGTGACCGGGATGCGGGACTCATGGGCCGGTCCTCTACGGATCGAATGATAAAGGGTTATTATGTCTCCTCAGGCCGCGTCTGCTCAGGCCGCCACCATCAGCCTCATCGCCTGGTGCCTCCTCGCAGGTCTGCCACTGGCATTAATTCTGGGATCGACAGCCTCCTCCACCGACGCCCGCAAGCGAAACGGCTCGGGACTGCTGCTGCTCTCGATCGCAGGACTCATGCTGGCTCTACTCCTGGCAATCGCAGGGCAACCGCTCCGTTGGCTGATGCTGGTTTCTGCGCCGACGTTTGGATTTCTAGGGGCGCTGCTCCTGCGTTGGTGGAACCCAACATTGACGTCCGAGAAACCCGCTTTACCGCACTCCCCCATGAAACGTCTGGCACCAGCTTTCGCCCTCGCTCTGGCGTTGATCATCCCTTGGCAACTCTCCCAGCAACGGCTGCAAACGTGGAGTGAAATGCTTTCGCTTCGCATGCGCGAGGGACGATTTGTCGCCGCCGGGCGACTCATGGAAAAAATGGATCTGCTGGCGGGAGACGCCTCCAAAACATTCCTTTCCGGGATTTCGGCGAAACAGCTCGCTGCTTCCATTCAAGATTGCCTTGATCGACTCCAAACTCTTCCCCGCGACGAAGCCGGGGCACTGCTCGAACGAGCCAAGCTCCACCTGCAACTGGAGCAGTTCGATCTCGCCCGAGAGGCCTTGGCAGGCATTCCCCAGGAAAGCGGTCTGGCACCCATGGCCGCCTCCGTCGAAGGTCTTCTGCATCAGTTCGCCGAGAATTGGCTCGAAAGCGAGACTGCGTTCGTCCGCTCGATCCTCATGCTCAGACACCAAGAGACGCAGTCCGCTGCGGCATCGT
Source organism: Planctomyces sp. (assembly GCA_013822855.1). Taxonomy (GTDB): domain Bacteria; phylum Planctomycetota; class Planctomycetia; order Planctomycetales; family Planctomycetaceae; genus Planctopirus. Next base: position 7,816 of record PNLE01000124.1, read on the forward strand.
TCCCCCGCACAGCGACGACGAATCTGGAGCGGGAGAACTGGCTGGGGGCGGGCTTCGCCGCCCGCAAACAAGGCGAGGTCTTCCGGGCGGAAGAGCACTATCTCCAGGCGTTGCGACTGGCCGATAAAGAAACCTGCGCGCAGACGCACTTCCTAATTGCACAGTTCTACGAAGATTCGCAGCAATCCATCAAATCCGCCGAACATGCCCGTTTGGCCGCCGATCTCAACCCGGCCGAATTCTTGCTCCCCGCCGATCAACTCCTCAGACAGCTGAAGACCGGGCACCTCGGCTGCATGTGGATCCCTTCCCGATCCCGCTCCTCATCGCAGCCACCCATCTCCCGCTGAACCCGTGCGGAGATTCTGAAGCCGGGTGGTTATCATCGACGGCATGACGCCCGAAGAAGCCATGCACCGTTGCCAGCAACTGATGTCCCACGCTTGGATGGTGCGGACATTCATCAAGCACTCGCCGGAGGTGGAGGACTTCCCGGAACTGATGGGTATCGTGCGGAGTGTCTTCGATCTCTCGCGCGCCCTGGAAACGCAGTTGGAGAACCCCGAGAAGTATCTCCTCATGCTCCGCCGGAAGCTCTCGAAGCTGAAGGCGAGCGTCAAGCAGTTCGCCGAGGACGCGGCCCGCATCAGCGACCACACCAACTTCAAGATGGCGGTCGACTCCATCCGGATCGTCACAACCGATCTCGAAGCGATCCTCAAAGCGTGCCCCGTCGGTCCCCAGGCACCGCTCCCCGTGCGGCTGCCCGGTCGGCCCGCCCCACCTGCGACCGTCGGCTCTGCAACCCCTCCCGCTCCCATCGGATCGGCCTCCACGAGGCAGGTCTTTGATGTCGATTGGCTTCTCCGCCCCGAACCTGACCCGCAGTCATCCACGGGTCGCCCGAGGTTCCAGTGGAACTGCACGGAAGCCTGCCGGATCACGGTCGAGCAGGGGATCATCGTTGATCTCCAGCCGCAGCCCAAAGGGGCGCCCAGGAACGGGCGGGTGATCATTCCTCCGCTCGTGAACGCCCACACGCACCTCGAGTTCTCCGCGCTCGAAGAACCGTATCCCGCCACAAATGGCTTCGCTGAATGGATCCGCACCGTCGTCCGGAGCCGACAAACTTCGGCCACGGTCTTACCCCCGGCAGCCATTCTGCGGGGACTCAGCGAATCGGTGCAGCAGGGTGTGAAGGTCCTCGGCGACATCGCTACCGAAGGGTGGATCGAACTGCTCCAGGCATCCTGTCCCACGCCATCATCGCCAACGCGGGAAGCACTCTCCAACCTCTCTCCTTACGAAGACCTGCGGCTGGTTCTCTTCGCGGAGATTCTGGGCTTCTCCACCGAACGGCAGCAGCAACTTCTTGACCGAGCAACGGGTCTGCTCGCAGCCCTCCAGCAGCGGAAGAACGCTCGTTGGTCGTTCGGGCTCAGCCCGCATGCCTCCTACACCGTGCCATTGGATCTCTTGGAGAAGGTGGTCGATCTCTCCCGCCAGTACGGCGACGTCCCCGTCGCCATGCACCTCGCCGAGAGTCGGGAAGAGTTGGAACTGCTGGAACACGGCACCGGCCCGCTGGCGTCCATGCTCCAGGACTTCGGCCTCTGGAAACCGGGCCTGTTCGGTGGCTGCTCGGTGCAAGACTATCTGGATCGACTCGGCCAGGCCTCACGCAGCCTGATCATCCACGGCAACTATCTTTCGCTGGAGCAAATGGATTGGATCGCGGATCGACAGGGGATGTCCGTCGTCTGGTGTCCGCGGACGCACTCCGCTTTCGGGCATGACCCCTATCCGTTGGAAGAGCTGCTCTCTCGCGACATCAATGTGGCCCTCGGCACCGACAGCAGGGCCTCGAATCCGGATCTAGCGGCCTGGCGGGAACTTCGCCGTGCGGGTGAACTCCATCCGGAAATCGACCCCCTGCGATTGCTCCACATGGCGACGATCGGCGGAAGCCTGGCGCTGGGAGTGAACCTCGACGCGACAACCCGGCAGCCCGTTTCTGTCGATGTGGGCCACCATGCCCACTGGACTTTGCTTCAGTTTTCGACAACGGAAGAGATCAACCCCTCCACGCTGCTCAAAGCCAACGGTGTGCCCGAGTGAAGTGGATTCGTCACAGTGGGCGAGTTCATTGGGGGCCAGAACAAGCAACCTCGCTCAAATCGACGCGGCGGCTCACAAGATCTCTCTCACAAGTTCGCCGGTCGAGAACCATATTCGCCAAGTCGATCAATTCCGAACCCTCGACTGTAGGTATATCCCAGTATTCGTCCAATGCGGCTGCTCTCCCCCAATCCTTAGCCTGAATTCGAGGAAGTGTTCCCGAGGCTTCCTGCTCTCATCGGAAAAATCGGCCAATTCGTCCACTTGGCAGAGGCCAGTGTTCATTGATGCGGTTACACAGTTCAAAAGGCGCACCTGATACGCGTTTCCATTTGAAATATCGCTCGGGTGCCATGCTTGCAGCTTTCGGAAACCATGTTGTTGCGATCTTCAACGCGTCGTTTCAAGTTGCGATTCCTATGTGAGGGCCTCGCAGACTCGACAACCGTCACAATTTGGCAGCATAAGTTGACACGATCGCCAAAGTGCCGATAAATTCCCACTGCATAGGTGATGATTTTAGTCGAGTCTCTCAGCAGGTTCGCCGATGAAGCTGTCGCGAAAGTCGGATTATGCGCTCCGGGCCCTCGTCACGTTGACCATGCGTCAGCGGGAGGGTGGCCCTCCCACGCCGGTTCGTGAACTCGCCAAGATCAATGATATTCCCCGCCGCTTTCTGGAAATGATCATGCTCGAACTCAAGGCCGCTGGCTGGGTGACGAGCGTGGCGGGCCGGATCGGTGGGTTCCATCTTGCCGTTCCGCCCGAGCAATTGACGATGGGTCAGGTCGTGCGTCTGTTTGACGGCACGCTGGCTCCCCTCCCGTGTGTCTCCATGACGCATTATGAAGTTTGCTCGCAGGAATCCCATTGCCGCTTTCGCCGGGTGCTACTGGATATCCGCAACTACACCGCTCGGCGAATGGATCAGGCGACGCTGCGGGCAGTGGTCGATTCGCTTCCCGTGGCCCGGGAAGAAGTCTTCGCCGCTGGCTTCCATGGTGGCGACGGAATCTGAACCTTTCTGGCTTTCTAGAGATCACTGCACCCCCGACCATCTCCGCACTAACTCCGCTCAGGTTCGATCATGCCCTTCCGAACGACACTCTCGCTCTCTTTGGTGCTGCTGGCGGGTCTCGCCGTCTCGGCCGGTTGGGGCTGCAACACCAAGCCCGCCGGCAGCGTCGAACTGCTGCATGTCTCCTACGACGTCACCCGCGAGCTCTGCCACGAGGTCAACAACCGCTTTATCAAGCAGTACGAGACCAAGACCGGCAAGCCGCTCGCCATCAAGCAGTCGCACGGGGGTTCCTCCAGCCAGGCCCGCTCGGTGATCGACGGCCTCAAAGCCGATGTCGTCTCGCTGGCCTTGTGGCTCGATGTCAACGCCATCAGCAAGTCGGGCCTAATCGAGCCGGGCTGGGAACAGCGTCTGCCGAACGAGTCGATTCCCTATCATTCAACCGTCGTGTTCGTTGTGCGAAAGGGAAATCCCAAGCAGATCAAGGACTGGCCCGATCTCGTCAAGGAGGGCGTGGAAGTCATCACCCCCAATCCGAAGACATCGGGGAACGGCAAGCTCAGTTTCCTCGCTGCCTGGGGAAGTGTGACCACGCGTGGTGGTTCCGAGGACGAGGCCAAGGTCTACCTCTCGGCGCTCTACCAGCATGTCCCGGTTCTCGAATCGGGCGGGCGCGGCGCGACGACGACCTTCCTCAACAAGCAGATCGGCGATGTCCAGCTCGCCTGGGAGAACGAAGGTTACCTGGCCGTGAAAGAGAGCGAGGGCGAGGTCGAGATCGTCTATCCCCCCGTCAGCATCCGGGCCGAGCCGGTCGTTGCCGTCGTGACGGCTGTCGCCAAGCGGAAAGGGACAACCGCCGTCGCCGACGACTACCTCAAGTTCTATTTTGAACCCGAGATCCAAAAGCTGATTGCCGAAAGCTACTTCCGCCCCAGCGACGCCGCTGTGCTGGAGGAGTTCAAAGACAAGTTCCCCCCCGTGCAACTCTTCCGCGTGACGGACATCACCACGAGTTGGGACGAAGCTCAATCTAAATTCTTCAGCGAAGGGGCGATCTTCGACACTCTTTCCCGACAAGCTGCCAAATAAGTCCCTCAATGGAAGTGAGTCTCTCAACCGACGGGTGCCACTGGCTCCGCCAGTCTCTTTCCTTCAACGTCACCAGACTCGATTCATCCAGCCACACGGTTCCAAACAAGCCACTGAAAAAACCGGCCCCACCCCCAAACGACGGCATCCATGTCTTCCTCCGCCGCGAAAAGCACCGCTCTGCGAAAGCGCCGCGTCCTCCCCGGGCTGGGCCTGAGCCTGGGCTATTCACTCACCGTGGTGACGCTGCTGCTTCTGATCCCGCTGGCCGCCTGCTTCGCCAAGGCCGCCACGCTGACACCCTCTCAGTTCTGGGCCGCCGCCTGGAGTGAACGGGCGCAGGCCGCCTATTTCGTGACCTTCATCTGCTCGTTCGTGGCCGCGATCATCGACACCTTCCTGGGCCTGATCCTCGCCTGGGTCCTCGTCCGCTACGACTTCTACGGCAAGCGGTTCATCGACTCCCTCATCGATCTCCCCTTCGCCCTTCCCACGGCAGTCGCCGGCCTCGTCTACGCCAACCTCTACACCAAGAACGGCTGGTTCGGGCAGTGGCTCGTCCCCTGGGGGATCGAAGTCTCGTTCACCCGGCTGGGGATCATCGTCGTGCTGGTCTTCGTCGGCCTGCCGTTCGTCGTCCGCACAGTCCAGCCCCTCCTGGAAACGCTCGACAACGACCTCGAGGACGCCTCGGAACTGCTCGGCGCGACCCGCTGGCAGACCCTCTCGATGGTCATCTTCCCCGCCATCCAACCTGCACTTCTCACCGGCTTCGCACTCACCTTCGCTCGCGCGATCGGCGAGTTCGGCTCGGTTGTCTTCATCTCGGGCAACAAGCAATACAAGACCGAGATCGCGCCCTTCCTCATCGTCTCGCGGCTGGAGGAATACGCCTATGCCGAGGCGACCGCCGTCGCCGTCGTGCTGATCGTCATCTCTCTCATCCTGCTCCTCATCATCAACGGACTCGAACGCTGGAACCGCCGCTATGACTGAACCCGCAGCCCGCGGCTTCAGCCGCTCGCGCGAGCCCGCCTGGGTCAAATGGCTCCTCATCGGCGCGGTCTACCTCATCGTGACCGTGCTGATCGTCGTCCCCGTCGTGCAGGTCTTCTGCATCGCGTTCTCCGCCGGCATCGAAATGTTCATCCAGAAGGCGCTCGTCGACCACGATTCGCGCCACGCCATGTGGATGACCTTCTGGGTCACGCTCATCTCCGTGACGATCAACATCTTCTTCGGCGTCGCCCTCGCCTGGGCCGTCGCCCGCTTCAAGTTTCCCGGCCGCACGCTGCTGATATCGATGGTCGACCTCCCGTTCGCCATCTCGCCCGTGGCGGTGGGCCTCATGTTCATGCTCCTCTTCGGTCGGCAGGGCTTCTTCGGCGGCTGGCTCGATGAATGGGGGATCGAGATTGTCTTCTCGACCCCCGGCCTCATCCTCGCCACCACATTCGTCACCTTGCCCTTCATCGCCCGCGAACTGATCCCCGTCATGGAGGCCATCGGGCCGGATGAAGAGCTGGCGGCCATCACGCTCGGGGCCTCCGGCTGGCAGATGTTCTGGATGATCACGATCCCCAACATCCGCTGGGCACTGCTCTACGGCATCATCCTCTGCACCGCCCGCGCGATGGGCGAGTTCGGTGCCGTCTCGGTTCTCTCCGGAAAAATCGCCGGTCTCACCGAAACCATGCCGCTGCGGATCGACAAGCTCTTCAACGAGCACGACGAACAAGGCGCGTTCGCCATCGCAGCCATCCTCACCCTCTTTTCACTGATTACCCTCGCCGCCAAAGCACTCATGGAACATTGGGTTCTCGCCTCGATCAAGAAACCCGACGCCGACGAGCTGTAGGCCTTGTCTGCCAGTGGGTGGCACGTCCCTGAGGTCCTCCGAAGGGCGTGGTCTTCGACATTGCGAATTCGACACTATGAAAAAGCGGGGCACCGGCGAAGTCAGTGCTCCTCCAGCCCGCATCACGGAATCCCGCGCATGTCCATCCGCGTTGAACAAGTCACCAAACGGTTCGGCGAATTCACCGCCCTCGATCGACTGACCGTCGAAGCGAAGGGGGGCGAACTCCTCGCGCTCCTGGGGCCCAGCGGCTCCGGTAAGACGACCCTCCTCCGCATCATCGCCGGCCTCGAACATGCCGACGAGGGAACCGTCCGCTACGAGGAGGAGGATGTCACCGGCCGCCATCCCCGCCAGCGCGGCGTCGGCTTCGTCTTCCAGCACTACGCCCTCTTCCGCCACATGACCGTCTTCGACAACATCGGCTTCGGCCTCCGCATCCGCAAGGAAGACAAAACGCTCATCGCTAAACGCGTCCGCGAACTCCTCCATCTCGTGCGGCTCGAAGGCCTGGAGAACCGCTATCCTGCCCAGCTCTCCGGTGGTCAAAGGCAACGCGTCGCCCTCGCCCGCGCCCTGGCCGTCCAGCCTAAGGTGCTGCTGCTGGATGAACCCTTCGGCGCCCTCGACGCCAAGGTGCGGCAGGAACTCCGCCAATGGCTCCGCCAGCTACACGACGAACTGCCGATCACGACCATTTTCGTGACGCACGACCAGGAGGAGGCCTTCGAAGTCGCCGACCGCGTCGTCGTCATGCGGGCCGGCAAGATCGAGCAGGTCGGCTCGCCGCAGGAGGTCTTCGATCATCCGGCGAACCCCTTCGTGATGGACTTCCTGGGCCATGTGAACGTCTTCCACGGCCGCGTCCACGATGGCAAAATGGTCGCGTGGGGGATCGAATTCTCCGCCCCGGAGGACTCGGCCAACACCCCCAGCGCGACGGCCTACGTCCGACCGCATGACGTCGATCTGACCCGCGTCCCCGAGAGCACCGAGTCGATCCGCGTGAAGGTGCTGCAGGTCAACCCCGCCGGTGCCGTCGCCCGCGTCCGCTGCCACTCCGAGGAGTTCGGCATCACCCTCCAGATCGACCTCAGCCGCGACCGCTACCTGGCCCTGAAACCCATCGCCGGCGAAGACCTCTTCGCCTCCCCCAGACACGCCCGCATCTTCGCCCCCAAGGAAGATTATTCGATCTGAGGGAAGTTGTGGGTTGGACGTGGTCGGTAGCCCCGTAGGGTCCGCTCCGCGAACCACATTCGATACCCCAACTCTCCACCAACCATCAACCAACGACTTCCAACCATCAACTATCAAACCCCAACTGACCACGGACAACTGACCATTCCCCAACAAAAACACCCCCAGACCACTGTCACCAGCAGCCTGAGGGCGTCTTGAAAATCTCCCGGTCCGTGTCAGGGCCCGCGCAACATCCCACCACCGAGTTCCCTTCGCAAGAAGGGCCCTAAAGAGTGGCGGAAATCGGTTGCGAGTTGGATCTCACCCAGGCGATTGTTGTCACC
>PNLE01000125.1 GCA_013822855.1 Planctomyces sp.
AATCGACCGAATGATCGCGCTCGAGTTCGTCCACGATCAGGTGGGCCGCGCGGTGTCGTGACGCCAGGACAATCTGTGGTTGAATGCCCGTTCCGAAGATGACGAGTGTCAAAAGGCCAACCGCGAAACGCTCGCGAGGAGTGACTCCCAGCGACACGACCGACGAGTGTTGCTTCCCGGTGAAGAGCAGGAAGTACATCCGCATGATGGCGATGCCGTTGAGCAGGCTGGAGATCACGACAACCAGCCCCGCCAGCACGTTGTCGGTCACGGCTCCGTCGATGAGCAGTTCGCTGGAGGCGAAACCGACGGTGCCGGGAAACCCGACGCTGGCGAGGCCCATCAGCAGCAGGAAGGCCCCCATGGCGGGGGCCTTGGAGTACAGCCCGCGATGCTGCGAAATGTCGAGGCTGCCGAAGCGGGCTTCGAGACTCCACAGCACCAGACCCAGACCGCACAACGAGATCGCCGAGGAGAGCCAGTGGGCCAGCGATCCCGTGAGACTCAGCGGTGTCAGCAGTTCCAGGCCCACGAATGTCATCGCCGTGTGGCTGAGCACCAGCCGGGCGAACATCTTCCGGGCATCCTGTTGAACGACCGCCAACCCCGAGGAGAGGATCGCCGTGAGGAGCGAGAAGGCCCCCATCAGCTGGAGGATCCACTCGGGTGGATCCATCGGCAGCACCATCCGCAACGCGGCATAGAAGCCGACCATGGGGACGACGAACAGGATCGATGTCCCGAAGTTGGAGGTCTCGAACAGCGAGGGAACCCAGGCGTGGGCCGGAAAGGTTCCCGAACGGATGAGGGCGGCGATCATCCAGCAGGCGACGGCAAGCCGCTTCATCTCCAGTTCGTCGGCAAACCAGCCCAACAACAGGAAGACCGCGAAGGGGATCATATGCAGCAGATACAGCTGCGGATGACGGTTGTTCCGCCACATTTCCCATAGCGGCGGCAAGGCCCCGGCGATCAACAAAAGCACCAGCAGCGAAGGCTCCGTGCAGCCGAAGGTCGCCAGCTGCAACCCCATCGAGAGGCAGATCGAGGAGCAGAAGGCGTTCGTGGCGTGGATCCTCGGAACCATCAGCGCGGCGAGCAGATGCAGCAGCGCCACGACCGGCAGGACGGGCGCGCTGAGAATGTCCACATCCAGCCACTCGGCGACGCGATGGTCGTCCATTTCGATGATGTCGGCATGGTGCAGACCGCACTCCATCCCGACACAGATCAGCACCAGCGTGCAAAGTCCGATCGTCCAGCCGACGGGGCGTTCCGCCCATGAGATCAGTGGGATGCCGGCCAGGGAGATGGCGATCGCCATCTCCAGCCAGGGGAACTCGAACAGGTTCATGGGTCTTCGACCATAGGGACGCAGGGGGGAACGGATCAGGCTTGGCAGATCGCCAAGAGGCAAGTGGCGGGAGGGTGCGGGGTCACTGGCGGGTGTCGTCGAACGAAGGAGCACTGGAAATCGCGGCGTTCAAGGTATCGGCTGTGATCCGCGTGATAGGAAGATCGTCTGGGGCGTCTTCTCCACCCAGGAACCGCATCCATTGCTCGTCCAACCGGTTGAACCACTCCAGGAGCGAAATCACCGGTCGGCAAATCCCTTTCCAGAGCATGTCGTCGAGTGAACCACGATCGAAAGCAAGGCGGTAGATCCAGGGGGCGTAGCGGGCGGGAAACCACCCGCTGAGGGATCCGGGGCCGGTCCCTCCGATCGCGTTTTCAATTTTCTGATGATCCTGGAGCATCGAAGGGGCCCGCAGGAACTGGAGCGTCCTCAGGCAGGCGTGGCCCACCAGATGGAAGAGTGGTAGCCAGCGCAATCCACAGCCGATCTCCGTGACGATCAGCCCCACCTGCGCGAGCGAGGCGAAGGCCAGGACAGATTTGATGTCGGTCTGCACGCTCGAAGCCAGCGAGGCGAAGAAGGCGGTCGAAATGCCGATCACCAGCACGATGATCGTCAGTCCCCATGACTCCGAGAGGAAGGGGCCCATGCGGAGTAGCAGGAAGACCCCCAGATGAACGGAGAGCGCTCCGTAGAAAACGGCGCTTGAAGGGGTGGGCCCTTCCATCGCGCGGGGCAACCACCCGGAGAACGGCACCAGTCCCGACTTACCTGCGGCAGCGACAATCAGCAGCAACCCCACCAGGAACGAGGCCGAACCCGTGTGCGGGATGCCGCTCGAAGAGGGCCAGGAGGCGGTTCCAAGCAGGCGGTCGAAATCCCCTTCACCCGTCATATGGTGCAAAGTCACCGCGGCGAGCAGCAGCGCGGCATCGGCGAAGCGGTAGATGACCCAGACCCACAGTGCGCTTCGCGCGGGGGCCGGACGCTCCTGGAAGAACGCGATGAGCAGTGCCGAGGAGAGCCCCACCAGCTCCCAGCCGAAAAAGAGCGTCTCGATCGTGTCGGCTAGCGAGGCGGCCAACATCCCCAGCACGAAGATCGCGAAGAGCACGAAGAACCGGTAAAAGCCGGGCTCCTTGTGCATGTAGCGGGAGACGAAGGAGCCGATGGTCGTGCAGAGCACGAAGGTCAGCAGGGCGAAGACGATCGACAGGGGATCGAGCAGGATCTTCAGCACGAAGTGATAGTCGTGCCCGAGGATGATCCAGTCCGAGAGGATGACGCTTTTTCGCGGGATACCATAGAGAATCATGATGCCAGTGGCGGCGACAGTGGCGAGGAACGAGATCCCGATCAGCCCCTGCACCAGCCGGGTGGTGCAGCGCTCGCTGGGAATGGTGCCGATGATGGCCAGCGATCCGAGGATCAGCACCAGCAGTAGCGGCGCCGCGATGATGGCCGTGGCCAGATAAGCGAGCAGTTCGACGGGATCGATCATGTGCCCGGCCCTTCGATCGTGGCGAATTCGAGGTGCTCGCGCCAGCCGCGATACCAATCCGCCGATGTCCGAGCCGAGGGGAGGGATTCCTGCAGCGGTTCGTAGGGGCTGAACTTCCCCTCCTTGTACGTCAGTATGTTCGAGGAGGAGGGGTCGAGGATCGCGAGCTGAACCCAGCCGTTGTCGAACAGCCGCCCGACAGCGCGGAAGTTGGCGATAATGCCAGCCATGATCTCGGGGGTGGTTTCCACAATCATGGTGAGGCGGACCGGCTCGTGGACCTCCACCCCTTGCCAGGGGAGGCCGATGCGGAGATCGCTGGTGGCACCGTCCATCACGCCGATCAGCGAGACGACGTTGTGTGGCAACTTGGTTCCCGCCCCCCAACCACCGGGATCGACCGCCGAAAAATAGTATTGGAGGTTGATCCCCTTGCAGACCAGCACCACGGCACTGAGGATGCGGGCGAGGATTTTCCCGTCGGGGTCGGTCCACGGGTCGTAGGATTGCAGGAAGGAGCGGCGGTCGAGGAACAATCCGCGGGTGCGGATGCGGCGACCCACGACGCACATGCAGTTCGTGGCGTTGCCGTACTCCGGCCGGGTCTGGGCCATGTCGGTTGCCCGCCCCTGCACATGCCGGAGTGCCTGATTGGGCGAGAGCGAAAGTGCGGCAGAATAAAACCGCCGGCAGCGTTCCTGCGCATTGCGGCCACTCGCCACTTCGAGCGAATGAACCGCATTCCGGAAGGATTCGTGGTGTGTGGGAGGGATCTGTTCTTCATCGAAAAGGGAGATCTCGTCGGTCGCGGTGTTGTGCTGCCCGCCGACGAACCACGTGGTCGCGGGAATGTCGAGATCCCGTGCGGCGAGTCGTTGCCGCACCAGCGGATTGTTGAGCATCAAGGCGAGAGCGCGGGCGTTGGGGCCCCCCTGTCCTCCCGAGCAGGCCCCGCAGTGGTAGGCCGATTCGTGGGGGTTGTTCTGACATTCCGAACCATGCCCGAGGAAGATCACGAGATCGGAGAACCGACCGACAATACCGATGTCGCGCAGGCTGCGTTCGGCGATTTCGGTCATCTCGTCGAGGGTGAACCCGAGCTGCCGATGCTCCGGGCCAGCGGGCTGATGTTCGTCGCGAAGGAGTTCGAGCTGTGTCGCGGGTGCCTCGGTCGCGCGGGCCGCCGTTCGTGTCAGACTTCCCGTGAGCCGGGGAAAGAGGACGCGGGCCACCATCGGGATCGCGGCCAACCCTCCCAGAAACGTCGCGTACATCGCTCCCGGGAGCAGATGCCGACTGGAGAGATGCAGCGAACGCGACAGCCAGCCCCACGAGCGGCGGAGTCGCGCCCGCTGATGATGGGACTTCCGCCCGTGCGCGACGGGGATCTCCGTCACCCAGTTGCGGGGAGTGACGACGATGGGACACAGGGCCGCGAAATGGGCGGACGTGGCCCCCCGGTAGTGCATGGGGACGCCGAAGAATCCCGCCGCGCCGAATGTTTCCGCCTCGGGACAGGATTCCTCGAGATGACGACGAAACGACTCCTCCCGGGCGTCGATGCAGAAGACCGATTGGAACATCGGCTTGGCCGGTCTGGTGGTCGGCGGGCTGGTTTCCGGCCCCAGATGATCCAGCAGCGGAGTGCGATGCAGGTTCAGGGCATCGAGCGATTGACGCAGTAAACGACCCTCGTAGGCCTTCTGGAACACCCGGCGGCGATCATGGGACGTGAAGGTCTCGATCTCCCGGACCAGTTGCTCCCATTCGGCCGGCTTGAGTTTAAACAACCGCGAGGGGATCCAACCCAGGATCTGCGCCAGTTGAAAAACGATGTAAGCCCGGCTTTCAGTATCCTGAGGGAGAGCCGCGGGAAGGCGTTCGCGAAGCACCTGGGCCGCCCGCTCGATCGGCACATCCGGCAGGGCGCTTTGGAGGGCAAGCCGGTCGAGTAACAAGCGGACGGCGAGAAACTCCTCGAAACTCCCAAGCGGAACCGGGCAGGAGACGCGCCCCGCCTTGGTTTCCAGATAGTGGACCATGCCGGCCCAACCGCGAAGCGAAAGGAGCGTGGCGGTGAGATAATCGCCCTGCTCCTCGGGTGGAACGGCCAACACGGTCAGAGACTCCTGGATGAGATCCAAAGCGCCGGACTCGCGCACGCTCAATTCGCGGGCCGCCTCGGTCAGCCCGGCGATCGCCACAGGGCCGGCATGCTGCGAGTAGAGGTCGAGGAACGATCTCAAGAACCCCCGCTCACGCGAGGGGAGCGGCCAGCGGGAGAGACCTTGATCGAGAAACGCCGAAGTGAAACGGATCAGGATCTCGTTCACGATCAGATCGCAATCCGGCCCACCGGCCCGCAGCAACAGGTCGCGGTGGCGGATGGGGAGCGGCGACGGCTTCTCGAAAGAGGGAAGTGGACCGACCCCTTCCAGGCAGACTTTCCACAGGACTTCAATCGCGACGGTCTCCCACCGCGCCAAATTCCATTGCTCGGGATGGGAACCTCCCCACCGATGACTTTCGTGACGCTGGAGGAGTTCCTTGGCCCAGAAGGGAGCGGCGGAACCCCTCAGATCGCGCAGCATCCAGTGGCGAGTTTCTGCCGTCAATTGCGTGCGGAAGGCCGCCGAGGCATCGGTGCCGGGATGTTTGAGGACGCGGTTCTCGGCCATATGCCAGGCGAGTTCTGACTTCGATCCTGTCATGAGCGGGTATTGGAGCATGGCCAGCCGCAGATCGAGCCGGGTGGTCAGCCCCCCCACCACTTCCTGGGCGCGATCCCCCAGTTCGTCGTTGAGGATGTACCGCAGCTTTTCGAGGCGGATGCGCCCCTTGGCGATCTCGGCCCGGTAACGGGATTCGGGGAAGTAGGAGTCGCAGCCAAAGAAACGTTCGCTTTCCGCCAGCGCTTCATGGAACTGCAGATGCTCGAGTGCCAAGAGGGGATTTTCGAAGACGAAAACGCCGATGGGGCCTTGGGAGGGAATCGCCCGCGAGGCTGTTTCAATCGCGAGTCGCAGGTTTTCTCGGGATGCCGGGATAGCCGTGTGGGCAGTGAGGTTCGGAAGAGGTTCGCAGGAGGCCGACAACGAATGCGGAATCGAAGCCATACGCGGGATTCTCTACCTTACAATGTGTTCAGCTGGCTTCCTCATGCTACCGCCTCAACGGCCCAAACAGTGGACGGCTTTCAGATTTTTAAGGCGTAAGCCGCCCAGATAGAAACTGCCTGATTTGAGTTCAGAACCGCCTGTTTCGAGGGCCGTCGCTGGGGAAGTCGAAAATCTGCGGAAAAACGACAAAGAGCTTGAATTTTCCCTCAGTCCGGCGATCCTCATGGCGTTGATCATTCCATCATCCGTTCGACCAGACGGATTTCCTGAAACCTTCGACAGGAGCATTCAACAGGGGTCGCAGGGTCTCGATGATTCGTCCAAGCTCGCGTGAGCTTGGCGACTCAAAGTGAAACTTGCAGCCGAGTGACCATTCTGGATAAGTATCTTTCGTCCCTGAACCGCCCTCACGAAACCCATGGTGTTGTCACCAACAACCCCCAAGAGATTCTCATTGCGTGACCGGCAGGGACTCGGGTTTTCAAACACCGGGTCTGAAGAAAGATCGTCAATATGGCCCACGTCTCCCCCGAATCCGGCGACAATCGATCGATTTCGACCGGTCTGGAGGTGGCACGGGTCAATCCTTTCAACCGGGCCGATGTCCTCTCCGGGTTCCTGGTCTTCCTGATCGCCCTGCCCCTTTGCCTGGCGATCGCCAAGGCGAGCCTGTTCCCCCCGATCGCGGGGATCTGGACGGCGGTGATCGGGGGCCTCGTCTGTACTTTTATCAGCAACTCTCAGATGACGATCAAGGGCCCCGCAGCAGGTCTGATCGTCATCGTCGCCGGCGCGGTGATGGAACTCTGCGCCTCCTTTGGCGGGGATCTCCGAACCCCCGCAGGAATGATGCTCGGCTACAAGCTGGCGCTCGGCATCGGTGTCGCCTCCGGGATCTGCCAGATTCTCTTCGGCCTTTTGAAGCTGGGGAAGTATTCCGAAATGTTCCCTTCGACTCCGGTCCACGGCATGCTGGCTTCGATCGGTCTGATTGTGATCGCCAAGCAGGCGTATGCCGTGCTGGGTGCCGATGCCCCGGCGGGACATGGCAACGAGCCCGCATCGCCCCTGACGCTGCTGGCGAACATCCCCGCCGCCTTCTCGAAGTCCAATCCCGAGATCCTGCTCATCGGCGGCATGAGCCTGCTGGTGCTATTTTCATTGCCATTCCTGGGCCGATTGTGGAAACCCTTGAGGTTGGTTCCCGCCCAGCTGGTGGTGATCGTCGTGGCCATCGCCATGGGACTGTGGTTCGATCTGGATCACGAACACAAATACCTCTTCCCGATGAGTGCGTTCGCGGGGGGGGAAGTACAGGAATTCGTCGTGGGGCCGAAGTTCCTGGTGACCATCCCCCATGTTCTCGACGACCCCCTATCGGCATTCGCGTTTCCCGATTTCCGGGGTTTGGGGACGCTGGTGGGAATGAAGTATCTGCTGCTGTTCGCGTTGATCGGCAGTCTGGAATCAGTGTTGAGCGCGAAGGCGGTCGACCTGCTCGATCCGCAGAAACGGAAGACCAGCTTCGACCGCGATCTGATCGCGATCGGTGTCGCCAACACGGCGGCCTCCTGTGTGGGCGGGTTGCCCATGATCTCTGAAATCGTCCGCTCGTCGGCCAATATCTCCAACGGAGCCAGATCGAGCTACGCCAACATGTGGCACGGACTCTGCCTGCTCGCCTTCGTGTTGATCTTCCCTGGCTTGATCCACAGCATTCCCCTGGCGGCACTTGCGGCCATGCTGGTCTACACCGGCTTCCGCCTCGCCTCCCCCACGACGTTCGTCCGCACCTACCGGGTGGGGAGCGAGCAACTGGCGATCTTCGTGGTCACGATCATCGCCACGTTGGCCACCGATCTGCTGATCGGCATCGCGACGGGGATCGGCTTCAAGCTGGCCCTCCACTTGTGGCACAGCCGCTCCGCCGGTGCCCTGCTCGCACCCCGCCTCTCCATTGAAGAGCAGGACGGGAAAACCGTCACCCTGGCCCTGAGCGGCGCGGTGGTCTTCAGCAACTGGCTGAGGATCCAACGCCGCATCCACGAGCAGTTCGCCACCGTCGAGATGGTCGTGCTGGACATGACCGAAACCACCTTCGTGGATCACTCGGTGATGGAGAAACTGCACGAGCAGGAAGCGGACTACGAGCGGGCGGGCAAGTGCCTCAAAGTGATCGGCCTCGACGACCACACCCCCTTCTCGGCCCATCCGCTGGCCGCCCGGAAAAAGCCGCCGTCGAGCGTGACGCCCGTGGTTTCGCCGCCAAACATGCGATGAGCAGGCGACCTCGGGGGCTTCCGCAGGTACGTTGCGCTCCTGCATTCGATGTCGGGCAGTCAACAAAATGTGTACTTGCGACCAGTTATGAATTGCCGCCCAGCTTGTCTTCATGAAGTTTCCAAGAAACTCACCACGTGCGAACCAGCGAATTGGCCGGGTGATGCGTATTCTCCCGCGAATTCTCGGTGAGGCTCGTATTACCGGTGGCCCAACCGGTTGCGGAGAGTCCGTCCGGTGGCCATGATCCCTTCATCTGTTTGAAATTATTTGCTGATTGGCCAAGTCCGATTGTCATGTTTGTCGGCCGCCGCCAGCTTTTATTCCTGCTGTTTTCCAGCCCATTCCCACAGAGTTGAGTCACCGATGAGTACAGATGTCGCCACTTCGACAGCGGCTTTCGGATCATCCACCCAGTTTTCCGCGGGCGAGCCGGTCATTTCGATCCGCAACCTCTCGAAGGATTACCGCGACTTCTGGGGCCGCCCCAAGGTGAAGGCCCTCAAGTCGCTGACGATGGAAGTCCGCAAGGGCGAAGTTTTCGGTCTCCTGGGACCAAACGGTTCGGGCAAGACGACGACGATGAAGCTCCTGTTGGGGCTGCTCTTCCCCACGGAAGGCGAGATCTCGATCCTCGGCCGCCCCGCGACGGATGTTTCGAAGAACGAGCGGATCGGCTACCTCCCCGAAGAGTCGTACCTCTACCGTTTCCTCAACGCGGAAGAAACGCTCGATTTCTACGGCCGCCTCTTCCGCCTGCCCGCCAATGTCCGCAAGCAGCGAACCGAGGAACTGCTGGAACTGGTCAAGGTCTCCCACGCCCGCAAGCGCCAGCTCAAGGAATACTCCAAGGGGATGACCCGGCGTATCGGCCTGGCCCAGGCGCTGATCAACGACCCCGAACTGATTCTGCTCGACGAACCCACCAGCGGCCTGGATCCGCTGGGGAACCGCGACATGAAGGATCTGATCATCAAGCTCAAGGAGCAGGGGAAGACGATCGTCATGTGCAGCCACCTGCTGGCCGACGTGCAGGACGTCTGCGACCGGATCGCGATCCTCTACGGCGGTGAACTCAAAGTGATGGGCCGCGTCGACGAGTTGGTGAAGGAACAGGACGCGACGCAGATCCGTTCGAGCAAGCTCTCCGATGCCGCCGCCGCCGAAGTGCGGGAAGTCCTTCGCAAGCATGGCGCGACGGATGTGCAGATCGACCAGCCGACCTCGTCGCTGGAAGACCTGTTCCTGCGGACGGTGCAGGAGAGCAAGGAACGCCCCGGCCGCCGGATCTCGGTCTGATCTCATCCTCGAATCATCACCCCCGGATGCGGCCCGGCCTTCTCCCTGAGGGTCGGATTGGTCTGAGGGATTCTTCTCCCATTTCTCAGCACGTTTTCTACGGTAAAATCGACTATGGATTTCCTACCGGATGTCTTCAATATCAGCCAGGCCGTCGGGCAATGGCTGCTGGTTCTGCTGGTTGGTCTGGTCTCCATTCTCTTCATCACCTTCGTTTCCGCCCTGATCGGCGGTGGCGTGAAAGGTGCGAGCCGATATGGGGATTCACTGGTTGAGAGCTTGTCGGATCTGGTCTCGGTTTCATCCACGCGGTGCTATGCGCTGGCCAAGTTGACATTCACCGAGGCCATCCGAAGGAAGGCGCTCTTCGTCTTCGTGATCTTCGCGATCCTGTTCATGTTCGCCGGCTGGTTCATCTCGGATTCCAACCAAAGGCCAAAAGAAGCGGTGAAGGTCCACGTGACGTTCATCCTCAACTCGCTTTCGTGGCTGACGATGATCGTCATGCTGCTCCTCTCGTGCATCGGCATTCCGGAAGATATCCGGCTGCGATCGATCCACACGGTCGTCACCAAACCCGCCCGGCGATTCGAAATTGTCCTCTCCCGCATGCTCGGCTACATCGGCGTGGGAACGTTGCTGCTGGGAGTGATGTCGGTCACCTCGTTGATCTGGATCTACCGGCAAGTTCCCGAAGCCGCCCGTTCCGAACTTACCGCCCGCCAGCCCATCTGGGGTGACATTTCGTTCCTCGATCGCGTGGGAACTCTCACCAACGCCGGGATCAATGTCGGCGACATCTGGGATTTCCGCAGCTACATCGAAGGGGCCACCAAGGGCCGCGCGATCTGGCGATTCGAGAATGTCACTCCCGAGATGCTGACGACGGTGACTTCGGAATCGGGAGAGAAGAAGGAGGCGTTGCGTCTGGAATCCCGCTTCGAGGCATTCCGCAGCCACAAGGGGAACATGAATCGCGGCCTCAACTTCCAATACATCATCCTGAACCCCGACAACAAGCTGGAAGTCCCCGCCGCGACGTTGCAAGTGGCGGAGTTCATCGGCCGCACCGACGGCATTCCCCGCAAGTTGGCCGGGGTAACGGCAGAGGACAGTGGCAAGATCTACGACCTGTTCGACGACCTCGTCGCGAAAGATGGCAGCCTGACGGTCGCCGTCGCCTGCACCGATCCCGGCCAGTATCTGGGGATGGCCAAGCCCGACCTGTTCATCCGCCTGCCCGACGCCCCCTTCGCGCTGAGCTTCTTCAAAGCGATGCTCGGGATCTGGTTGTTCATGGTGCTGACGGTCGCGCTGGGCGTGACGGCGAGCACGTTCGTCAAGGGGCCGTTCGCCATCATGGTGACGTTCACGTTCATCATGGTCGGCAACACCGCCCGCGAATTCATGGACAAACTGCTGTCGAACAAGTGGACCGGCGGCGGCCTGTTCGAGTCGGCCTACCGCATCCTGACCTACATGAACGACACCACCGAGCTTCCCAACAACCCCGGCACGCAGCTCATCAAGTGGGTCGATTGGATGCTCAACGGATTCCTCTGGCTGGTCCAGCAGATCCTCCCCAACTTCAGCTACTTCAACATGGCTGGCTATGTCGCCAACGGCTTCGATGTCGACAACATGCGTTCGTTGGTTCCCGCCATCGTCGTGACCATCGGTTATCTCATTCCTTGCGTCCTTATCGGCTACTACTGTCTGCGTTCGCGTGAACTGGAGGCGAAATGAACCAGTCTGAATCACGTTTTCGAAAACTGGTCTACCTGGGCTTCATCGTCCTGCTGCTGATCCCCATCGTGGTGCTGGGGATGCCGGGGGGCGGGAAGTTCTCGACGCCGGGTGTCCTTTCGTCGATGCGATCGGAGTTCGAGCTGGGCGAATCGGACATCGGCAAGATCGACCCCACGAGCGCCGCCATGAACATGGTGCTCCTGGGCTTCCGCGGCATCGCGGTCAACTCGCTCTGGGCGAGCGTCGAGCACTACAAGAACACGAAGAACTGGGCGCAGATGAAGTCCACCTCGGACGCCATCATCCGTCTGCAGCCCCACTTCATCTCGGTTTGGCGCTTCACGAGCTGGAACCTGGCGTTCAACGTCAGCGCCGAGTGGGACAGCGTCAAGGATCGCTTCCACTGGGTGAAGGAAGGGGCCAAGTTCCTCCAGAACGGGATCGACATCAACGCCAAGAACCCTGACCTCGCATGGGAGGAAGGCCGTATCATCGGCTTCAAGATCGGGATGTCGGACGAGTCTCGCTACTTCCGCAAGTACTTCAAGAGCGATCCCGATGTCGAGCAGTTCAAGGGGGGGCCGGATCCCAAGATCAACGAGCAGGCTCTCGACAACTACCTCGTCGCCCGCGACTGGTACATCAAGGCCAACGACCGCGAACTGAACCAGCGGCAGCGGATCCTCGATCGCACCCTCTTCCGCTCCTATCCCGCCCGTTCGTACTTCGATTACGCCGCCGCCCTGCAGAAGGATGGCGTCTTCGGCGAACAGACCCGTGTCGCCTGGGACGATGCCTACCGCGACTGGACGACAAAGTACGGCCGCGAGATCTTCCGCGTTCCCGAAATCCCCGAAGCCGAAATGTGGATGGAGATGAGTGAGGACGACATCTCGGGCCAGGTGAAGACCGGCGACGAGGAACGACGGCTCCGCAAGGCGGTCGACGACTACCAGAAGATCGTCAACTACCGCTATTGGCGCGATCGGGCCCGCTGCGAACGCGATCCGCAGATGGCGGATGCCCATCGCGAAATCTACGAAGCCCAGGTCGCCTACGGCGAGCAGCGGCTGACCGAAGCGAAGGCCCTCGTCGAATCGGGCATGAAGAACTTCGGCGACATGCTGAAGAAGTACCCCGACCTCCTGGCGGTCGATGATTTGCTGCTGGAAGACGCCCTGACGGCCGTCCTCATGTGGCAGTACATCCTGAAGCTCAGCGGCGACACGCCGACGGATGATTACCCGCTGAAGGTGATCTGGGACAGCCAGCAGGGACGACTGCCGGATGTCCAAGCCCGCCTCGACCGCTGGCTGCTGGAGCAATCCCGCAACCCGGACAAGAAGTAACCTCGCCAAGAAGCAAACCCGCGATAACACAAAGAAAGCCGTGACCGCGACAACCAGTGGGCACGGCTTTCTTTATTTAATGTGTTGTCGTTTCCACGGGGCCTTCCGTTGGCGCGCTACGTCCATGGCACCCATCCTCTTTCCACCCCCCCAAAGCCTTCAAGCGGCGGGGCGTTGGACGGATAGTTCTTCGAGGGCGGCGTGGATCAGACAACCCCGAGCGACGCCGAAGGGCGAAAGTTCCGCCGAGCGGTACGATTCGATGCCGATCGGCCAGTCGATCTGACGCATGGCGCTCTTGAGCATCGTCGGGAAGCCGGAGGCCCGGCTCAGCCCCCCCGCATAGGCCATGATCGTGGGCTGCGGAAAGTTGGCCAGGGCCGGGACTTCATTGAGCCGCCGACCCGCTTCCGACAAGACCGCCAGCAGGAACTGGCGATAGAGATCGGCGTAGCGCCCCTCGACCATCATCACCGCCTGACCATCGGCGGAAGGGGCGCGGCTGGCCTGCTCCCGATCGTGTCGCGCCTTCTGGAGGCTCAGCGCGTAACGCGCACCGTGATCCGAGCGGTCGACCCCGCCGGTCGATTCGCTCCGCGCGGGCATCGAATGCGTCATCGCGGCGAGTTGTTCGTCGATCCAGTCGCCACCCCGGGGAATCACCACGCGCGCCAGTTCCCGCCCTTGATGGGCGACGGCGAACTCGGTCACCGAAGCACCGAACACGGCGGTGATGCCGCAGAAACTTTCGCCCACCAGTTCCGCCAGCGTGACGGCCAAGGCCTGGCCCAGTGCCAAGGGCTGGTAGCCCCGCAGCTTCACCAATTGGCAGCAGTAGTCGAGCTCCGGCCAATCGCCGGTGAAACCTTGTTCCAGGAATTTCTGGCCGACGATCGCCTCTGGAGTCTCGGCGATCCGTGCGGAAGGAACCGTCAGGCAGCAGATCTCGCCGGGAGTCTTCGCTTCGGGAAGGATCGCGTCGACCATAGCGGCCATGATCTGTCGCGAGAGGGCATCGCGCGTGTCGAGCTTACCCCCCGGCAGCACCGGATAGAGGGGCAGCGACTTCGACCGCGCGAGTTCGACCGCCGCATCGCCCAGCACGACGAGCTGATCGCCACACGGCACGAAGATCGCGTCGGTGCGCGACAAGCGTTGCCGGTGCGCGGAATCGTCGCCCACGATGACATAGCTGGCCGGAAAACGGCGCGCGCGGAGCTCGCGGCCCTGCGTGCGGACGGAGCGGAAGACGGAGGTCCCGAGATCCAGGCCCATGCTCATGACTGTTTCGCCCCTCGGAGTTGAACCAATGCCCGCTCGAACGGGGCGGGTGCCCCCTCGCCGGTGGAATGCGATTGAGCGGAGATCCGCTCGCCCGTGATCGCGTTCTGGGCGTCATCGACCCGCCGGAAAGTCGGCTTGCGGGCGGAGTCGGCCATCACGCCGCGAGGCTGTCCGGCGCGCTGCGGAGCTCGTTCGCCCGTCGGCTCATCCCGGCGGTCGACGGGACGATCCCCCATGACTGGCTGCCGACTGGCGGGGAGGAAGTGCGGCATCTGACCCGAGGCGGCGGTGAGGACCGGTTCGGGCGGGTCGATGCGGGCGAACCGCTTGTCGCCGGGAAGTTCCTGGAACCGCAACTGGCGATTGATGAACGCGGGCTCTTCCACGATTTCGAGCCGCTGGTGCAGAAGATCCTCGATCATCCGCTCGACGGACATCGGCAGTTGTTGGTCGCGGCTGGTCGTCTCGCCGAGAGTCTCGCGGGACGTGGCCACCGGCGATGTGATCGTACGCGGAGCTTCCATCGAACTGGAGCGGAAGGGCTGCTGGAGATCATCCGGATCCATCTCGGGCCACCCGTGCGACGAATGTTGGTCGTCGGAACGTGCCGGCGGAGCTTCGACAAATCGCGACAGCGATGGAGCGGCGGAGTGACCCACCGGTGTCTCTGACGTCTGGGCGGACGACACCCGGCCAATGGGTTGGAACCCGACTTGGGGATCGACGAAGCGGCCCATCACGAAAGCGGCCCCCATCAACCCAACTACACCACCCAGCACGGCCACCATCGTGAGGAAGCTGCCGCCGAACCAACCGGTCGATGCGGTTTGGGCCGCCTCATCGAATGTCGGGGGTTCGGGGGCATCCGGAATGGAGGGCACCAGGCCTGCCGGTGCGGGGAGTTCAACGCGTGTCGGGCCGGTGTAGGGCGGGGAAGAAAAGCCCGTCTCCAATCCCGGCGGTGTACTGGAGGGAAGGCCGCTGCGGGAAGCCATGGTGGCTTCGGTGGGGCGGGTGGAACCCATGCCGCCCGTCGAGAAGGCAGGGCCGGTGGGAAGCCGCAGACCCGAGGAGACATTCATCCCCGTCTGGGGCGAAACTTGCGGGAAGGGGGTTGTCTGGACGGGCGGCGACTGCGCCATTGTTCCCGGCGGTGGGGGGACATCTTCCACCACACCACGCGGCCCGCGTTGGACGTATTGGGGGTTCGACTGCGACCGGGGATCCGCCATCGCCGAGGGAGAGTTTGAACCGGGTGGGTAAGGCGAGTATTGCTCGCCACCGGGAAGACGGGGGGCTTCGAGTTGCGATCCGCCCCACTGGGGGCCGGGCAACGGATCCATGCGGCCCACGCCGATCTCGGCTTGCCGCAGGTTCACCTCATTGGCATCGGCTGTGGTTGGCGATGAGCTGGTGAACAGCCCCGTCGGGACAATGTTATGGATGATGTT
>PNLE01000126.1 GCA_013822855.1 Planctomyces sp.
GCCTCTAACATGGGTCGGGTATCGGGGCTTGTCCCCCACAACCGAATTCCTTCTTGTCCCACGACCTGCCCGGGGTGAACCTGTGCAGTGCCCACTTCCATGATCGAATACAATCGTTACAGCTGGTGGAAGACCGCCTTCTCGTTCCGGGGAACGGCGCTGCCGCGCGCGGGTTGGCGCGTCATGAGTTGCGTGCTGTACGCCATTCTGATCCAGGCGGCTTTCGAATCGGGCGCTTACTTTCGCTGGTACGATGAAAAACACTTCGTGGGCATCGATCCCGTGGGACACGCGGTGGTCGGTTCGCTCCTCGGGTTCCTCATCGTCTTCCGCATGAATTCCTCGAACAACCGCTATTGGGAAGGCCGCTCGCATTGGGGCCAGCTCATCAACAGCTCCCGCAATCTGGTGCGGTTCGGCTGTGAATACTCGGAAGGAGACCGGGAACTCGCCCGGCTGGTCTCGGGCTACGTGATCACACTCCGCCGGTCGCTGCGGGGCCATCGCGACACCGAGGAGGCCGATGTCTACCTTCCCGCGCCGCTTTGCGAGCAGGTCTCCCGCTTCGGCAACATCCCCACCGGCGTAGCCTCGGCCATTTCCCACTGGATCGGCCAGCGCTACCGGCAAGGGAAGTTCGATTCCGTCCAGGTGCGGCACATGGAGGATCAACTCTCGAAGATGGTCGATTCCCAGGGGGGCTGCGAAAAGATCCAGAAGACCCCCCTCCCCTTCATCTACGTGGCGATGATCAAGCAACTGGTTCTGGCCTATCTGATCACGTTGCCGCTGGTCTTGTGCGAACGTTGCGGGTGGTGGTCGCCAGTGCTGATCTTCGTTGTTTCCCTGGCCCTGCTCGGGATGGAAGAGGCGAGCGTCGAGATTGAAGACCCCTTCGGCACCGACGAAAACTGCCTCAATCTGGAGGCCCTCACGTTGACCATCGCCCGCGACACCGGTCAGCTGGCCGCCCTCAAACCCGCTTATGTTTGCGACGACGATTCCTGAACCCATGCTGGCGTGATGAAACGCGCCGAGCCGATTCCACTCCTCCCCACGTCAAGGCTGACAGTCCATGGATCTCATCTACCGTTACGATCCGTTCGCACCGATTTCTCCCCGCCAGATCCCCACGGCGGAGGCTGCCGTCGACAACCTGCTCGAGGGGAATGCGCGGTTCATCGAGCTTGTCCGCCGGATGCAGCGGCACACGCTCGACCAGACGAACCAGGAACCGATCATCGTCCCCATCAGCCCGATCGCGATGGGCTTGCCGCTCTACGAAGGGGCCGTGCTGACGCAGGCTCCGTTTGCGGTCGTCCTGGGCTGTTCGGATGCCCGCGTACCAACCGAGCAGATCTTCGATCAATCGTTCAACGACCTGTTCGTGCTGCGAATCGCGGGGAACGTGCTGGGTTCGGAGTGCCTGGGATCCCTCCACTACGCTGTCAAGGCGTTGGGCGAGAGTCTGAAGGTGGTGGTGGTGCTGGGCCACTCGAAGTGCGGCGCGGTGACCGCCGCCGTCGACACGTACCTTTCGCCGGAAGGCTATGCGGACATCGCCTACACCTTCCCGCTGCGGTCGCTGGTCGATCAGATCCAGATCGCCGTCCGCGGTGCCTCGCGCAGCCTGGAACAATACGCACCGATCTTCCAGCACAACCCGGATCTCCACCGCTCGTTCCTCGTGGCGGTCACCGCCTACATCAACAGCTCCATCACCGCTCTCGAGTTGCAGCGGGAGCTCAAGCTGCGGGTGAAGAATCCACCGCAGGTGAAGTTCGGCATCTACGACTTCGATTCGCTCCGCGTGCAGGCCTTGCCGCTCGAATCGTCGGCACCACCCCAATTGCGGGATGCTCCCTCTTCACCCGAGGATCTGTGCCAGTATTCGAACGAGGTCGTCGAGGCGCTGTTCAACCTGCCCGACGAGGAACGCGACAGCTGCCGGCTGACGATCAAGCTCTGATCCGCGTTCAGGGAACTCCCCAAAGCCACGAACGTCCTCCGAGAGAATGGCGGCGGGGGAATGAGTCCTGGATCTCCAGTGGATGACTGGCAAGTCGCGCGGCTGCTCATCGCCTTCGCACGCCCCTCCGCGCCGCGAGGGATGCGTGAAAAATCCGTATTTGACATCCGACCCCTCTGTGCGTACTCTAGAGCGAGTTGACTACTGCACCCAAAAACAAAACACAGGGCAAGGTTATGTGGCACGGCGTTTATCCAGCGGTTACCACCCAATTCAAATCCGATCTCTCCCTCGATATCGAAGCGACGTTGACCCACGTTGATGTGCTGATCAACGAGGGTGTCCACGGGCTGATCATGCTGGGGAGCGTGGGAGAGAACACCGCCCTCGAGCCACAGGAAAAGCGAGAGCTGCTCAAGCAGGTGATTGAGCATGTCGCCGGCCGGGTGCCGGTTCTCAGCGGTGTGGCGGAATACACGACGGCCATGGCCTGCCGCTATGCGGCCGACGCCGCCGAACTGGGTGCCAATGGCCTGATGGTGCTCCCCTGCATGGTCTACAAAGCCGATGCCCGCGAGGCGATGGCCCACTTCCGGGCCGTGGCCGATGCCTCGCCGCTGCCGATCATGATCTACAACAATCCGGTCGCGTACACCGTGGATGTGACCCCCGCGATGCTGGCCGAACTTGCCGACGAGCCGAAGTTCGTCGCCGTCAAGGAATCGTCGGACAACGTCCGCCGCATCACCGATATCCGCAATCTGCTGGGCAACCGCTACACGATCCTCTCCGGCGTCGACGACCTGGCGCTCGAAAGCATTCTGCTGGGTGCCGAGGGCTGGGTCTCGGGCCTGGTCAACGCCTTCCCGGCGGAGAACCGCGCCCTCTGGGAATTGGCCCTCGCCGGACGTTGGCAGGAAGCGGTCGAGATCTACCGCTGGTACACGCCGCTGCTGCATCTCGACACGCATCCGAAGCTGGTGCAGTACATCAAGCTCTGCATGGCGGAAGTCGGCTATGGCAGCGAATTGACCCGCCCGCCGCGCCTGCCACTGGTGGGTGAGGAGCGCACCCGGATCACCCAGATCATCCGCCACGCCATCGCCACCCGCCCGAACCTGGATGCTGTTCTCTCCACTTCCGCCAACTGATGAACTGTTCCATTCATGGATATCGCTCGAAACTGGGTGAAGGTGCTCGACAGCCACACCGGCGGCGAACCGACACGTTTGATCTATGCCGGTCATCCCTGGCCCTGGGCCGATGAAACGGCCCCCGGCCAGAACAGTGCTGGCGGTTCCTCGGCCGATGACTTGGCCGTTCTGCGAGCCACGTTGTCGCAGCCCGTTTCCACTCACCGCAGCCTCGTGCAGCGGCGGGAGGAAATGGGCCGCCTTTCCGACTGGATCCGCACGGCCAGCCTGCTGGAGCCGCGTGGCTCGGATGTTGTCGTCGGTGCCGTGCTCACGCCCCCCGAACGGGAAGGTTCCACCGCGGGCGTGGTCTTCTGCAACAACGCCGGTTACCTGGGGATGTGCGGGCACGGCATGATCGGCGTGGTCGTCTCCCTCGGGGCGATGGGCCTGCTCACGCCGGGTGACGCCACGATCGACACGCCGGTGGGATCGATCGATGTCACGTGGAGCGGCGGATCCTCGGTCACGTTGACCAATGTCTGGAGCTACCGCCACCGGAAGGATGTCCTCGTCGAGGTTCCCGGCATCGGGCCGGTGACGGGGGATATCGCCTGGGGCGGCAACTGGTTCTTCCTCGTCGCGGAGGATGTCCACCGGCAAACGCTCGAACTCTCCAATACGCCACGCCTGCTCGAATATTCCCAAGGCATTCGCCGGGCATTGGATCGTCAGGGCATCACGGGAGCCCACGGGGCGGAGATCGATCATGTGGAACTCTTTGGTTCCGCCAGTTCGTCCACTGCCGACAGCCGCAACTTCGTCCTCTGTCCCGGGGGGGCGTATGATCGATCCCCTTGCGGAACGGGCACCAGTGCCAAACTGGCCTGCCTCGTGGCGGATGGCCATGTGCCCGAGGGGGGCGAGTGGCGGCAGGAGAGCATCGTGGGGAGCCGGTTCGTCGCCAAGGCGCTCGCCACCCGCCAGACGGAGAACGGTGTGGAAGTCTTGCCCCAATTGACGGGCGATGCCTTTGTGACGGCTTCCGCGACCCTTTGGCTTGATCCGAACGACCCGTTCCAACACGGTATTCGTTCGTGAATTGCATCCCACAATTTTGATGACTTCCTGTTTGATGACTTCCTGGTGACGGAATTCTGAAGCTCGCCTCCTGGTCGGGTCTGCTAGAATCCCGACACTTCCAGCGGCCAGTTGCCATCTAGTGGCCAGCCGGTGACCGTTCCACTTCGAGACTCGCCGCGCCACGATCTCGGATGAAACGGTACCGCGAAACACGCCTGCCGCTGGGCCGGACTTGCAGACTCACATTTTCTCACTGTGTTTTATTTTCTCACTGGGTTTCATTTCTCACAGTGTTCAGGGGAATCTTCGTGGCAGCGGACGTAGTGATCATCGGCGGCGGTGTTGTGGGGGCCATGTGCGCGCGATATCTCGCCAAGACGGGCCGCTCGGTGACGCTCGTCGAGCAAGGAACCATGGGCAGCCTTTGCTCCAAGGGGAACTGCGGCTATGTCAGCCCCAGCCATGTCCTTCCCCTGGCCGAGCCGGGTGTGCTGTTCAAGACGCTCAAGTCGATGACCACGCCGAACTCGCCCTTCCACATCCGCCCCCGGTTCGATCTGGCTCTGCTGGGCTGGCTCACCAACTTCGCCCGCAAATGCAACGAGAAGGACATGATGGCGGCGGGAACGGCTCTCAACGCCATCCTCCGCTCCTCATTCGACGAGTACAAAAAGGTCATCGCCGAGGACTACCTGGATTGCGAGTGGCAGCATGAGGGGATCCTCTTCGTCTACCGCAAGGCCTCCGAGTTCGAAGCCTTCTGCAAGACCGACGATATGCTCGCCGAAAAGTTCGATCGACCCGCCCGGCGGATCGTCGGCGACGACGCCCTCATCGAATTCGAGCCCGCCCTCAAGCCCGGCAACACGGGAGCCTTCCTGTATGACTGCGACGCGCACCTGCGCCCCGACAAGCTGATGGAGCAGATGCGGGCCTCGCTCGTCTCCCAGGGTGTGACACTGCTGGAAGGCACCAAGGTCGAGGAAATCGTCACCGAAGGGAGCCGCTTCAAGGCAGTGAAGACCTCGCAGGGCGAGATCGAAGCGGGCCATGTGGTCGTTGCCGCCGGCGCGTTGTCGCCCCTCTTCCAGAAGGCCCTCCGCTGCAAGATCCCGGTGCAGCCGGGCAAGGGTCTTTCGATCACCATGAAGCGGCCCAAAATCTGCCCCAAGATCCCCATGATCTTCCACGATCACCGCGTGGCGATCACCCCCTTCCAGACGGGCTACCGTATCGGTTCGACCATGGAGTTCGCGGGGTACGACACGACCATCAATCCGCAGCGGTTGTCGCTCCTCACCGAAGGAGCCAAGCTCTACCTGCACGATCCCGTGGGCGAACCCGAAGAAGAACCCTGGTTCGGCTGGCGTCCCATGACGTACGACAGCGTGCCGATCATCGGGCCGGCTCCGGGTGTGCAAGGGGCCTGGCTGGCCACCGGCCACAGCATGCTGGGAATCTCGCTGGCGACCAGCACCGGTAAGCTGATCTCGGAGATGATCAACGGCGAAAAGCCCCACATCGACCCCCAGCCCTACGCCGTCACCCGCTTCTAACCAGCGGGTCGGAAGGCCTCTCACAGCGACTCACAGATACTGCAAAATGCTCATTTGCAGGGTCTGGGCCGTGAGTTGCAACGTGGCCTCGTAGACCTGCTTGAGTTGCAAAAGCTGCGTCGCGGCTTCGGTCAGGTCGGTGTCGAAGATGTTCGACAACATTTCCTTCGTCAGCAAATTCTGATCATCGAGGCGACCACCCACCTCGTCCATGAGCTGCTGCCGGGTACCGATCTGCGTACGGGTGATCGTCACCTGCCCCGAGGCCTTGTCGAGCAGCGGGGAGAGCCGGGAGAGCTCCGCGGTGTCGTTGCTCCGCAGCGCCTGCTCCAGCGAGATCAACAGGTCGAACACGCCGTTCGTCCGCTGGGGGTTCACATCCTTCCCCGCCAACACACCGGCGGCCCCCGTGTTCTCGGTCCCGTCGATTCCCAACGCGATGGCCGATTCGCTGCTCGCCACCGTCAGCGGTCCGGCTCCCGACGAATCCGCCAGCGAGATCCCGTTCCCCGTCGCGTTGAGCGATGCGGTCAACACACCGGGATCGGCGGCGTTGAACAGATCCAACACATTCTGGATGGTCGTCGCCGACGACAAATCGACATTCGTGGTCGTACCATCGCGGCGGGTGATGCTGATCGGCGAACCGGGGGTGAAGACGACCCCCTTCCCCAGATTGAGTTCGGAGAGCGTGGTCGAGGTCGTGAACGTGCGGAGCCCCAGAGCCGTCGCGTTCGCACCCCCGTTCTCGCCGATCGAGAAATTCGCCCCGCTGAGCCGTGTTCCTACCCGGATTCCCCGGCCCGCCGGATCGATCTCGGCCGAAAGATTGGGGTCCGCCGCACGGATCCTTTGCAGCACATCCTGCACAGTCACCGCGCCGTCGAGATCGACGATGCTGGTCTTGTCCCCGTTCACAATCCGCAGCCCCGTCCCGGCGGTCGCCCCGATCCCCGTACCGCCGTTAAGCGATGCGACACTGGTCTGCAAGGTGACCGCCGGTTCCAGACTTCCCCCCGCCACGCTGGCAACCGGCCCGCTGGCAATCCGCAACTGGGTGGCGGCCGTGCCGCTGCCGGTGTTGGCGACAGCGATGGTGCCGTTGGAGGGCGTGATCCGGAGACCGCCGGGATTGAGGGGATCGATGTCGACCGTCACCGTCTCCGCTTCCGACGCGAAGGCCTGCTCGATCCGCAGCTTCAGATCGCCCAGGGTCTGCGCGCCGCTGAGGTCGATGGTCTTTTCGATCGGTGTGCCGTTGTCGACGGTGATGTCGATCGACGACAGGCTCACGCCCCGCCCCTGCTTGAGAGCCGCAAGGGGTGTCGAGAGCTTGATCGCGGGCTGGAGCGCTGTCACCGGGCTGCTGGAGATACCGCCAAACGCCTGCACACCGGAAATCGTCGTCGGTACCAGCAGATTGATATCCGCGAAGGCCTGCACCGCGCCGTCGTTGCCGTGGTACGCCACGGTGTCGCCGATCCGCTCGAAAGGCGAGGTGCCCGTCGCGGTGCCGCTGAAGAGGAAGCGGTCCTGATACTGCGTGTTCGCTGCACTTAGCGCGCTTTGAATCAACGCGGCCACTTCATTCGCCAGCCCCACCTTCTCTTCGGGGGTGGTCGTCGAGCCGATGCCCGATTGCAAGAGTCCCTTGGCCTTGATGAGCGACTCGTTCACCGTCCCCAGGGCGTTGTCGGCGGCGCTCAGATACCCCTGGTTGAACGTGTGCTGGCTGCGGACACCCTGCACCCGTTCGAGCAGCGATTGCAGCGCTGTGGTCTGGCGGGTCGCAGTGGGATTCTCGGACAGCAGCGAATACTTCTGCTGTGAATTGATCTGCTGCTGCAACTTCGAGATCAGGTTGGTGCCCGTCTGGATGTCGTTGGCCGCGCGGCCATAGAGCAGGCTGTTCGGCGTGCGTCCGATGTTGATTTGTCCGATGGCCATGCCCTACCCCCGCGATTCCGCTTCAGATGTTCAGCAACGTGTTGAAGAGCTCGTCGACCACCGTGATGATCCGGGCGGAGGCCTGATAGGTCCGCTGCAGATTCATGATGTTGAGCGTCTCCTCGTCGATGCTCACTCCCGAGATCTGCTCGCGCTGCGTCAGCAGCGAATCCCGGAAGCCGGTGAAGCCCTTGCTGACTGCCTGCTCCGCCGACGACGACTGGGCCACGCCACCCACCAGATTGTCCTGGAACTGCGTGATCGAAAGTCCGCCGAGCTGCTTCGACGCCCCGGTCAACACCTTCGAAAGGAGCACCGCATTGCTGGAATCGCCGGGGCCGCCCCCCTTCCCCGTCGCCAGCAGCTTCTGGTTCCCGGCCACCGTCTGGTTGACACCGATGTTGCCGGAATCGGTCCCCGTGAAGAGCGTGTTGATCCCCAGACTCGCCAGCACTCCGCTCGAATCATTCCCGAAACGAAGCTCATAACCCGAGGCCGCGCTGATCTGCAGCTTGCCGTCCGCAGTCACCTGGGCCGTCACCTGCCCCACGGCATTCAAACTGGCGACCAGATCGTTGAGCGAGGTCTCCGTCCCGATGCCGTCGAGGTCGATGGCGATCACACTTTCGGTCGTCTCGCCACTGGTGGTGTTGCGAACCTTGAGCGTGAAATTTCCATGCTGGGGATCGAAGAACAGCCCCGCCGCGTCGCTGTTGAGGGCGGCGTTGGCATCTTCGACCGCATAGGTTCCCGTGACGGTCGCATACCCTTCCAAACCCTCGCCCTGGCTGTGGATCCGGTTGGTCTCGTGGATCACCGCCGCCGCCAGCTGATCCAGCTGTTTGGTGAAGCCGCCGAGGATTTCGTCGCGGGCTTCCATCGTCCCCTGGATCTCGCCCCCACCATTCGCGACGAATGACCGGGTGACCGTCGTTTCGACCGAAAGGACACCGAACTCGCCATCCGTCGAAGGGACGGTCCGGAGGTTCTGCGTGTGGCCGTCGAGGATGATGTAGTCGCTGCCGGAGTAAAGATCGATCTGTCCGGAAGGCCGCTCGATCACCTTCACGGGAATGAGTTCCGACAGCCGGTTGATGGCGTTCAGCCGCTCCACCCGCAACGCCCCCGCATCGCTCTGGTTGAGTCCGTTCGCCTCCAGCGAGCTGATCTTCGGATTCAGATTGGCGATCTGGTTGATCAGCCGGTTCGCCTCTTCGACCTGCGAGGTGACCTGGTCGTTGAGCGATGTGCGGAGATCATCCACCTGCCCCCGCAAAAAGGTCAGATGATCCACCAGCCCCTGCGATTCCTGCAACGCGATCTGCCGCTGGCCCGCCGAATCGGGGCTCCCCGAAAGGGTCTGCAACTGGGTGACGAAGCTGTTGAGCTGGGAGGCCAGATCCTCGTCGCCCAGGGCGTTCAGCGTCACTTCCAGCCGTTGCCAGACGGAGCTCTTCACCGAAGACGAAGCCGCGCTGGTGTTCGCCGAATGGATCCGGCTTTCCAGATAGCTGTCGAGCTGCTGCCGCACACCGATCGCCGACACCCCGCTGCCGACCAGCAGCGAACCGCTCTTGTAACTCCCGGCGGGAGTCAACGAGACGGCATCGCGCACATAGCCGGGCGTGTTGGCGTTGGCGATGTTGTTGCTGGCGACCTGCACCCCCGCCGAGAAGATCTCCAGCGAACGTGCGGCGACAGCCAGGGCACCATTGAGCGACATCGAGCGGCCCCTTAAAGACTCACGTCCAACAGCGCGCTTTGCGTCCGGACCACGTTCCCTGATCCCGCCGGGCCGTCATAGGTGGGTGCCTGCAACCCTCCCCGGGCGACGGCGTCAACCACCAGGTCGAGATGCCGGATTCCCCGCTGCGTGAGGATCCACATCCGCCACGAGAATTGCTGCAACTCACCCGCCTGCCGACGAGCCTCTTCCGCGAGCGAAATCAGCTCGTCCTCACCCCATTCGCGGGCCAGATCCAGCAGCGATTCGCCCCGGGATCCCCGCAGCTTCTCCGCACGCAGGAAGTCCTCGCGCTCCGCCGCCTTCGCCTGCAGCTGCCGAACCAGCGACTCCTCCCGCGGCAGCAGCGCGTCGGCCTCCTCCAGCCGCGATCCCACCAGCGCCGCCCACTTGGCATCGAGCAGCGTCTGGAGCCTCTCCTGCAAGTCGTGGAACGACTCGATGAGGGCGCCGAGCCGCTGGCGACCGTCCGTGGTCCGCATGGCATGATCCTGGCAAGTGGGCGATGGCGCGCCTCGGGCAAGGCGCAGGTGCTTCCATCGCTACTTTCGGATCATGGACGACAACTCTGTGGTGCGGGACGGTGACTGTGGCGCTTCGCGAAGTGTTTGTGTCTGGCGTGCCAGATCTGCCAGTTGTTCCGAGAGGTTCTGTCGCTCGGATTGCGTCGAGTTTGCGGCGGTCGAAGACATCCTCAGTTCGCCGATAGGCCTCTCGCCCGTCGACTTTTCCGATTGCGGCGACTTGAGCGACTCCGCCTTGGCCACCCCCCCGTGAACCCCCGCCTCGAACGCCGTGTACATCGAATCGGCGAAGTGGTTGTCCCCCCGCTTGGCCAACGCATCGACCACGACCTGATCCAGCTGCGACTGGAACATCTTCTCGGCCTGGCCACCGTTGAGGTACTTCGTCTCGCCGGATGTCGAACGCATCGCCTTCATCATCTGGGTGTAGAAGATCGTGCCGACCGTCTCGCTGAACTGGGTCTTCAGCTCCTCGCTGCTGAGGTTCTTCTTCCCCCCCGCCGCATGCAAGGGCGAGAGCTTCGCCGTCGGGACGCGCTCCAGAGGTTTCAAAGATGTAGGGGAGGAGGTGTTCACGTTCCAGGAGATCCAGCGCGGAGAATGGGAATGGAGTCTTCGAGAGCAGCGGCTATTTCTCGATCAGTTCGGCGTGCAACTTACCCGTCGAATGAAGTTCGCGAATGATGTCGATCACATCGGCCGTCGGCACCCGCAGCTTGTTGAGTGCGTCCACCAGATCCTTGAGCTGCTGCGGCGACTGTCGGCCCGAGTTCTCGATGAGGCCGATGAACGGCCCCGGCCCCGTGAGCAGCGGGTCGTCGGCACCGATCTCGACCACGAAACTTTTGTGCGAAATGATCACGGGACTGATCTCGACTTCACCCGTCACGACCACCGTCCCGGTTCTCGGATTCAAGATGACCCGCGCCTGCGTGTTGGGTGTGTCGATCCCCGACTCCAGCACTTGCGCGATGAACTCCACCGGGTTTTGCCGGTACTGCTGCGGCACCTGAATCTCGACCGCCCCCGGCCCCGTCGGCTTGGCGATCGACTTCCCCGCCGCCTCGAAGGTGAACTCGCTGTTGACGACGCGGGCGATCTCGCTCGCCGTCCAGAAGCTGGCATGTGCGGGATCGATGAGCAGCGTCACCAGATCCTGCTGCTTGCTCAGGAACAGCGCCGTCACATCCTGCACCAGATCGACCCCCTGCGTGATCCGCGCGCTGGTGGGCCGGGCCGGATCGTCCACCACGATCGCCCCCCCCGCGACGGCGATCACCAGCTGATTGCGGGCATCCGCCGTGGTGAGGGGTGTGCTGAGGAGACGTCCGCCTCGCAGGCTCTTGGCCCCCATGACGGCGTTCACGAAGCAATCGATCTTCTGCCCCCGCTTCAGACCCGTGCGGGGAATGACCGCCTCCACCATCACGATGGCCACACTGTCGGCGTTGCGGATCTCGGTGTCGAGCACCGGTTGACTCAGGCGGGCCATGGCCGCCCGCAAAGCGCGAACGGTGGGGGCGTTCTTGGCTCCGTCCCCCGTCCCCGGCAAACCGACGACAATCCCCAGCCCCGTCAGCCGCACCTCCTGCTGCCCCTGCACCGTGCAGATGTATTCCAGCCGCACCCGCGCCTCGGCCTCACCAGGCCAACCAGCCCAGGCGAGAAGCAGCAATGCAGCAGTGATGGAAAGGCGTGACATGGGAGTGCCGGGGGTTGGGAAAGTGATGTTCGGTGTTTGATGTTCGGTGTTTGCAGAGAGAAGAAGAGGGGCTGGCTGGGTGGCATTCCTCCAAACATCAAATGCCCAACACCCAACACCAATCCTCAAAACGGCGAAATGATATCCAGCACATTCGTCCCCCAATTCGTCTTCGTGCTGTTGTAGACCTTCCCCTTCTGCGTCCGCTCGATCTTCAGCTCCGCGATGTCTTCCGAGCGGGCCGTGCGGTTGGGCAGGATCGCCAGTCGGTCGATGCGGCCCGCCAACCGGTACTCGAAGAAGTCCTGGTTCGTGCGGATCGACTTGCGGGCCTCCAGCACGATCGTCCCATTCGGCAGCACGTCGACCACCGTGGCGGCGATGTTGTAGCTGATCCCCTCCTGATCGGTCAGTTGGCCGATCGTCTGCAAGCGGTTGGTCAAAGTCCCTTCGATCGCCGGTTCGTTGAGCGCTGCCGGAAGCAAATTGAAGTTGTTGCCGAACTTCACGAACTCGTTGAGCTGGGCGTTGTAGGCCCCGTTCCGCTGGCGGTTGAACCGGCTGTTGACGATCACTTCCGCCTTCTCGTCGACCTGGATCGTGATGATGTCATGCACCTTGATCTCCGGCGGCAGCGGGGGCGGCTCCACATAGATCAGCGAATAGTCCTCGATCCGCGTGTCCGAAAGGGGCGTGATGATGGGCGGCCCCTGCGCGAACGCCCCCTCCTGCAAGGCGGCTGTCAGACCGACCGCCGTCACCAGACCCCAACTCCACTGCTGCCCCGTGGGGCGTCGCCAGTCGGTCATCTTCGTCCCTCCCCTGATCGATCACCGGTGGCCCCCGCCGATCGCGCTCGCCCCGCCTGTGATGGCGCAGGCTGCGTTGGCCCGGTCTGTGATGGCCCCGGCTCCGCGATTCGCTCGGCATTCACCAACTGCACACCGCGCGGCGACATGCCGACGTTCTCGGGGACGGTCGAAGTGATCGCCGCCTCGTGCCAGCCCGTCACCACCGCCGAGACACGCTCCCGCACGTCGTCGAGCGAAACGAGCGTCACGCTCTCCCCCCGCGCCGCCGTGGAAAGGCTCTTGTATTGACCGCGGATGACGATCCCCTTCACTCGCAACGAGGCCGTCACGATGTCCCCGTTCCTCACAAGCGGTGCCGCAGCCAGATCGGCCGTGAGTGCGAACTCGCCGGTTTTGAAAGCCCTGCGGCACTCCATCCCGATGACCTGCGCCGGATCGGTGTAGCCCCCCGAAATCGGCGACGAGGTCTGCCACATCAGATCCGCCTGCTGGACAATCTCACCCTTCTGCATCGCCCGCCGAAACGCGACATGCTTCAACTGCGGCGTGAACCGGATCTTGAGCTTCACGGGAAGTGGTGCTCCACCGGCAGTGGTTTCCACCGTCGCATTGACCCACTGCTCCGGCAGATCCTCCAGTTGATCGGCCTGGAAACGGACAGCACCACCAGCGGCCAAAGCGGCCCAGGTGGCGGGTGGCGTCTCTTCATGGGGTTCGATCCCCACCGCCGGCATGGCCGATGTCTCGCCCCAGCGAAACTCCTTCTTGAACGCCTCCACCAGCATC
Source organism: Planctomyces sp. (assembly GCA_013822855.1). Taxonomy (GTDB): domain Bacteria; phylum Planctomycetota; class Planctomycetia; order Planctomycetales; family Planctomycetaceae; genus Planctopirus. Next base: position 13,257 of record PNLE01000126.1, read on the forward strand.
GCGTTGATCTTTCCGCGATCGATCCGGATTCGCGGCTCGTGTTCGACTTTGGAGACCTGCTGGATCACCGGTGCCGGGCGATCTTCCGCCGTTGCGGCAAAGGAAAGCACCGTCCGGCCCGATCCCGAATACTCGACATGCGAGAGGTTGACCCCCATCGCCACGAGTCGTTGATGCACCTGCACCTGGTCGACCATCGTGGGCCGACCCATTGACGGGCCGGGGCCGAGCGGGATCTCCAGCAACTGCTCACGGAACTCGGGACTGGTCGCGGTGATATCCGCCACATCGCCCAAGGTCACCAGAGACTGGTTCGTCGAAACCCGTTCCTTCAGACTGATCACCGCCCGCTGCGATGCAGTGACCCCGGCAGTCGGAGGCTCGGCCCCGTCCGCCCTCGCGTACTCACTTCCCATGCCCAACCCGCTTACCAGCAGGCACAGCAGGCCCACACACCGGCACAGGCTCATCGAATGTGAGCTGCGGGTGGGCTGCGGGTGCTGTGATGTCATCGGGGCCGGAATCATTTAACGTGTCCTCAGGGATCGTCCTCGACAATGTCTATTTGGCGATGATTTGGCCGTGTTAACCGCCCAGTGCGTTAGTAGCGTCTCAGGTTGGTGATCAACTGCAGCAACTGATCCGAAGCCTGGATCACCTGGCTGTTGAGTTCCACATTCCGTTGGGTCTTGATGAGATCGACGAGTTCGTTCGCCGGTTCCACGTTCGAGATTTCGAGCATCCCCTGCCGGATCAGGCCCAGGCCCTGATCGCCGGGATTGCTGATGAGCGGCTGGCCCGAAGCATCCGTGATGGCGTAGAGGCTCTCCCCCGCCTGGTACAGTCCCTCAGGATTGATGAATCGGGCCAACTGGATCTGCCCCACCTGGTTCTGCACGGTCGACCCCGCCTGGATGACCGAGACGATCCCTTCCGCCGAAATACCGATCTCCACGGTGTCAGGCGGAATGTTGATCGGCGGATCCAACAGCCGCCCCTTGTCGGCGGAGGCCAGCACGATGTCGCCGTTGGGGTTCAACGTGAATTCGCCGCGGCGGGTGTAGAACGTCTGGGTGTTGCCGCGAACCTGGAAGAAGCCGTCGCCCACCAGGGCCATGTCGAGCTGGCGGCCCGTTTCCAGAAGCGCCCCCTGCGAGAAGTCGATCTGCGTCCCCGCGACCCGCACCCCCAGACCGGCGGCGGTTCCGATCGGCGTGTAATTCCCCTGGGAATCCTGCGTGCCGGGCAGCTTGTAGTACTGGTAGTAAAGATCCTCGAAATCGGTGCGGGAGCGTTTGAAGCCGTTCGTCCCCGCGTTCGCCAGGTTGTTGGCAATCGTGTCGAGGTTGAACATGTAGGCCTGCATGCCCGAGGCCGCCGTATACATCGCGCGGTACAGCATGAGGATCCTCCTTCAAAAAATGCGTTCGAAAAATCTCGTTTCAACAACCGCTCGCCGCCAAGGGTCTTCGGTGCGGTTGTCTATCCTGTCTATCTATTTCTTACTGCCTATCTGCTGTGTGCCATGCTTGCGGCTTTGGGCAAGCATGCTTTGCGCATCTTCAACGCGCCACTTCAAGTTGCAATTCCTATCACTGTCTATCTGCGGGGGATCGCCTGGAGCAATCGGCCCAGCATCTCATCCTGCATCCGCATCATGTTGACGTTCGATTCAAATCCTCGGGAAACCTCGATCAGTTCCATCGTCCCCTGCATGGGATCCGCGTTCGACGCCTCCACGAAGCCCTGGCGGACACGTGTCTCCGGCGGTGCTTCGGCCACGGGCAGCCTGGTCGAATACATCCCGTCACCCCGCTTCTGCAACTCCGTCAGCCGCGTGGGCACCACGACTGCCAATTGACTCAGCGGCACCACCAGACCACCCGGCCCGACCCCCGAGATCCCCCCGGCATCGTTGATCTGCAGATCCACGATCTCCGGCGCGATCTCGATCTCGTCG
>PNLE01000127.1 GCA_013822855.1 Planctomyces sp.
CTTGGGTATGCCGAGGAACAGATTGTCTCGCTGAAGAGTCATTGGACAGCGGCAGGCTCCGAAGCGGCCTGCGCGCGGGCTCTGGTGGAGCTGGCCCGACATCAGGGAGCGGCGATCTTCCAGAGGTGAGCGTCGCTGCGGAGGTAGAGCGCGCCGTCGCCGATCGAGGGGGTGGCGAGGATCAGTTCATCCAGCATGTTTTCAGAGAGGATTTCCCCTTTCTCGCCGCCCGTCGCCACGACGAAGCATTTGCCCGATTCGTTGACGCAGTAGATCTTGCCGCCCGCGACAACGGGCGAGGCGCTGAACGGCCCTTCCAGCCGCAGTTGCCAGAGGATGTTCCCCTTTTCGACATCGGCGCAGAGCAGCACACCCGCCCCGGTGAGGCAGTAGACCTTCCCTTGGAAGACCACGGGAGTGGCGGTGCCGGGGCGGAGCTTGTTCTCCTGCCAGAGTTTTTCAGGAGGCGAGCTGGAGTTCGCGGGACGCAAGGCCACCAGGCCGTTCGACGGGATGAAGAGGGTATCCCCTTCGCGGGTCGAGGAAGGGATTGTCGAGGCCCCCTCGCCGTAAGACCAGAGTGTTTCGCCGCTGCGGGCATCGACGGCATCGACCCCTTTTGAGGATTGGAGGAGAACCGTCTGGCCGTCGGCCATCAATAGCGGGGATGTCCAGTTGGCCTTCTTGGGGCGGTCGAGCTTCCAAACGGTTTCGCCGGTGGCGGTGTTGAGGCCGGTCGTGAGGGATTCGCTGTCGTTCTCGACCTGGGTGACGAGGACATTCCCCGCGACGACGGGCGAAGAGGACATCCCCAGGCTATTGCTGGCGTTGGGATAATCGAGCGTGAGTCCCCGCATCCAGAGCAATTGGCCCGTCAGATCGAGGCAAAGGATATCGTTGCTGGAGAAGAAGGCGAAGATCTTCTCGCCGTCGCTGGCCGGTGTGGGAGCGGCGTTGCAGGTCTTGGGATGGGTGAGCGAACGGCCCGTGGCGACGAACCGGCGTTCCCACAACAGATCGCCACTGGCGGCACTGAAGCACAGAACATGCAGATTATCCTGACGGGGGCCGGAGCTGGCAGTGACGACAATGCGGTCGTCGATGACGATCGGGCTGGAGAGACCACGCCCGGGGAGTGCGACCTTCCAGGCGACATTCTTGCCATCACCCGCGAACTCGACGGGGGGTGCCTTGCTTGCCGATGTTCCCGTGCTGCCGCTCCCCCGGAACTGCCGCCAGTCATCTCCAAATGCTCGGCCACCCAGAAGGAAAGTCAGCCCCAGTGTCACGACAAAAGCGACTCCCGCCACGAACAAATGTCGCCGACGGGCGGCTTCCAGATGGCCGGCTTCCTTTGTCCAATCCGCAACTTTGACCCTGGCGGCGAGGGGCCGGTGGGAGAGTGCCGCATTGCGTCTGGCGAGAGCCTGTCGTCGGCGTGAAGTCATGGAACATTCCGTTTCTATCGGCGGGAAGCCGTCGCCAGAGGTTCAAGAGCCAACCGGCGGGGGGATGAAAAACAGATGGAGACGGGAAAATCTGGAACCGTCATTCGGCGGGGAGGATGGCCTTGCCCGAGCTGTCGGTGACGCGGACTTTGAAGAACCACTTCTGAGCCCAATCCTCGGTCTGTTCGTTCTGGCAGATCTTGAGCAGGATCTCGTTGTTCCCTTCGACGAGCGTCACGGGGATGACGTACTGATCGAACATCGAGCCGCGATGATATTCGTCGCGGGCGAAGACGAGCTGGCCGTTGACCCAGACCTTCCAGGCGTTCGGCGTGGTGAGACGGATCTGGGCGGGGCCGCCCTGTTTCGCCTTGTAGGTGGTGACGGCGTACGCCAGCGAATCGCGGTAGGGCTTGAGCAGGGGGATGAGATCGACCTCGCCCATGTCGTCCTTGGTGGTGAAGGGTTCCCACTTCACATCCCCCTCGCGACCGGGGAGCGGAACATTGAAATCGCGGGACAGTTCGGGTGGATAGACCTTGGCGAAGCCGTCGCGGGCGGAGTTGTCGAACGGACCGATGAGCTGCCACGACAGCAGGTAGCCGAAGTGGCGGGAGAGATCGACTTTCACGCCGACATCGTCGAGCTTGCCGACGAGGAGCTTGACCTGGTCTTCGTCGGTCGCGCCGGTGAGGGCCTTCGTCCAGAGTTCGAGACGCCGGGCGTCCTCCTTGGCGGCATCGGCCTCGGCGATCAAACGCGTGACAGCCAGGCGGCGAAAGTCGGCCGAGGGATCGTCGAGCATGCCGGGGACGAGGCGATCCTTGGCGGTGGGATCGACCTTCTTGAGCCACTCATAAGCCAGCAATCGGGCACTGGCGGCGTTGGTGCGATCCAGCGCGAAAGCTTCGAAGGCCTTGGCCGGGATCCCGTCACCGCCGGTGGCGAGTGTCTTGTCGGCAATCGTTTCGAAGGCGCCGGCGAGCCAGTTGGCCGCGAGGGGTGAAGCGCCATCCATCGCCTTCAGGAGCGGAATCAGTGCCGCCGGCCCACTGGCGGAGAGTTCCTTCTGAGCCGCGACGGCCGCCGGGTAGCCTTCGCCCTTCAGACCGATGGACTTCACTTGGGCGATCAGCGCCGCCACCTGGGCATCGGGGCCTTTCGCTACCGGCTGGGCCGCCAAGGTGTTCCAACAACATGTCACAAGGAGGACAGCGGCCAAGCATCCCCGCAGAGGAAGCATCCATCGAGACGGACGTGCGGTTGAGGAACGATCCGGGTGGCGCGGGCGGATGGGCATGGAAAACGACCTTGCGTGAATCTGCCGGTGATCGAAATGGACGACCTTCGATCATGGCAACTCAAGAGGTGCGAATCCAGAGCCAATCGCCGACGGCAACTTCCTGGGGGCTACCGCTTCGAGCCGGTGGTCTTGCGGCCCGACTTGGCCCGGGTTTGCCGCGTCATGAACTTTGGCTCGGGAACCGTGGTCGTGCGCGGGGAGGACTTTGCCGGTGCTTTGGGGCTGGTGGTTGTTTTGGCCGGGGCGTTTTTGGCGGCGCCGTGTTTGGTTGGGTTGGACTTCGCAGCCTGGGTTCGGCTGGAGGCTGGCCCGGCGACGGAGGTTTCGACTTCATCGACCGCGGCGTCGGCGGTGTGGGGGCCGTCGACGCGGAGGATCAGGCAAAGCCTCAGGATGTCGAGTCGCGAGACCACGCCCACCAGCTGGCCCTTTTGGAGGACAGCCGCCCGCGAGCAGTTGCCCGCGCGGAAGAGATTGGTGGCGACGGCGAGATCGGTGGTGGGTGTGAGCGTCTGGACGCTCGCGACCATCCAGCGTTCGACAGTGGCCTGGGGATCGGTCTCGGCGAGTTGGGCCTTGAGCAGTTCGTAGTCGGGGAGGATCCCGAGAAGTTTCTTCTTCGGGCCCACCACATACAGCTCTTGAACTCCCGAGTTCACGAGGAGTGCCAAGGCCGACTGCAATGTCGCCTGGGGGGAAATGGTGATGGCAGTCGTCATCAGGTCGCCAACGGTCAGACGCATGGCCGGCAATCCTTTGAAAGGACCAGGTGAGTCGGTCGCTGCTTTCCCGCAAGTGAGGGGGCACGGGAAGCCGCCGGAGGAACAGCCCTCCGCTTTCAACGTAGTTCAGGAAAAGTCAACGTGACGCCGAAAGGCAACGCATGTTTCCAAATCGAAACACCCACGGGCGGCACAACCGGAAAAGCCGACAAATTCATACGCGTTCGGCACCTGAGACTCATGGTATGAGGCGCTCCGCCGTATAACTTCTGATTGGAGAAGTGCGACTTCTGCCGGGTCGGAGCTGCCGATCCCCAAGTTTCCGATCACCAAGTTTCCCAAGACCTCTGCGGCGGAAAGTGGATCATTGATGCCTGCGAACTCGCCGCCCCCGGCCGATTCTCCATCGCCCACTCCTGAAGCCCACGATCCCACCAAGCCCCTGCGCTTCGATTCGCTCACGCAGGAGGCTTATCTGCAGATGTGGCGGACGTACGACCGGATGAAGGCCCTCGAAGAAGAGATGTTCAGCCGGTTCGAACTTTCGGCCCAGCAGTACAACACTCTGAGGCTGCTAAGGAGCGTGCATCCCGCTGGGATGGCCACGCTGCAGATCGCGGATCGGCTGATCAGCCGGGCACCGGATATCACCCGGCTCATCGACCGCCTGGAGGAACGCGGCCTCGTGCTGCGAACCCGCCGACCCGAGAACCGCCGGGTGGTGGAAGTCGCCCTGACCGACGCGGGCCGACAACTGCTTGATGAACTCGATGAACCCGTGCGGAATTGCCACGAGCTGCAACTGGGCCACCTTCCTCCCGAAGAGCTGCACGAACTGATCCGCCTGATGAAACACGCCCGCCTGCCGCACGAAACTTCGGACAGCCGCTGGGTGGCGGATCGTTCGCGGCCATGAGTTTTCCCAAGAGACTCATGGCATACCGGGACGGATCAGTCACGACCTTCGATCAAGGCCCATCTCATGGAACCCAGCTCAAAGCCGGCGACTTCCTCAGCGATTGCCTCTGATTCGTTCCATCATCTGGACGTCGGCACGGTTTTGAATCAGTTGGGCGTTTCTCTGGATCAAGGTTTGACGGATGCCGAAGTCGCCCGTCGGCAAGAACGATTCGGTCTCAACCGCATGACACGACGGCGTGGCACGCCCGCCTGGATGAAGTTTCTGCTCCAGTTTCATCAACCGCTGGTCTATCTGCTGCTGATCGCCACCCTGGTGAGTCTCGCACTGCGGGAATGGGTGGACGCCACCGTCATCTTCGCGGTGATCTTGATCAATTCGATTGTGGGATATCTGCAGGAATCCAAAGCGGAAAAAGAGATCGAGTCGCTCAACAAGATGGTGGCCGAGGAGACGACCGTCCTGCGTGGAGGGATCCGCCGAGGTGTCTCCGCGGAATCGCTCGTGCCGGGGGATGTCGTTCTGCTTCAGGGGGGCGATCGAGTTCCCGCCGATTTGCGGCTATGCACGCTGAAGAATCTGCAGATCGAAGAGGCGGCTCTGACCGGGGAGTCAGTCCCTGCCGGCAAGATGATCGATGCGTTGCCGCTCGACACGACTCTGGCCGATCGTCGCAATCTGGCCTTTGGCGGAACCCTGGTCACTTCCGGTCAGGCGGAAGGCGTGGTTGTCGTGACGGGAGATGCCACCGAAACGGGCCGGATTGCGAGGTTGATGTCTGAGACCATTGATCTTTCCACGCCCTTGACCCGCAACATCGCTCAATTGAGCCGTTGGCTGATGTTTGCCATTCTGGCGCTCTCAGCCGCCATCTTCGCACTGGGAATCTGGCGTGGCGAACCGGTGGCCGAGGTCTTCATGTCCACGGTGGCTCTGGCCGTTGGGGCGATCCCCGAAGGACTTCCCGCCGCAGTGACCATTGTGCTGGCGATCGGCGTTTCGCGCATGGCCCGGCGCAGCGCCGTGATTCGAAAACTGCCTGCCGTGGAAACCCTGGGCAGCACATCGATCATCTGTTCCGATAAGACCGGCACGCTGACTCAGAATCAGATGACCGTGGTTCAAATCTATGTCGCGGATCAGATGATCGATGTAACGGGGGCGGGATATGAGCCTGTTGGACAGTTCGAACAGAACGGCTCGAAGGTCGAACCGGCCGATCATCCGGCACTGACGGAAGTCTTGAGGGCGGGTCTGCTCTGCAACGAATCGAGTCTCTACGAGGAGGAGGGGCGTTGGAACATCCAGGGTGATCCCACGGAGGCCGCCTTGCTGGTCGCCGCACACAAGGCGGGACTTCACGAGGAACTGACCTCGTGCGCCTGGCCACGGCGGGACAAGATCCCTTTCGAATCCGAGTACATGTATCAGGCCGTGCTGCATGAGGCACCAGGCGATCGTCAAGTCGTCTACATCGTCGGGGCCATGGAACGACTCCTCGGCCGCTGCACCGCCGCCATCGATGCATTAGGCGGGGAGTCCCCGGTGGACATGCCCCGCATTGAAGCCGCTGCGGAAGCCATGGCCGAGAATGGCCTGCGAGTGCTGATGCTGGGCAAGGTCGAAGTCGAAACGGATCAGTCCCAATTGGAACATGAGGATGTGGCTGCGAATCTGACGTTCCTCGGCCTGCAGGGGATGATCGATCCACCGCGCCCCGAAGTGATCGCCGCCATTGCCGACTGCCGGAAAGCCGGGATCCAGGTGAAGATGATCACCGGGGATCACGTGGGGACAGCCCGCTCCATCGCCCGCATGATCGGCCTTGGGGATGCGCAGCTCCAGTCACTGACTGGTCGCGATCTCGAACAGATCCCGGCGGAGGACCTCCCAGTAGTGGCCGAGAAGACGACCGTCTTCGCACGCGTCGCACCGGAACAGAAATTGAGGCTCGTCGAGGCTTTGCAATCGAGGGGCCATGTGGTGGCCATGACGGGAGACGGCGTCAACGACGCCCCGGCCCTCAAGCAGGCGGATATCGGCATCGCCATGGGAATCACCGGCACCGATGTCGCGAAAGGAGCCGCCGCCATGGTCCTGACCGACGACAACTTCGCAACGATCAAGGCGGCTGTCGAGGAGGGACGCGGGGTTTTCGACAATCTGGTGAAGTTCATTGTCTGGACATTGCCGACGAATATCGGCGAGGCGGGCGTCCTGTTCGTCGCCATTCTCCTGGCCACCGAGTTGCCCGTCCTGCCAGTGCAGATTCTGTGGATCAATATGGCCTCTTCCGTATTGCTGGGGTTGATGCTGGTCTTCGAACCCCATGAACGCGACCTGATGCTGCGTCCTCCACGAAATCCGCGCGAACCGATCCTCAGCTTTCCCCTGATCATGCGAACGGGACTGGTTTCGCTGATCATCCTGATAGGTTCATTCTGGGTCTTCGATCAAGAGATGCGGGCCGATGGCCACACACTCGACCAGGCCAGAACGGCGGTGATCAATGTCATCGTCATGGTCGAGTGCGCTTATCTGTTGAACTGCCGCTGCCTGACACGATCGGTCTTCTCAATCGGCCTGTTCACCAACATGTACGTGCTCTACGGGATCGCCGCGATGATCGGCGCCCAACTGCTGATGACCTACCTGCCCCTGATGCAGAAGCTGTTCCACACCGCCCCCCTCGACCTGGGGAGCTGGTTGAGAATTCTGCTGGTGACGGTCGTGGCGTTCATCGCAGTGGAGTTCGAGAAATGGGTGCGATTCCACAAACAAGTCGCCGCGACCTGATGACGGTGTGCGAGAAATCACCTCACGCTTCCTCGGACGATGCCGCTGGCAAAGGCCTATTGTCTCGTCGCATCCAGAAATTCGGGGAGTGGGTATTGGTTGAAGGGCATGGGGGGGAGGGTGTGGATTTCCTGGAGGCGTTGGAAGCCTCGCGTGACGAGCGATTCCATGCGGGCCCGCTCTGCGGGGTCGAGCTGTGCCTTGCCGAATGGGCCTTCCATCGTGATGGGAGGAAAGCGGTCGTCGAGGATGAATTGGGCGAGGAAGGGGTGGCATTTCAGGTGGCGTTCGGGGGCGGTGAGCAGATCCCGCACGGGGACCTCGCCGATGATGAAACGCAGGTAGAGATCGCTCTCGGAGATGTCCTCGACCTCGTCGCCGCAGACTTCGCAGAGATACCCCTGATCACACTTGGCCATGCATCCGCCTCGATTGTTGTCTCGTAATGATCTGCAATACTCAGGAATTGACTGCGGGTTGATGGAGGCCGCCGAAGCGGCGTTGCCTTCTGGCAAAAGCCTCGAGGGCGGCGTGGAGTTCCACTTCGCGGAATTCGGGCCAGAAGGTGGGGGTCACGAAGAGTTCGGCGTAACTGATCTGCCAGAGCAGGAAGTTCGACAGCCGCATCTCGCCGGCGGTGCGGATCACCAGGTCGGGTTCGGGCATACCGCCCGTATCGAGCCGGGCGGAGATGAGATCCTCGTCGATGGCCTCTGGTGTCAAACGCCCGGCGGCGACATCGCGGGCCAGCGAGCGGACGGCGTCGACGATCTCAGCCCGGCTGCCGTAGTTGATTGCCAGGCAGAGCCGCATGCCGGTGTGGGAAGCGGCGGTGGCCGCCGTCGTGTCGATCTCGTCGAGGACATCCTGCGGCAGTTCCGTCCGGCGGCCGATGACTGAAAATCTCAGGTTCTGGCGGATGATCTCGGGGCGTTCCGCGATGAGGAACTCTTTGAGCAGACTCATCAGAAAGTCGAGTTCCGTCTGGGGTCGTTTCCAGTTCTCGCTGCTCAGGCAGTAGAGGGTGAGCTGTTCGATCCCGAGCCGGACGCACTCTTCGACGACGCAACGCACCGATTGGACACCCCGGCGGTGACCTTCGATCCGTTCGAGGCCCTGTCGCTGCGCCCAGCGGCCGTTGCCATCCATGATGACGGCGACATGGCGGGGGAGCGGGGGAGGCGCGGTGCGGGCCGCTGTGAGCGAGGCCGCATCCGGAGCGATCACAGGTGTTCCCATCGGCATGATCCGGCCCACCTCATCAATGCGACGACGATCCTGAACCACTGACACTGTCGAGGTTTGCGACACGCCTCGCAGGGCAGCACGAGGCGTGCGACAGGCCACCCGTTGAACGTTACTGGATTGTCTCCCGCGATGCAGTCCGTTTGGCGAAAAATTCAATGAAATCAGGTGATGGGGTCTGGTTGTCTACGGTTCACCAATTGCCGGATCGCTCCGCGGATCAAACGTGATCGCTTCGTGAATTTCCACTACGATTCCGTGGGCGAAAGCCGGTGTCGGCTGGCTTGTGGGACGGCTGGCGGTCTGTCATAGTCCGCAGTGCCTGAACTCCCGGAATAGCAACATGTTGCGATGGAACGAGTGAACCTGAGACGGTTCTGGCGCGTCTGGATGATGTGAGTGGTTTCCAGTGCGGGCGGGGTCTGTTGTTCGTTGTGGAATGGGTCGCGTTGATGGCCATGCTGGCAACAGGATTGACGCTGGAGCAGTTCCTGACGGGCTTCACCGGTGAATTCCTGGGCTTCACGCTGGCCATCCTGATCCACACGCTCCTGGTCTTCCATGTCTTCGCTGTCTCGCCCGCGTTCTTCATCTGGCTGGAGCGGAAGGTTTCCGGCCGGATCCAGGATCGGCTGGGCCCCACGCGAGTCGGGGGAAAGTTCGGCTGGCTGCAATCGGTCGCCGACGGCATCAAGCTGATTCAAAAGGAAGACCTCGCCCCGGCGGCGGCCGACAAATGGCTCTTTCGCCTGGCCCCTTATCTGGCTCTGGTCGCCTCGTTCACGGTCTTCATGGTCCTGCCGTTCTCGCGCGGTTGGGCCGCCGTGGTGATCGAATCTAGTGTCTTCCTCGCGCTGGCGATCATCTCGCTGGAAGTGCTGGGGATCATCCTCGCGGGTTGGTCGAGCGGCTCGAAGTGGGCCCTCTTCGGCTCGATGCGTGAAGCGGCCCAGATGGTGAGCTACGAAATCCCGCTGGCTCTCTGCGCCCTGATCCCGGTAATGGTGGCGGGATCTTTGAACTTCGTGACGATCGCCGAGGTGCAGGCCGGGTTCTTCCTGACGAACTGGCTGATCTTCCACGACCCCTTCACCTTCATCGCGTTCTTCGTCTATTTCACGGTGGCGATTGCGAGTGTCAAGCGGGCCCCGTTCGATCTGGCGGAAGCTGAGAGCGAACTGGTCGCCGGTTTCCATACCGAATACAGCGGCATGCGCTGGTCCTACTTCTTCCTCGCCGAGTACGCGAGCATGTTGGCGGTCAGTTGTGTCGCGGTGCTGCTGTTCCTCGGCGGCTGGTGGAGCGGGACGGGTCTGGAGACGCTATTGGAACCTTTGAGATCCTGGGGACGGGATTTTCCCGTGCAGGGGTTCTCGCTGGGAAATTACGTAATCAACCTGTTCGGCGCCCATGTCTTCCTCTTGAAGGCCGGGCTGCTCGTCACCGTGCAGATCTGGGTGCGGTGGACGCTCCCCCGGTTGCGGATCGATCAGGTGATGACGACCTGCCTGAAGTATCTGATTCCGATCAGCTGCGCGCTCTTCCTGGGGGCGTCGCTGTGGCCGTTGACGATCACCTCGCTCACGGGGAGACCGCTCCTCTTCGGTGAACCGTTCGGCGATCGCGTCCTGCGGGCCGCGGCTCATCAGGAAGGGGCGATCTCGACCCCAACGACGCCCCTGGCGATGGAACAGGAGGCGGGCCGATGACGGTGCTGCAGTTCCTGTTCGGGGTCTTCGCGACGACAACCTGCCTGGGGGCCATCATGGTGGCCGTCACCCAGAACATCGTGCGGATGGCGTTCTGGTTGATGGTCTCGGTGGCGTCGGCCTCGGGCCTGTTTTTCCTGCTGCATGCGGACTTTCTCGCCGCCGCGCAGCTGTTGGTGTACCTGGGCGGAACGGTGGTGATCCTCGTCTTCGGCGTGATGCTGACGGCGGGGGGGCGGCGGCAACCCCTGACACCCAAGGGGGGCGAGACGATCCTCGCGGTGTCGCTCGCGCTGGCTTTGGTGGCACTGCTCATGTTCACCGTCGGTTCGGTGGATTGGGAGCGGCTCCAGACAGCGTCACAACCGACAATGCCTGAGGGTGGCCTTGTGGCAACCACATCCGACAGATCGCCCGTCGCCGGGGCGGGGCGGTTGGGGGATACGGGCCATGCGCTGGGAAGCGCGATGATCGGTTTCCGCCCCCGGTTCGACGGGGAGGGGCGGCTGGAACTGGGGACGGGATACCTGCTTCCCTTCGAGATCATCTCGGTCCACCTGCTGGTGGTCCTCATCGGGGCGGCGTATCTGGCGCGAGCCAAACGGCAGATTCCCGGAGGGCCGAATGTCGGGCGAACCAACGGGGGCAGCCCCATGACTCGGGGGCCGTTGGCCTGGGATCCCGATTCGGCGCAATACAACGATCCCTCCGCTCAAAGCGTCGAGCAAGCCCTCGCGGGGAACCTCGCTTCAGGCGGGGGGTTCTCGGCCTTTTCGCCCGAGGAACCAACCTCGATTGAAACAAGACAAACGGCTGGCGAAGGGAGGCCTGCATGACGCTGGGAGCGTATTTGACCGTCGCCGCCGTCCTCTTCGCGGCGGGGCTGACCTGCATGATGACCAAGCGGCACGCGCTGGGTGTGCTGATGGGTGTCGAACTGGTCTTGAACTCGGCGTGTCTGAACCTCGTGGCCTTCGCGCGGTACACGGCGTTGGGGATCGACGGGCAGATCTTCGCCTTGTTCGTGATCGTGATCGCCGCCGCCGAAGCGGCTGTGGCACTCGCGATCGCCCTCAACTATTACAACAACTTCCTCACGGTCGATGTCGATCGCGGGGACGAACTCAAACGCTGACGCTCTTTCGAATCACACCTCCATCAACGACATCATCAACGGAAGACCGTGACCGCCGATTCGCTGATCATCGCCTGCCTGACGACCGCCTGGCTGCTGCCCCTCTTCGGGACGGTGGCGATCTCGCTGCTGCGCCTGCGGGCGAGCCGGTTGTCGGGCTTGCCGGGAGTGGTGGGTGTCGGCTGCGTGACCGCCGCGTGGGGTTTGGCGTGCCTGGCGGGGATTGTCTGGCTGGCGACGGGCAGCAGCGAAGTTGGCCACGAAGTCCTCGAACAGCGGCGGCTGGTGGGCGATTGGTACACGCTGGCATCGTTCGGTGCGCTGAAGTTTCCTTTGGGCTATGCCATCGATTCACTGACGATCGTGATGTTCGCCCTGGTGACGCTGATCTCCACCGCCGTCCATCTCTACTCGCTGGTTTATCTCGCCGACGAGCGGACGGAATGTTATCTCGACCATCATCTCCACGGACCAAAGGGCGAGCCGGTGGAACGACCCGGTCGGTTCGGCCACTTCTATGCGGCTTTGGGGCTCTTCACGTTCGCGATGCTCGGGATCGTCCTGGCGCACGGACTGCTGCAGATCTTTGTCTTCTGGGAGCTGGTCGGCTTTTCGAGCTACCTGCTGATCGGGTTCTACCAGGAGCGCTGGGCGGCCCGGCAGGCGTCGTTCAAGGCGTTTCTGATGAACCGCGTGGGCGATGTCGGCTTCGTGCTGGGGATGACGATCCTCCTGGCGACGTGCGGCACGCTGCTGCTCTTCCCCTCCCACGGGGCCCCCGCACTTCCCGAAACCTTCGCGGCGGCGGTGGACGCGGCCCAGTCGGTTCCCGCCGATGATTTCAGCGGAACCCATGGGATGAGCGGCCCCGCGAGTTACACCTTGCTGGTGGCCGCCGGTTTGGGGCTGCTGGCGGGGTGTGTGGGGAAGAGTGCCCAGTTCCCGCTGCACACGTGGCTGGTCGATGCGATGGAGGGACCGACGCCGGTCTCCGCGCTGGTTCACTCGGCGACGATGGTGGCGGCGGGGGTCTATCTCGCGGCCCGGGTGGTGCCGGTGCTGCTCCCTGAAGCCTTGCTGGTGCTGGCTTATGTGGGGATCACGACGCTGCTGTTGGGGGCGAGCATGGCCCTGGTGGCCCGCGACCTGAAGCAGGTGCTGGCCCATTCGACGATCAGCCAGTTGGGGATGATGCTGCTGGGCATCGGTGTGGGGGCGTGGGAGGCGGCGCTCTTTCATCTGGTGACGCATGCGTTCTTCAAATCACTCCTCTTCCTGGGGGCGGGAAGCGTGATCTATGCGGTGCATCACGAGCAGGATCTCGACCGTCTGGGAGGTTTGAGACCCCGGCTGCCGCTCACCGCATTCACCATGCTGATCGGCGTGCTGGCGCTGTCGGGATTGGCGGTGCCGTATGTGACGATCTTCGGCGAGAGCCTGGGCTTTTCGGGCTTTCACTCGAAGGATGCGATCGTGTCGGGGACGATGGCCTTCGTGCTGAAGAATCCGCAGCATCTTTTGCTGCTGGTGGCCGTGATCCTGGGGGCGTGTCTGACGGCGGCGTACAGCCTGCGGCTGTGGCTGAGGCTGTTCGCCAGCGAGACCCCCGCGCACCTGTCGATGCTCAAGATTCATGAAGGACCGTGGCCCATCACGTTGCCCCTGGTGGTGCTGGCGGTCCTCGCGGCGTTCTCGGCGCTGGGTGGTGAGGGGGGCTGGCTCTCGAGCCTCGTGCAACAGAGTGCGGGCCTGATGCCGGGTTTCGGCAGCGGGACGGCGGGGCGGACGTTCGTGGTGCAATGGGCGGATCCCGAGGCGCGACACGCGATTCACGGGACAGCCGGTGCGATCACATTGACGGCGGCGTGGCTGGGCGCGCTGATCGCCTGGGCGGTCTACGGGCAGCGGATCATCTCCGCCGCCGATCTGTCGCGGCAGTTCGGGGCGATCACGCATCTGGCGACGGCTCGGTGGTACTTCGACCGGCTCTACCGGATGTTCCTCGTGCAGCCGGTGCTGGTGCTGGCGGGGCATGTGGGGCGGATGGACAAATGGATCCTCGACCCGCTGATCGATGCCGGAGCGGCGTTCTCGGTGCGTGTTTCGGCGTGGAGCCGCTGGTGCGACGAAGGGATCATCGACAAACTGGTCGACGGTTTCGGGCGGGGCGTCTGGAGTTCGGGCCTCTCCTTGAGGAAGGCGCAGACGGGTCACATCCGGCAATACGTGCTGCTGGCCGCGGCGGCGGTGGTGGTGCTGTTCCTGTTGCTCTTCGCCTGGATGCCCGGCGGCAAGTAAGTGGTCCCCATAGAGTTCTCCATCCGTTGAAACAGGTGTTCCTCCTCTTCTGAAATGTCTGCCGACCTGATGCTTGCCGACCCGCAATTCCTGATGAGCTGTGCCGTCTTCCTGCCCGTGTTGTGGGGCCTGGGACTGTTCGGCTTTCCCGCACGGGCGGTAGCCGCCATGCGCTGGTACGCGTTGGCGGGAGTCACCGCCGAACTGTGCATCACGTGCCAATTGGCCGGTGTGGCGCTGGGTTATATCACCGAGGCACCGGGTTCGGCGGATGTCGCCTCGAGGCGGTTCGACATTCTGCTGGGGATGTCGCTGCCGTGGATCCCGACGTGGAACGTGAATTACTCGATTGGCGTGGATGGCTTCAGCCTGCCGCTGATCTTGCTGACGGCGTTGATTTTCGTGTTGGCACTGGTTGCCTCGTGGAAGATCGAAACGCATGTGCGGGGCTTCCTGTTCCTGATGTTGCTCCTGGAAACGGGTGTGATGGGGGTCTTCTTCGCCCTCGACTTCTTCCTCTTCTTCGTGATGTGGGAAGTGATGCTATTGCCGATGTACTTCCTGATCGGCCTGTGGGGCGGGCCGCGGAAGGAATATGCGGCCATCAAGTTCTTCCTCTACACCCTCGCGGGGGGGATCTGCCTCTTGATCGCGATGCTGATGCTCTACGCCGGCTCGAACGGCTCGTTCGATCTGCTCGAACTGGCGCGGCTGGGTCAGGGGCAGCCCGACGCGGTCCGGAACATCGAGCCAGCGGCTGAACCATTGGCCATCTGGGATGAGAGCCTGCAGTTCACGGCATTCGTGCTGCTGTTCATCGCCTTCGCGATCAAGCTGCCGGTGGTACCTTTGCACACCTGGCTGCCGGATGCCCACGTCGAAGCACCGACACCCGTCAGCATGATCCTGGCGGGCATTCTCCTAAAGCTGGGGGGCTATGGTCTCATCCGCGTGGCGATCCCCATCTGTCCGCTGGGCTTCGCGGAGTGCGCGTGGTTCATCGTGGCACTGGGGGTCTTCTGCGTGTTGTACGGGGCGTTGGCGGCCCTCGCCCAGACCGATTTCAAGCGGCTGGTGGCGTACAGTTCGGTGAGCCACATGGGTTATGTCCTCATGGGCCTGGGCGCCTTCCGCTTCCATGAGTTGACGGGAGTTGTCCAGAAGCCCGATTTCGCGGCGATGGGGCTGTCGGCGGGGATGTTCCAGATGGTCTCGCACGGGATCGTCTCGGCGGGGATGTTCTTCATCGTGGGTGTGCTCTACGACCGGGTGAAGCATCGGGACCTGCGGCAGTTCGGCGGCATCGCGGGGTTGCAGCCGCATTTCTCGGGTGTGGCGGCGGGGCTCTTCTTCGCGGGGCTGGGGCTGCCGGGCTTGTGCGGCTTCATCGGCGAGATCTTCTCCATCTTCGCCGTCTGGAACGTCGACAAGCTGTTCTCGGTGGGTGGAGCGCTGGGGATGATCCTCACGGCGGGCTACATCCTCTGGGCGCTGCAACGGGTCTACCTGGGGGCGGAGTACACCGGCCCGAATCGCGAGAAGCTGACGCCCGTCACCCCGCGCGAGTTCTGCGTCGC